>CALXYZ010000018.1 GCA_944393075.1 uncultured Anaerobiospirillum sp. | reverse complement strand
AGCTTGTGCTTCCTTCTTAGCAGCCTCTGCGGCTTCGCGCGCAAGCGTAGACTTGTTCTTGCTCCCCTTTGGACGGCTAGGACCACGCTTAGGCACATCAGCTTGTGCTTCCTTAGATTTTCCCTTCTTCGATCTCTTTCTTGAGCATAAGTATGCGCTTTTTGATGGCCGCAATAGTGTCTTTATAGGCCTGCTCGTCTTTGCCCGTTGGATCCTCCAAGCCCCAGTCCTCGCGGTGGCGACATGGCAGAGTAGGGCACTGTACGTTACAGCCCATAGTGATCACGATATCAACCACAGGTAGCGCATTAAGAAGCTTGCTGTATTGCGTTGTCTCCATGTCGATGCTGTAGAGTTCTTTGAACATGCGTACTGCTACTTGGTTGATGCGTGGCACGGTTTCAGTGCCAGCAGAATAGCTCTCGAACACATCTGCGGCTAAGTGCTTGCCCAAGGCCTCAGCGATTTGGCTGCGGCAGGAATTGTGGACGCAAACGAATGCGACTTTTGGTTTTGTGCTCATGGTTAGGCTCAGTGATGTTAGCGCAAAGCGCAAGGTGATGATCTCTTCTCGTTTCCGCGCCTCTAAAAAGCAAGGGCTTGTGGAGAAGTGCTGCTGTGCTGTGAGTATATGGTTGTAAGCTCACTTACGACAAGAATCCAATAACTCTCCCTATTAGATCTGGCTGATACTGCCGTTATAGGGGGTAGGTGTTGCGATGTAGCTCGGTGGTGCATTGTCGTTTGTGTGAGGAGGCCTTATGCCACGTCTGTTTGGTTCCATAATCCCATGTTGCTATTTGCAAGATGGTGGAGTGGCTGCGCCTCAACAGCTTGGGGCTGGAGGTGTTGGACGATGGTCTGCATTGGTGGTAGCTATGGGGCTCTTAGCTCTAAGTTCGAGCTCCTTGGTGCAGGCTCAGCGCCTTAATTTCTCAAGCTTAGATCAGGCTCAGAGTGCTGCAAGTAATCCTTTGGGCTCTACGGGCTCTTGGATCGCTCATAGTTGGTTTGGGCCTATGAGTGGCTCTGGCACTTTTAGAGGCAATCAGATCACAGTCTCTAGCGTCAGAGGTGAGGTCGATGTTATTGGAGCATGGTCAGACTCGCAAAACGTCGCCGATAACTTCCTCTCTTTGAGCTCAAGTCAGGTGTCGCTTGCTGTAGCGGCCTTAGCTCAAGGCTCAACTTTAAGCTCCTACAACAGCATCGAGCTTGATGCTGGGAGTAGTGCCACTGTGGCTGCCGGTGCTGTGAGCTTAGGCAGTAGCACCTTGCGTGGCAACTCGTTTTTGTCCTCTGCTGATGTTATGTATGCCTTTGGCGCCTACAGCGTGCAAGGTGAGGCGCAGAGCAATGATGTAACCTTAGAGAGTGGTGCGCATAGCAGTGTGGTTTGCGGTGGCTTTGGTGCTTTTGGCAGTGATCATAACGAGGTCTTTGTCGATTTTGGTGCCCGTGCTGATGCTGTTTATGGCGGTGACAGCAGCTCAGGTGCTGCTGATGCTAACTTTGTGACGGTCTACGGTACAGCAGGACAGGTGGTGGGAGGTCGCGGCGCTACCGAGGCTAACAGTAACTTCGTCGACCTATCAGGTACCGTTGATTATGCCGTAGCTGGCTTGTCATCTAGTGGTTCTGCGCTCTACAACACTTTGTCGGTGTGGGGTGGCAGCGTCGGAGAGGTGCATGGTGCTATCGGTGCACAGCAGGTAGCTAACAACACCGCGACAATCAGCGCTGGGGCGCATGCATCTTCGGTTATTGGCGCCGAAAGTTCTTCTGGTGATAGCCTCTACAATGTGGTCAACGTCTATGGCTCAGTGGGTGATGCTGTGGACGGTAGTAGTGGCGCTGCAGAGCCTGTGATTGTAGGTGGTAGTTCGCAGGGCGGTTCGTCTTACCTCAATGCCGTCAATCTCTACCCAAGTTCTGCTGTGCATGGCAATGTGTTGGGAGCTAGTGCACACGATGATGCCAGCTATAACTCGGTGTCGGTGTTAGGTAGTGTTACTGGAGATGTAGTGGGTGCTCACAGCTCGCAAGGCTCGGCTGACCTTAATTTACTGCGAGTGACTGGCGCTACAGTGCAGGGCGATGTGATGGCTGCCCATGGTCTTACTGCGCATAACAACACGTTATTGCTTCATGATGCTCTGATATCAGGCTCTGCAAGTGCTGCAGTGGTCGCAGGTGGTAGCAGTGGTGGTGCTTCGCAGAATATCACGATCTTACGCGGAACCACGCAGGTGACGGGGACTGTCTTTGGTGCACGCAACGAGGGTGGTGTCGCCATCAATGGCGCTAACGAGATTGCTGTCGACGGTACGGTTGAGGTCGGCAATTTAGAAGGCTACCACCGTCTGCATTTGTTCTTAGCGCCTTATAACGACAGTGATGACACCTCGTCTGCAACTCACGTACTGCGAGTGACTGGTGAACAGGGCCTTGATCTGCGCGGTAAGGAGATTTGGGTTACGGGGTTGAACATCGACGATCCCGATAACAATAAGCTTATCTACGTCGATGTGGCAGATAAGCTGGTAGTCGATGAGACCACCTACATCCGTGGCGATGAGACCTTTGTTTTTAATGCATGGACACCACGAGACGATCATATCTTTGAGCACGAACTAATCTGGGGCGAAGACAGCACTGGTGAAAGCTCTACCGATGGTGGTAATGGTGAAAACGGAGGGGCGGGCGCTGGTTCTGGTTCCGGCTCCGGTTCTGGCTCTGGCTCAGGTGGTGAGTTGGGCGGCGAAAGCGGTGGTGATGCTGGCAGTGGCAGTGGCACTGGTAGTGGTAGTGGCAGCAGCAATGGCGGAAGTGGTAACGGTGGTAGTGGCAACAGTGGCGGTCAGCTGCCACCACAGCAAAAGCCTGAGGGCAATTTCGATCATCAGCAAATCGTTGATACCGAACATGCCTCAACCTTGTTGGTGTCCCCAACTATGGTAGCGCTCACCATTGCTCAGGGCTCCACTCTGTTAGATGAGATCATGTGGCCTGATCGCAAAGATCGTTCAGGGGTACGTCCTCTGATTGCAGTACGCGGCTTTGATTTCGACTTCGAGGCTTATGGTTCCATGTGCCTTGATGGCGCAGTCGCGGTCATGGGTGTGGCATGGCCATGGCTGTCACCGCAAGACGCTATCTCTGGTTCTTCTGGTGCTTTTGGTGGCTCTAGTGCTTGGTCGGTGGACGGTGCGCTCTTTTTGGAGGCTGGTAAGTCAGAGTACGAGCAGGACTTTGCTGGCATCAAGCCTTTAGGTGATGTCAGCTATGGTGGTGTGGGTATGATGGTCTACAGCCGCTACCATGACTTCAGCTTGCTGACTGCACTGCGTTTTGGTTACGCGCAATCTGACTTTGGTGCTTACTATCAGCGTACCGCAGATCAGGTCGATTACGACTATGAGACGTGGTATGGCACTTTTAGTGCCCGTGCGCAGTACGACTTAGCGGTAAATGATGCGATTACGCTCAGCCCACAGCTGCGCTATGACCTCCACTATTTGGGAGCAGATGACGTCACGCTTGAGCACAAGGATCATCAGCATCTTGCGATCGATGACTTGCAGCTGCACTCGTTTAAGGCTAGCTTGCAGGCTAAGGTCAGCATAAACGAGAACTTATTGGTGCGTGGATCAGTCTTTGGTCGCCACATTGTTGGTACCACCTTTACTGGTACCGTGGAGAACTTCACCATCCCAAGCTATGAGCTCAGTGGCTTCACCTATGGCTTTAATCTTGGCTTAGAGGGCTCTTACCATAGCTTTAGCTATGGTCTGCAAGGTCGTGTCAGTGACGGTGATATCAACGAAGTCTCAGGTCAATTACAGCTGATGTGGCAGTTCTAATCAGGTTAGGTCTGGTCAGATCATGAAGAGTCTGGTGGAAAAGAGTAGGGGAGAGCACTATGGGCTTTAAACAGCGACTGCACAGTAGGGCGTTTAAGAGATTCTTGACGTCGGCGCTGGCAATCTTGGCCATAGTCGCGGGAGTTGGTATTCATCGCGCCACGACTGAGATCAATGAGTTGCCATCAGCATCCGATCTTGAAGATGTGGGCGTTATGACCTTTAGGCCTTATGACATCAAGTCTTTTGCGGTGACGCGCAATGAGCATCCACGGCCTAATCGCACGCGTGAGATTAAGACCTACGAGTACCACGTCTACTATCGCTCGTTGGAGGCGAAGCCACGCCGTTTTAGCTACCACGAAGCGGCAGGTAATACTGAAGCTCTGGCTCAGCGCCTCTACGAGGAGGGCAATAAGACGTGGCGAGTTCTAACCTACGATGAAGCCAAGATTTGGTACCGCTGTGACCCTGCCATGACAGCGGAGGACTATATCGCTGAGCGCACCTACAAAAACAAGCTCATCATTGGTGTATGCAGTGCCTATCTACTGTTCTTTGTGGTGATGCTATTTGTTCTGCATGGTCGCAAGCTCAAACCAAAGCCAAGTGGAGTCGATCCACTTGGCGAGTACGAAAAGCAGCGTCAGCGCTAGCGCTAGCGTCAGCGCAAGTCCTAAGACTCACGCTGGCACTGTGGGGCTGTGGGGCTGTGGGGTGAGTTAGCGCCACTGTGCGTACTCGCCGTGGAAGTTGGTCGCACTACCGCCAGCGCTCATAAAGCTTTGCTTTGCTGTGTATTTGAGCTTGCTATCGCCACAAAAGTAGAGGCTGGTGACGCCCGAGCAGAGCTCGGTTAAACGCTGTGGTGTGATACGGCCTGCGGTAGCTGAGTCGTGAACAATGAGCTGTACCTGCTCTTTTTGTGTGGTGTCGAGTTTGTCGTAAGCAGCACTGAGTTCACGCACAACCTCATCTTGCTCGGCATTGCGGGTCAAGAGTGTAATCGTCAAACGGCCTTTGAGCTTGTTTGCGTTCTCAGGCAGCTTCATGACGGCATCGTACAAAGCGCTCATGCCCACGCCTTGGCCCAGCCACAGATCATGTTGCTCTGCTGTTGGGAGAGGCAGGGCAAATAAGCCATATGGGCCTTCGCAGTTCAGCTCCATACCGTCTTGCAGTTTCTCCTCTAACACTTTGGCAAAGATACCCCCGCGCTTAATGAGCAGGGTAAAGGTGGTATTAGGGCCATTTCCCTGCATGCTTTGTGCGCTCCTCACACTCTGCACACTCTGCACGGTGTAAGGGTGTGCGTTGTAGCCTTGTAGGCGTAAGAATACAAAGTGGCCAGCACACAACTTCTCGCCTTTAGGGAGTTTCGCTGCTCGCAAGGTGAGCTTTAAGTAATTATTGCCCACTACCATGTGCTGCAAGGTGACTGCAAAGCGCTTAGACTGTCCGCTCTTGTCCAACAGTGAAATTACGGCTGCATAGAGAGTGACTAAGGTCATGGCAATGGTCAGCACGCCTAAAGGTGTGATCACCTGATTGTCGCGCAGCAAAATCAGTACATGCATGCAGATGATTATGGCAACCACCGCTAATATGCGGTGCATCTTCAGCCACACACTGTAACGTATTTGTGGAATGAAGCTGCAGACGATAAAGATCAGAGCTAGCACGCTAAATATGTGAGCTGATGCTTGCGCAAAGTGAGTAAAGGACGCTAATGGCCAACTATTAGGTGGCATCTGAGCACCTTCAGGGAAAGTAAAGAGCACTGGCATCAGGGCAATGCCAATGTCTTTTGAGTAGAAGTGCAAGATCGAGAGTATGGTGCAAGCAATGCCCAAGATCTTGTGGCAGTGGTAGTAGCTGTCTAAGGATCCCCACTTCTCCACAAAACGAGGACGAATTGCTGTCACAAAGAGGAAGCAGGCAATAGCCCAGCACCACGCACCGCTTAAGAATTCGAGCTCTTTGATATACGCCTTGGGCACAAGAGCGATGTCGGTATAAAAGAGGCCCACCAAAAAGAGGATTGTAGGAACGATCATGAATGCAGCAAGCAATTTGTATGGGTGATCATAGAGGCGCATAGTATAGTGCCCTCCTTTGCAGCTTAGTCATAGGCCAAGGCCTATCTACACAATAGACAAATCCGCTTCGATGTTTGTTTGGCGCCACAGTTGAGCAATGAAGCACTAACAGTACCGGTCTTCTGGCCTTAAGTCTCACATTGAGAGCTTGCCAGTAAAAATCACAGAGTTGAGATTTTTCAAGGCTTCTGCAGCCGTGTTATTGCCTACAGCTCGACTGAAGGTCGCTGTTCCTATACCGAACCAATCCTTAGTAGAGCATGAGAACCAAACATATGAGCTGCATAAATGCGTACTCAGGCACTTTTTGATGCTATTTAGACTCAAACTCAGGGAAACTGGTTTTGCTGAGAGCCGCATGAAATCTACAACTCCTGCGATTTATCAGTAACTTCTCAATGTGAGTTAAGTGCGAGCGATCATGATATGATGAGATAAGTTTAGATCGCCACTCTTAGCGGGCTCTTAGGTTTAGCTTAGGTTTAGCTTAGCAACTGCAGCTTTGTGATTTGTCCTGCCCTGCTCGGCCCCGCCCAGCCCAGCCTTGCTCAGCATTACCTCAACGTTTGGTGTTTGGAGTTTTTGGAAGTATGGAAGAGTATCGCCCGATTTTCATTTGTGGCGTGCATTTTGTGGCTTTATATGCCATCGGCTACATCTCAGCTTCGTTGTACCCAGCTAACATGCTGGAGTATATCGTCTTAGCCGCTGCTTCGCTGTGGATGCTCTACGGTGTATATCTCCTGCAAAAAGAGCGTCGTCGCATGTCATCTTTGTTCTTTGCCGGTATTGCTCTCATGCCATGGGCTTTCTACGGTGAGCTCTACTACATCAACGCTAACAAAGAAGACATTCCTGAAGAGGTCTTTGCCCAGAACTTAGAGCATGCAATCTTTATTTACCAGTCCTTTAAGTTCGTGTTCTTAGCTTGCGCTACTGCTGCTGCTTTAAAGGGACTGATCCAAGCTATCCGTGAATTTGGCAGTACCCGTTAGCCTGAAGCATTCGTTTGCTTGTCTCTGCAAGCGCCCTGTTCTTTTGGTTCTGCGCCGCGAGCCTGATGGTAAGCGGCTTTCCCTCAGCTCATATCATTTTTACCACTCTCACTGTGCGCTCTCCCATGTTTCTCCATCTTGCCATTAGCCTACCTGCTTTTGGGGCAGAGTTTTGTCGCGCATCAGGCGCATTGAGGTGCACATCTTCTTGGGCGTAAGAGCTGTATGCTGAAAGAAGACGCGCTCAAAGTGCGTCAGACTCCCAAAGCCCACTTCAATGGCAATCTGCGTAATGGTCTTGTTGCTCTCCACAAAAAGGCGCTGTGCATGGAGTACACGGATCTTGTTGAGGTACTCCACAAAGCTACAGGCCGTAAAGCGCTTGAACTCACGGCATAGGTAGTATTTGCTGATGAAAAACTGTTCAGCAAGGTCATCTAAGCTCAGCTCTTGGTAGTAGTGGTTGTGGATGTATTTGATGATCTTAGCGATCTTGGGCTCACCTTGAGACTCAATGTCCTTACTCTGATAGCGTAAAGCTGTGATGAGCAGCAACCGTAGCCTACTTTGCATCGCGGTATTGCTCAAAAGCTCTAAGTTTATAGCACCCCCCTCCATAAGATCTGCTTCTGAAAGGGCGGCGGAAGTAGAAGCATTAGCGGCTGAAGTAGGTGCTGGTACTGCTGGTATTGCACTTTGATTTTTAGCTTGAGCGAGAGCTTGGTTTTGCTCTTCGATAATGGCACAGAGCTCCTTGTGTAGCTCTTCTTTGTGCTTGCTGTCGATCAGCTCGTGTGGGTGTGGCTCTTGGCGGAGGAGTAGGTCAATCTCAGCAGGAATCTCAGATGGCAAAAAGTAGAGCACTACACGTGAAAACTCCACATCTTTTGGTGAGCAGGAGTGATGCATGATGTAGGGAGGAAACACAATAAACTCATGAGGAGAGAGGATAAACGACCTATCACCAACAACCACACTACGCTGTCCTCGCTCTAAGTAAAAGAGCTCGTAATAGGCGTGGAAGTGGCTTTGCATAGTGTTGTCATTGACGCTACTGACCCGCTCAACCGCAATGCTCTTGCCGTTTTGCATGTAGATCGCTGCATTATCGATCATGTTTACCCTGCCTTACTCTTCATCTAATATCGGCGCTTCCTCCCCAGAGTTACCTCTGGGGTATCCGCGCCGATATTAGATGAACTCCGGCGTCGAAAGCTTCTCACTTTTGGCAGTGCCTCTGTTCATCTTGGCCGGTAATATCATGAATAACGGTGGTATTGCCCGCCGCATGATCAACTTTGCTAAGCTCTTCTGCGGCTTCATCCCAGGTTCTCTTGCCCAGACCAACGTCTTAGGCAATATGCTCTTCGGTTCGCTGGCTGGTTCTGCTGTGGCTGCAGCCTCTGCTATGGGCGGTAGTATTGCGCCAATTCAAAAGGAAGAGAAGTATGACATGGCCTTTGCCTCGGCCGTGAACATCGCTTCTGCTCCTACTGGCCTTCTGATCCCACCAACCTCAGCCTTCATCGTGTACTCGACTGTAGTCGGCGGTGTCTCGATTTCCGCATTGTTCATGGCAGGTTACATCCCTGGCATCTTAATGGGCTTAGGTGTGATGGTCGTGGCCTTCCTCTATGCCCGTGCTCACAAGTACCCAACCACTGGTGTGGTGCCACTTAAGACTGCCTTAAAGATCACTTTAGATGCTATGCCAAGCTTCCTCCTGATCGTCATCGTGATCGGTGGTATTGTTGGTGGCGTGTTCACTGCCACTGAGGGTGCTGGCGTGTGCGTGCTTTATTGCTTGATCTTGTCGGTGATCTACCGTGCTATCAACATGCAAACCTTTATGAAGATCTTGGTTGATAGCGCTTGCACCAGCGGCATCATCTTGTTCTTAATCTCCGCTTCGTCTGCCATGTCGTGGGTTATGGCTTACTCTGGTATTCCAGATGCCATCGCTCAAGGCCTCCTGACCTTAAGTGACAACAAGTATGTGATCTTCTTCCTGATCAACTTGATCTTACTTATCGTCGGTATGTTCATGGACATTACCCCAGCTATCTTGATCTTCACCCCAATCTTCCTGCCAATCTGTGTTTCTTTAGGCATGGATCCAGTGCACTTTGGTGTGGTGCTGATCTTCAACATGTGTATCGGTTCGATGACCCCACCTGTAGGCTCGGTGCTCTTTGTGGGCTGTGGTATCACCAAGATGTCGATCGAAAAGGTTAGCGTCATGTTGCTGCCATACTTCTTGGTACTGATTGCCATCTTGTTGCTCTTAACCTACGTCCCAGCCATCTCCATGTGTATTCCAGAAGCTATGGGCTTGGTGTAGGTGAGTGCTGTACCAGATATTAGAAGTTAGTTAGGACAATGTTTAAGGAGCCAAAGCCGCGCACTTGAGAGCTTTGGTTCTGACAGAATTTCCCAAGACAATATCAAGCCGCTACGATCAAAGCCATGTGCCTGTATTCCCATTAAGGGCGCAGTGCAAGGTTCGAGGCGGCTTTCTTATTTGTGTTGGTGGTGTGCGTGACCATGGCACTGCGCGCTACGCGCTCATGCTCAGGCTCAAGCCCTGCCCTGCCTTGTCTAGCTTGGGTTGGGCTGAGCTAGGCTTGGCTAGGCCAAGCTAGGCCAGAGCAAGCTGCGCGTTGCATGCGGCAAGCTTTGGTGGTACGCACTTCTTTTCTTTCTTGTTGCTTTATTGCTTTGCTTGTTTGCCGATTTTTGGCTTTCTTCTTGTTGTTAGTTGAGTAAGAGAGTGGCTCTATGCTCGTTAATGAATTTAAGCGCCTGTTGCAGGTGGATAATGGCTTTGTGGTAGTGGCTGATAATGCGCGCTTTAAGCTCTACTTCGTCAGTGATGACATTGTGCGTGTGCGCTGCCATTTCGATGCCCGTGGTACTGATTACAGCACTTGGTCGCAAGAGCAGCTGTGGTCTCAGGATATGCCAGAGCGCTCTTATGCTTTAGTCACCACTGCTTGGGAAGATGAGTTAGATGAGCTCTTTAAAGATGAGCGTACCCGTGTTGCCGGTGTCATGCCTCAGGTCAGCGGTGCTGATGATGCCTTTCACGAGGTGGTGTTTGAGACTGCAAGTATCAAACTGCACCTTAGCAAAAAGCCTTTTGGCTTTGCTTTAGAGGACAAGGCTACAGGTGAGATCGTCTACTAAGACCTCCCAGAGCGTGCTTATGACCGTGATCAATTAGGTCGCCTCACTCACTACAGCAAATTAGACCAAGATTATGATCACTTCTTTGGCTTTGGTGAGAAGACCGGTCACTTAGACAAAAAAGGCCGCCACATGCGTATGTGCCCTAAAGATGCTATCGGTCATGATCCTGAGTTTGGTGAGCCACTTTACAAGCACATTCCTTTCTACGTACGCGTTAACGAGAAGCAAGGTAACTTCGTAGGTCTGTTCTACAACAACTCCCACGACGTGGTGTTTGATATGGGCAACGAGCGCAGCGGCTATTGGGAGCCATACAGCTTCTACCAAGTAGACGGTGGTGATATCGATGTCTTCTTGATCCACGGCCCAAGCCTCAAAGATGTAGTGCGTCGCTACACTGTACCTTACAGGTAAGAGCGCTATGCCTACGATGCAGTCGTTAGGCTTTACCATGTCGACCATGTACTACACCGAGTTCCCTTACGACTGCGATCAAGAGATCTTTAAGGTCGTCGACAAGCTCTTAGCAGCTGGCATCTACACCGATAACTTCTGGCTTGCTAGTGGCTACAGCGCCGGTGATGACCGCTTACGTTACACCTTTAACTGGAACTACAAGCGCTTCCCAGATCCAAAGGCCTTCTTTGCCCACTTAAACGAGCAGGGTATCAACATCATCCCTAACCTCAAACCAGGTGTACTCATGGGCCATCCTTACAAGTAGTACTACAAGGAGCGTGATGCTTTAGTGAAAGTGCCTGAGAAGGAAGCTGTTGGTTCTAATGCCGATCCTTACTACATCGGTAGATGGTGGGGCGGCCCTGGCTACTTCGTTGACTTTACTGGCAGCAAAGGCCGTGAGGCATGGTCGCACCTCTTGCAGGAAAACATCCTCAAGATGGGTACCAAGACTGTGTGGAACGACAACTGTGAGTTTGATGGTATTGAAGATCGTGAGGCCGTGGTTGATGCTGAGGGTAAGGGCGGCACCATGGCTGAGTACAAGATCATTCAGTCCAATATGATGGCCTACACTGGTAAGAACGCTATTGCTGCTGTCTACCCAGATGAGCGCCCATACATCATCAACCGCGCGGGCTATGCTGGTATTCAGCGCTATGCTCAGGTGTGGGGTGGTGATAACCTCACTTCGTGGCGCACCTTAAAGTTCAACGTCGCTACCATCTTAGGCATGGGTATCAGCGGTGTGGCTAATATGGGCTGCGATATTGGTGGCTTTGCTGGTGGTGCCCCTGATGCTGAGCTGTGCTTGCGCTGGATCCAAAACGGTGTCTTCCAACCTCGCTTTACCATGAACTCGGCCAACAACGACAACACCGTCACCCAGCCATTCATGTACGAAGAGTACATCGACGAGGTCAAGGAAGCTTTCAACTTGCACTACCGTCACCTCATCTATCTCTACTCTTTAATGCGTGTAGCCCACTTAGAAGGTCTGCCAGTGTGGCGTCCACTGTTTATGGAGTTCCCAGAGGACAAGAACTGCCTTACTGACAAGTCCTTAAGCTTTATGTTTGGCCCATCACTGTTCGTCGCCACAGTCTTAGAGCAAGGGGCAACTACTCGTAGTATCTACCTGCCAGCAGGTGCTACTTGGTATGACCTCAACGACAAGTTTAAGGCTTACAGCGGCGGTCAGACCATTGAGTACCCAGTGACCATGGGCACCATTCCAATGTTCCTGCGTGATAACGCTATTGTCGTCACCTCGCCTGACATCAAACGTGTAGTCTTTGATAAGGTCAAGCTCTTAGAGCTCACCATTGCCGCTACTACAACCCTCAAGAAGAGCTGAGCTTTGATTATTACGAGGACGACGGTCACACCAAGGACTTTGAGAAGGGCGTCTACGCTAACACCAAGATCACGGTCAGCGTCGAGGATAAGGGGGAGAGCACAGTCATCGACTTTAAGAAAACAGGATCAATGGCTCACTCCTATCAGGATATGTATTTGCAGGTGGTCAGCAAGCACAAGGGTGCCTTGTTTGTCAGCTGCGCTGGTGAAGAGTTACCGCGCTTCTTAATTGGTGATGATTTTGCGGCCTCCGAGCAAGGCTGGTACTACGACATGTCCTCGCGCGTCATCAAGATCAAGTGCCACAAGCCACAGCAAGATGACTTTAAGATCATCGTCAGCACCAAGCACTTTGATCTGATTGGCATGGAAAACAATGGCTAACAGCTAACGTCATGCAACCGCCCGCCCAAGCACACTGCATAGCGCAAGGCGCTTGGGCGGGCGCTGCTAAAAATGGAAAAGGCTCAGCAATTGGTTTTGCTGAGCCTTTTTCTTGGCTGTTGTTCATGATTTTTTACAGTATTGTTCTTACTTAATTTCATAGGTGATGATAGCGCCTTGTTCGTTCTGCCACGTCGTAATCAGGTGTTCTAATTTGTCTGTGGCGAGGTTACAAGCTTCAGCGTCATCACCAAAGTAGCAGGCCTTGAGTCGAGCTATCGCCAGCTCATCGTACTCCTTGTTGCTCTTACCAAGATTCTCGGCGCGACACTTCGCAGCGTAGTCGTGGTAATCACGATCAATTGGTAGGATGTGGGCGTAGCAGTTGTAGTTGTTAACCTCAGGCATGGAGTCACAGGCGCTAAGGAGCAGCGTCAGTGGCACTAAGAGCACAGCTAAAGCCAATTTCTTGATCATACGTTACCCCCATCGAAATCACTTTAACTGCAATCCACAGCACCAGCGCAAAAGGCAAAACGGCAGTTGCGTGGGATTGCAGAGTGCGACAAAAGCAAACTAAGAGGTTCGGTGCAGCTTATGCGCTAGCACATGAGCACTACTAACAAAAGCAAAGAGCAAAAGCTCACTTTTGTATGATTGCAGTTTAGCCATCAGTAAGATCAAAAACAAGCCCATAGATAAACACTTGTAGGTAAAAGCAAGGCTTATTGTGGATTTGTGATTGCGATTACTTTTCTCACTTACACAAAGGGCTACTTTGTTTGTTTGTCAGCATTTTGGTGATTGAGCTAAGACTGCACAAAACGCATGAACATGGGGCTGGTGTTGCAGGTGACTGTGGAGGCTCTTTAATTGTGCTTTGCGCGCTTACGCGGCTGTGATAACTTGATCAAGTTACAGGAAGCAAGGCACAGGGTGCACTTCACTGCACAGCACAACACAACACTGTCTGTACTGCACAGTGCTTGGCTTGTAGCGTCGATATTGGGTAAAAAGGTTTAAGGCATGGCAGCAGAGATCATCTTAGGAATCGACCCTGGCTCGCGTAAATGCGGCTATGGGGTTGTGCGTATGGAGCGCAATGAGCTTTTGTACTTGGGCTCTGGCTGCATTGTCATGGGCAATGAACCCCTGTATCAGCGTTTGTTGGTGATCTTTAACGCTGTAACTTCGCTTGTTGAGCAGTTCTCACCTACAGTAATGGCGGTCGAAGAGACTTTTTTGTCGCGCAATGTGCAGTCCACAATCAAGCTCTCCGAGGCTAGAAGTGCGGCAATGGTTGCTGGCGCTAAGATGGGGCTTGAGGTGTTTGAGTACACCCCAATGCAGATCAAGCAAGCAGTGGTGGGATACGGCGCAGCCGAAAAAGAACAAGTACAGTTCATGGTCACAAAGATTCTGCATCTCTCGGGCTCACCACAAGCTGACGCGGCTGACGCTCTTGCTTGTGCCATTTGCCATGGCTATACCTATAAGGTCAGTGCCGCTATGGGCGGAGCAGTGGCTTTAGGTTCAAGTGTGCGTGGTCGTTATCGCACGAGGTATGGCTCGGGTAGTGGCGGCGGTAGCAGCAACAGCTGGCGCCGTTATACTGGCAGTGATAGTAAATAGAACGGGCCGCGTAGCTCGACTGCATTTAGATTGATTAATTCACAGCTTGGTTAGAAGCAAAACGGATAGGAAGAGGTAGTTTGGCATGTTAGGCAGTATTCGCGGTAAGTTGTTGGAGTTTGAGGGCTTAAGCGCCTTAGTAGAATGTGCAGATGGCCGTGGTTATGAGATTGAAGTGCCAGCCAACTTGCTTGCCGAGCTCAAAGTAGGTGAGCCTTGCTTTTTGTACGTACACCATGTGGTGCGTGAGGATGCTGAGCTTCTGTATGGCTTCTCCTCTAAAGAAGCGCGACTGCTTTTCCGTGAGGTGCTTAAGGTCAACGGCATCGGCCCTCGTATCGCTATGGCACTGCTCTCTACCTTTGATCTGTACTCTTTTGTTGAGGTCATCAATCAAGGCCGTGTGAACTCGTTAGTAGCTGTGCCAGGTGTCGGTAAAAAGACTGCCGAGCGTTTGGTCGTGGAGATGAAGGATCGCTTAGACAAGTTGCGTTTAGGCGCTAAGCTCAGTGCTAACAGCTCAATCAGTGCAGCTGCCGCTACTGCCGAAGCCAATAGCTCGCTTCTCAGCTCCATTGAGCATGGTGTTAGCGATAAGGATGATAGTGAGGGGGCTATCTCCAAGCAACAGGCTGCCTTTAACTGTGATGATGCAATCGCCGCCTTAGTGTCCTTAGGTTACAAAGAGAACATTGCCATGTCGACGGTCAAGACGGTTTACGAGTCCGGTATGACCACAGAGCAGATTATTGTGAAGGCTTTAGCACAACTCTCTAAACACAAGTAGCTCAGAGCTCTCGTACTGTACGTTGTCTCGTACCATACTCCTTGCGCTACCGCGGTTATTGACTAGTAGCTAGCAGCTAGCGGTTAGCTGCTAACCGTTAGCCATTAGCTAATAGCGCTTCAGGGGAAAATGATGGGCAATTAGCGTGGTGTGCTATACTTTTTGCGCAAATTAAGAGACAAGTTCTTGTGGCAAAGTGTAGAGGTATGGCGCATTGACGCCTGCCAAGGCTACCTGCCATTATGAGCTGTCTCTTTATTTTTGCCGGTCGGCGGCTAAGGCTAAGCTATTGGTGTGCGTTGAGCTTTTGTAAACGTGCATGGTTTGGCTTTGCCTTTTGCCTTTTGCCTATTGCTTGTTGTTATTGTTGTTGTTTGGCTGTGAGAGCTTGGAGGAGTGGGGTATATGGCTTCTGGATCTGCGCCGTCAGGAATTGTGGCCGATGCGCTGGAAGTGCAGCGCGATGTGTCACCAGAAAAAACCTTTGAGGAGGTGGCAGCTGAGGTCACTGATAGCGCTGAAGATAGGGCTCTGCGTCCTAAGAGACTGTGTGATTACATCGGTCAGGAAGACGCTAAATCACAGCTAGAGATTGCTTTAGCCGCTGCCAAAAAGCGTGGTGAGGCTTTAGATCACGTGCTGATCTTTGGTCCACCAGGTTTAGGTAAGACCACGCTCTCTAACATCATCGCCAACGAGCTTGGGGTGTCGTTATCGACCACCTCCGGCCCTGCTCTGGAGAAAAAGGGCGATGCAGCGGCTTTATTGACCAACTTAGGTCGCCGTGATGTGCTCTTTATCGATGAGATTCACCGCCTCTCACCGGTGATCGAAGAGTTTATGTACCCTGCGATGGAAGACTATCAGGTTGACATCTTAACTGGTGAGGGGCCATCGGCTCGCTCCATTAAGATTGCTCTCCAGCCTTTTACTCTTATTGGTGCTACCACCCGTGCCGGTACTCTGACCTCACCTTTGCGTGCTCGCTTTGGCATCATTTTGCAACTCCAGTTCTACACCCCACAAGAGCTGTTGCTGATTATCACTGCCTCGGCCAAAAAGTTAGGCATTGAGATAGAGCGTGATGGAGGTATGGAGATTGCCCAGCGCTCGCGCGGTACCCCACGTATTGCCAACCGCCTGCTCAAACGTGTACGTGATTTTGCTGAGGTCAAAGGTGATGGTCGTATCACCAAAGAGATCGCCGAAAAAGCTCTC
This sequence comes from uncultured Anaerobiospirillum sp., assembly GCA_944393075.1. Lineage (GTDB taxonomy): Bacteria > Pseudomonadota > Gammaproteobacteria > Enterobacterales > Succinivibrionaceae > Anaerobiospirillum. Next base: position 9,294 of record CALXYZ010000018.1, on the reverse strand, counting down.
GATATCTTAAAGATTGATAAAGATGGCTTTGATGACTTTGATCGCTCCTATTTGCGTACTATGATCTTTGACTTTAATGGCGGCCCTGTGGGTATTGAGAGCCTTTCCGCCTCATTAGGTTATGAGCGTGATACCTTAGAAAACGTGGTGGAGCCATACCTAATTCAGCAGGGTTTTGTGCAGCGCTCGCGCACTGGTAGATTGGCTACCCGCAAGGCTTATGATAAGTTCGATGCGGTAGCGCGCCCAACCACGCCAGGCAATAACATGAGTGCAGCTGTCCTAGAAGCAAGCTCAGATGGTGATGATGAAGGTGGAAGCTTTGAGCAAGCCTGTGTCAACCGCTTAAATTAGTCAAAGCGCACGTGGCAGCTTTAATACAGCCTTAAAGCCTAGCAAAGCCGTGTAGAGATGGATTCATGAGGAAGATTAGAGATGAGCAGCGAGGTTTTTACCAGCAAGTTTCGTGTGTACTACGAGGATACTGATGCTGGTGGCATTGTTTACCACACCAATTACTTGAAGTTCTGCGAGCGTTGCCGTAGCGATGTGTTGCGCGAGGTGCTGCACTTTGATCAGCAAAAGCATATCAACGAAGACAAGCAGGCCTTTGTGGTGAGCAAACTCAACGCTAAGTTTATTTCCCCTGCGGTGTTAGATGATGAGCTGACTGTTAGCTGCATCCCTCTTAACTTTCGCCGTTGCAGTCTTGATATGTACCAAGAGATCTACAATCAAGACGGCAAGTTGCTCTTTGCGATGTGCTCTACCATTGCGTACATCACTTTTGCGCAACCACACAACAAACTCACTGACATCCCAGAAGAGGTAGTCAGTGCCTTGCGTGCTTATGAAGCAGCTCCTGATCTGCGCATGCGCTGCTAGGATAGCTTTTCCGCAATAGTGTTGATGCATTGCTGCATTGCAGCATCGCTGCATCGATAGCACTGTTAAGCGGCACTAAGTGCAGCCTAATGGATTTTAAGTAAGCTAAGGCCATGCTCCCCATATTGTGGCGGTGGAGCATGAGTCTTGGCTTTGCTTTTTTCTGCGCGGGAAAAAGCAACAAGCAAAGCAAAACATAGAGCAGATCTTTTGCTAACGTGGTCAGCACAAGCGGTGCAGGGCAGATAATGTTGGGCTCGTTGTAGACCTAGAGCCAGTGTTTCTAGCTAAAACCGCTATTTTGTTTTAGTGTAATCAGGCGCAAAGCACGGTACAATGGGGCCCTGAGATATAGGTGCTCGTGTGTTAGCTGCCAAAGATGCTGAAGACAGCATGGTTGCACCTAGTTCTTTCTTTGTTCCTAGTTCTTTGTTGATTTAGTTGTTTCCGTTTTTTCTTTTGGTGCTTGTTGTGTTGTGGCAGTCACGAGCTAGCACGGTGGAGATTAGTTTGTTATGCAACCTCAGGGGGCGCTCTCCTTTACTGAGCTAGTGCTCAATGCTAGCTTCTTGGTGCAATGCGTCATGTTGTTCTTGCTGGCGCTGTCGGTAGTGTCGTGGACTATTATCATTTCACGTAACAATCAGTACCGCATTGGACGCGTCAAGGCCGATGAGTTCGAAGACCGTTTCTGGTCTGGTATCGACCTCAACAACCTCTATCAAGAGTGCATGAAGCGACCAAACGAGCTGGTGGGATTAGAAGTGATCTACAGCGCCGGCTTTAAAGAGTTCGTGCGCTTAGTCAACTCGGGGCCAGCAGATCAAGATGTGGTTATGGACGGCACCTACAGACAGATGAAGGTTGCTTGCTCCCGTGAAGTTGAGCTCTTAGAAAGCCACCTGCCAACCTTAGCTACCATTGGTTCTATTAGTCCTTACATCGGATTGTTTGGTACGGTGTGGGGCATTATGCACGCTTTCGTGTCTTTAGCAGCGGTTAAAAACGCCACTTTAGCTATGGTGGCTCCTCCTATTGCTGAAGCTCTGATTGCTACTGCTATGGGTCTATTTGCCGCTATCCCTGCAGTGATGTTCTACAACCGCTTTGTCACCAAGGTTGAGGCTTTAGAGAACCGTTACTACAATTTCATGGACGAGTTCTCCACCATCTTAAACCGTCGCTTAGTGACCATCCGTACCCAGCTAAACCGCGGTGGTAATGGCGCAAACCCAAACAATAACGCTGCTATGCAGCAACACATGCAATTCCAGCAGCAGCAACAGCAGCAACAACAACAACAGCAGCAATACTTCCAACAGCAGCAAATGCAGCAGCAACAGCAAGCTGCTATGGGCTCTACAGAGATGCACAGCGGTATGATGCCTCCATCAGGCTCGATCGATAATGTGCAGGTGAACTTCTCGGAACAAGAGCAAACAGCACAATCAACAGCTCAAGCTGCCGCCACTGCCGCTAAGTTTGGTACTGCTCGCGCTAACGTTGATATGAATAGCAGCCAAGCTCAAGACTTTGCTAAAGCCATGCATCCTAACCTAGGTGCTGCCGCCAATAGTGCGAGCGGGGGGGCGGTTGGTATGAGTGGTGGTGCTACATCACGTTCTAGTGTTGGTGTGATTCCACACGGCGTATCGGTAGGAGCTGTAGGCTCTTCTATGAGCACGCATGGTGCTACCGGCGCTGCGTCTGTCGCCTCAAACCAAGCGGCCACTAATCGTGGTCTCAATGCCCGTGAGCGCTTCTCTTTAGGTGCTAGTGCCAATAAAGGCCGTGGTGGTGCTAATCAAAATGCTGCCACAGCTGCGGCAGCCGCCGCTTCAGCTCCACAGGTTGATCCTAATTTAGCTGCCAACTATCGCGGTGTGGTGCCTCCACGTAATGCCAGCGCTAACTTTAACAATGCGCAATTGCCCGGAGGTGCTGCAAGTGCAGTGAAGCCAAGCATGAGTGCCGTGCCTCCTATGGGTAATATCGGCCCAATTGGTAGTGCTACGTCGGCTCCTATGGCATCAGCTCCACAGCAACAACATCCGCATCCACAGCAACCACAACAGATGCAAGCCCAGTCCCAAGCGCAAGCAGCTCACAATGCACCAATCTATAAGGCTGGTGTGGACTTTGATCGTCGTCCACGTCCTGCACCTAGTGATGATGAGCCTCTCTACATCACTCCAGGTGGCCAAAATCAGCGTCGTATGGGCAATCAAGGCCAGCAGCGCTAAAGGGCTATAGTGCTTGCTTAGTGACATGTAAGTTAGTTTGGATACAGGCTTTTTTAAGAGGACATCCATATGAGGTACGAGCGGGGGCGGCGTAAAAGCAGAACCGTAGCCGAGATCAATGTGGTGCCATACATCGACGTGATGCTGGTGCTGCTCGTGATCTTTATTGCCACCGCACCAGTGGTGATGCAAGGCGTGACGGTAGATTTACCTCAAGCTGAGGCTGAGAGCTTAAACGAGGATCAGCGCACACCAATTATTGCTACAGTTGATAAGGCTGGGCAGTACTTTGTCAGTGTGGACTCGCAAAGCGTTAAAATCCCTGATCTCGACACTGTAGGTCAGGCGGTGGCTGACGAGTTGCGCAAAGACCCAAATCGTCCAGTCGTGGTACAAGGCGATGCTCAAGTGGCTTACGATAGCGTTATCCAGCTGATGAATGCCTTAAAGCGTGCTGGTGTCGAAAGTGTGGGCTTGGTGACCGACCCTATCCCTGTGATCAGCAGCGAATAGGCGTGATAAGTTAGCAAGATTTTACAGCAACAACAGTAGCAGTAATAGCAGTAACAGCAGTAACAGCAGTAACAGCAGAGTAGCAGCTTTGAAGATTGGAATTGGTACGGCGTTTGTGCTCGCGGTGATTTTTCATGGCGCACTGCTAGCGACATTAGCCATTAATGTGTCGCTTGATAAGCCTAAGAGGCCTGAAGAGAAGGTAGGTGAGATTATGCACGCTACCATCATCAACGCGCCTCCAGCTAAAGGCAGCCCCTCTGGTTCGCAAACCCCTCCTCCACGTCCTGCTACCATGCAAGATACAGCTAAGGCTGCTGCCGCCGCTCTTGCTAAAGCCCAAGCTGAAGCTGAGGCTAAAGCTAAGGCAGAGCTTGCTAAACAAGTAGAGGCACAAAAGAAGGCTGAAGCTGAGCGTCAAAAGGCTATTGCCTTAAAGAAAGCTGAAGAGGCCAAGAAGAAGGCCGAGGAAGAGGCTAAGAAGAAGGCTGAGGCGGAAGCTAAGGCAAAGGCCGAGGCTGAGGCCAAGGCTAAAGCAGAGGCGGAGGCCAAAGCTAAGGCCGAAGCTGAAGCTAAACGTAAGGCTGAAGAAGAGGCTAAAAAGAAGGCTGAGGCTGAAGCTAAGCGCAAAGCCGAAGAAGAGGCTAAGCGTAAGGCTTTAGAAGAGGAAGCCCGTCGCCTTGAGCAAGAGCAATTAGAACAACTAAAAGCGCAGCAACAAGCCCGTCAGGAACTACTAAATCAAGCTGCCAACAACATCGAAGATGACATCTTAGGTGTGTCTAATGGTGTAGAAGGTGGTGTGGGGTTAGGCTCAGGCACGGGTGCTAATGACAGTCTGACCTATGGTAATAAGGTGCAGCAGCTCATTGAGCAAAACTGGCGTATTGATCCGTCGATGAACGGTAAGCGCGTTGTGGTCACGGTATCGGTTGATAACTCCGGTATGATCTACAATGAAAAGTGCGAGGGCGACAAAGCCGTTTGCGATAGCGCGCTTGCGACTTTACACCTGATTGGTATGCTGCCAATGCCGCCACAAGGATGCAAGGATTGCAATACTATCGTTATCACCATGACGCCAAAGATCTCGCAATAATAGATAGTAGTGATAGTAGTAGATTAGCTTTTGCTTTAGCCTTGGCTGTAACTAAGGCATCTATGTCGCTAAGCTAAGCTAAGACTGTGGCAAGGTGGCACAGATTACAAGGTCTGTAGGGGCAAGAGAGATGTGCTCTCAAGACCCTATGTTTAATGAGAGGGAGTTACATGCGATTGAGTAAAGTATTGGGCGCGCTGCTGCTTGGTATCAGCATGCTGACAGCGGCGGCTACCGCTCAGGCCGCACTGCAAATTGAAATCACCGGTGGTATCAACGAAGGCCGCCGCGTGGTAGTGCTGCCTTTTAAATACAATGTGCAGGCGCAAACTGATGTGAGTTCTATTGTCAGCGCTGACCTGATGCGCTCAGGCAAGTTCTCACCAGTTACCTACAATCAGCTGCCTGCTGCTGCTATTGTCAACAACACCGTCAACTTCGACGCTTTAGCTTCTATGGGCGCTGAGGCTGTGGTCACAGGTGAGGTTAATTCCTCTGCAGATGGCAACGCCTACAGCGTGGTTTATCAGATCTACGGCGTGCAAGGTGGTAACAAGGGCAAGCTCCTAACCGAGCCACGTATGGTCAACGCCAATGCTGCTCAGTTACGCCAAGCTGCACACTTGATCTCTGACCGTACTTATGAGCTCTTAACTGGACAAAAGGGTGCTTTCAGAACTCGTATCGCCTACATCGTGTATCGCTTTGGTGATCGCTACCCATATCAGCTGATGACCGCTGACTACGATGGCTACAACGAGATCCCAATTCTGCGCTCCACTGAGCCTATCATGACCCCTAACTGGTCGCCTGATGGTAAGCGTTTAGTGTACGTGAGCTTTGAGCGTCGTGCCCCTGCCATTTTTGTGCAAGACATCTTCACCAAGCAGCGCACCAAGTTAGCTTCGTTTAAGGGCCTCAATAGCTCACCTGCTTGGTCGCCAGATGGCAACAAGATTGCTTTTACCTTGTCTAAGGATGGCCAGCCAGAGATTTACTACTACGATTTGGTGAACTCGCGCTTAAACCGTGTGACCACCAATCGTGCTATTGATACTGAGCCTTCTTGGTCTTCCGACAGCCAGAGCATCTATTTCACCTCAGAGCGTGGTGGTCGTGCCCAAATCTACAGTGTCAATATCAACACTAAAGAAGCTCAGCGTGTCACCTATCAAGGTGCCATGAATCTGTCAGCCCGACCTATTCCTGGTAGTGATGCACTAATTGTGATCACTCGTTCCAATGGTTATCGTGTGGCCCGTGTGGACAGCGACGGTTCTATTTACATGTTAACTACATCATCTTTAGATGAATCGCCAAGTGTGTCACCTAACGGTAGCATGGTAATATTTAGTACAGTTTACCAAGGGCGTAAAGGTCTAGCCTTAGTCTCGACCGATGGCCGTTTCAAGGCCAACTTGCCATCAAGCACCTCTGGTGAAATCAGCGCCCCAGCATGGGGTCCACTGCCTGAGAGATAGTCAGGTCATTAATCAATGGGTGCAGGCTTGTGCACCGTGATGCTGTAAGCGTTAGGTTAGTAAGACATAACATAGGCATAGCGGAGGCAGGCCCTCCATCGGGAACTATTTTGTAGTTAAGGAACTTTTATGAACACTACCAAAGTGATGGCGGGAGTGGCTGGTGCGATGCTATTGCTACTTTCTGCTTGCTCTTCCCAGACCAGCACCACTGATGGTGAGTTGATCGACGAGAGCGTAGGCAGCAGCGGCCCTGCCATGAGTGGCGATATTTATGTTGAGGACAACTTAGGTTATGGTGGCTTACCAGGCGATGTTATGACCTCGGTTGACTCTTCAGGTACCTTAGTGATTGGTGATCCAAACGCCCAACCAGGTGCCCTTTACGATCCAACTTACGCTGGCCCACAAGCTCTGCGTGAGAACAACACCATCTACTTCAAGTACGATAGCGACCAAATCCAAGATGAGTATGTGTCGGTGATGCAGGCTCACGCTCAATACCTGCGTGATAACCCAGATTCCCGTATCATCATCGAAGGTCACACCGACGAGCGTGGTACTCCAGAGTACAACATCGCCTTAGGTGAGCGCCGTGCCCGCGCTGTTGCCCGTTACATGCAGAACTTAGGTGTCGACGTCAATCAACTCTCCATCGTTTCTTACGGTGAGGAGAAGCCAATTGACCCTGGTCACAGCGAAGCTAACTGGCAAAAGAATCGTCGTGCTGTGATTAACTACTAATCGGTTCGCCGCGATAACACACCGTATGCCGCATGTGTTCACATGCCGCAAGGTTGTGCAAAAAAGCTTTTCAAAACGCCAAAGCCTCAGTCAACAGATTGGGGCTTTGGCGTTTTTAGTGGCGCAGCGCTCATTTTGTGGCCTAAGTTACAACGTTTAGTCAAAAATCCCTCTACAATGAGGGGGTATGGTTTAGGCCGTGTACAGATAAGTACGTGCCGTACACTGGCTATTATTGTGGGGCGACGGCCCCACAATCGTGTTTCCTCATCTCTTTTGTGCTGTGGTAGTCTCTACCCTCCCCGCACACAGACAAAGCCCCGTGCTTTTGCAATGCACAAATGGGTATCAGTTGGGTATCAGTTGGGTATCTTTTTGGGGTATCACTGGCGGTTATCGATACCTAGCGTGCGAAGCATAGCAGGCTGGCAGATAGCAGTAAAAAGCGCGGGCCGAGCGTGGGAGTGCCTTTATTGGGAGTCCTGATTTTGTCAACTACCTGCGGTCTTACGACCGAGACTTGGTGGCCATTTTTTCAAAAAACAGGTACGCCGCCATAATCGTATGATTCACAAGGCCAACCCAATCAAAGGTGCTCTGCGCAAGAGAAATCAAGCTCCTTTTGAGGTTTATGGTTTTAGACTTAATGACAAAGTAGCTTACTTAGACAAAGCTTACTTTATCTCTAGTCGTAGAAGCTCTGGCTCTTTCGAGTTGAAGCTGATTGATGGTACACGTCTTAAAGAAAGCGTCAACTACAAGAAGTTGCGCTTGTTACAAAGACGTACTGGTGGTTTTATAACAGAATTTAGAACAGAAGGAGGCGGCGCTTCCTCCCCAGAGTTACCTCTGGGGTATCCGCGCCGATATTAGATGAAACCAAAGTCAATTATGATGTGGCGAGCTTCTTCGAAGCTGACCTCTATCCTCTCTAATGAGTACCTGTTAGGGGGATCGATTGGAGCTAGTCTGTGGGCTCTAGGTGATCATGACTTTGAGCAAGAGTGCGCCCACTTAGATCCAGGTTCTTTAATTCTCCTTTTCACTGTTGATGACAAGCACCTCCACATCGTCGGTGGTGGTTACTTCTTAGGTTGGCGTGATTGTGGTATCAAAGAGGCTTGGGAGCTTTACGGTGTGCACAATGGTGCTTATAGCTACCAAGACTTTGTAGCCGAAGTCACCAACCGTGGGGGCAACGAGCAAAGTGTGCTGCAGATGGCTTTATTGGCCCACACCTTTATGTTTGATGCTGCTGACTATGTGCTGATTCCAGATGAGCTCATCAACGAGCTGAGCGACAAGCATGTCTTTACCTTATCGCTGTCTGAGCCTTTAGGCCGTTACCTCCACTCCCGCGTGATTGAGCGTCGTGATAACTACATCGGTAACGATGGTTCTGATTGGCAAGGCATGTACTACGCTGCCTCGCATCGTAACTCCAAAGCCTATGTCGCTGAGTTCTATTCGCGTGTACTCAACGCTTACGACTTCCGCTGCGCCTTATCGGGGGTGCGTGCTCGCCCAGTACTCTCGGTAGCCCACATTCAGCCTTTCTATGACTCCAAGTTCCAGAAGTCGAGCAATGGCGTGGTGCTGCGCAGTGATTTGCACCAGCTCTTCAACGACGGCTACATCACCTTTGTTTATAAGGACAATGGTAACCGCTTAGTGGCAAAGGTTTCGCAGACTGTGCGTGCTGCCTATGGTGATGACTACATGCAGTACGATGGCAAGGAGCTGATCTTACCTAAGGATCGCAATAGCTGGCCTGAGCCAAAGTATGTTCTCTGGCACAACAACAACTGCTTTGAAAACTGGCTGCACATCCGCGGCACTCGCCGTTTAATCAGCCTCTAAGCTCCCACTCTAAGCTCAGAGAGCTCCACACAATGCCATGTATACATAGCATTGCAAGCACAAAAACGAAAGGGCCTTATGGCCCTTTTGTTTTACTTGCCGTGCCACAGGTACATATTCAGGATTCCAGATCCAATCGTGCTGCCTGACGTTTTGAGCCATCCTAGGCATGGCACGAGGGCATAGCATAATCGAATCTACCTCAGTTTGTGGGCCATAGGTTATGCCGTACAGGACTTGGTCTGCCTTTGCAAGGAGCGGAATTTTGACTACATACTGCCACAGCACGCAGCAATGTCGCAGCACGCAGCGCACAGCAGCAGCCACGCGCCGTGGCAGCTGCTGTGCGCTGCGTGCTGCGTAGCGTGTTGTACGGCTAAAGACCACAAAGGCCGCATGTGCGGCCCTTGTGGAGATCCCTAAGCCAAGCTTAGATGCTAGGCTAGGTTAGAGGAGAAGCTGTTAGCTT
>CALXYZ010000017.1 GCA_944393075.1 uncultured Anaerobiospirillum sp. | reverse complement strand
CATAAAAACCATCAAAAAATTTTTTTCTGCAAATATGGCTTGTTTCTTAGGTTTGGGGAAAGATTGGAAGCTTACACGCTTTCACTCAACAAAGCCCTCACCCCCCCAACAGGGATTATTTGAGTGAAACGCCCTTTTTAGCAAGTCTAAACAAGCAAGGTTAGCCCGAGATTAGGTCAGCATTAGCACCTCTGTAACGTATCTGTATAGCGCGTCTACCCAGTCTACAAACGCCTCTATAGAGCCTAACGAGCGCTTTCTGAGCTCTTATTACTATTAATGTAGGAATGACCACGATCATGGCCGATGCTATGTTTGCAGCAATGCCATCGACCTGAAACGACATGAGCTGTAGTTGAGTCCGCAAACGCTAACTGATCGGTACTACCTGTATAGACAGATACTGCCAAGCTGATAGTTAAGCCTCTTTCAGCACATCAATGATGAGCACCTAATGAAGCGATTACAGACTACACAAATGCCCTTATTTGACTCTTTAGCCGCCTTGCTTGATCTTGCTTGATCTTGCTTGATCTTTCTTGATCTGCCAGCTTTTGCTCGCTTTTTTGGCTGTCGCTTGGCAGCCTCATTTACACGCAATCATGACTAAAACGTCTTGAAAGAACCTTCCAAAACTCCACCACAGTGCTTTTTTCATCTTAGATCAGCTCAATCGGCAATTCATATGGAAAGTGGCGCATTTTCACAGCAATTTGTGAAAATTTGTTCCAAATCACATTTTTATTTGGTCTGAAATTCCGGAGCCGGCCTGCGATCTTGCCTTGGCCTCGTTTTGACTAGCTACTAAACAAAACTGGCCATTAAACGTGATATAGATGCCATTTTTGCCATATTCAAGCCCAGATTTTGAAGCAAATCACAATTCTGCTTTTTTTAGATTGTGAAAAATTTTTCTTCCATTATTATTTGTTTTGAAATTTATCTCCATCGTCATTGCTGAGCCGAGCGAGCTGATTTCTTTACTTTTTATCTATCCCGAACTATCCCAAAAGCTAAGAACGCAAGCTAAGCCTGACTATCAGTAAGAAGTGGAGTTTTACCTAGAGGAGTTTTGTCTAGTTATGATCAAGCAATTAGCTGCTGCTTTAGCTTTATCCACCTTAGCTTGCACTTCAGCATTCGCCGCCAACTTACCTGACGTTCCAGTTCCATTTAAGAGTGGTGCTGGCGCTATGGCAGACGGTGTGATTTACATTGGTTTAGGCACTGCCGGCCAAGACTGGTACAAGTTAGACACCAAGGAAGCTGCTCCTGCTTGGCAAAAGATCGCTGCTTTCCCAGCACCAGCCCGTGACCAAGCTCAAGCTGTGGCTTTAAACGGCAAGATCTACGTCTTTGGCGGTTGCGGCAAGATCGAAGGTGATATCACCTCTGTGTCCAATGAAGTCTTTGAGTACGATCCACAAAACGACACTTGGACTAAGGTCTTAACCCGTTCCCCAATCGGCCTCACCGGCCACACTGCTGTCACTGCTGACGGCAAGACTGCTTTAATCGTCGGTTCCGTCAACAAGGAAATCTTCGACGGTTACTTCTCTGATGTTGATTACGCTACCAAGGCTGAAGACAAGGCCCTCTTAGACAAGATCAACGCTGACTACAACGGCAAGTTAGTCAAGGATTACTTCTTCAACAAGGCTGTCTTACAGTACGACCCTGAGAACAACTTATGGATCACTGTAGGCGAGCTTCCATATGTTGGTACTGCTGGTTCTGCTGTGGCTGTGAACCCACAAGACCAATCCGTGATGGTGGTTAATGGTGAGCGCAAGCCAGGTCTGCGCACTGACACCACTGTGAAGTTCACCGTCAAGGACGGCCATGCCAAGTTTGAGCAAACCCCAGACCTCATTCCTCTGCCAAACGACAAGGTACAAGAGGGTGTGGCTGGTGCTTTCTCCGGTTACAGCGCTGGCACCTTAATCGTGATTGGTGGTGCTAACTTCCCAGGCTCTACTGAGAACTACGCAAACGGCAAGAACTTCGCTCACAACGGCTGCACCAAGACTTGGCGCGACGAGATTTATACCTACGCCAACGGCACCTGGAACTATGCAGGTGACTTAAAGACTCCTTTAGGCTATGGCGTAAGTATCCAAAACGGCGATGAGCTCTTACTAATCGGCGGCGAGACCACTGGCGGTCAAGCCACTACCGATGTCATCACCGTCAAGGTTGTTGATGGCAAGGTTGTGACCGAATAAGGTCGCGTACCCAACTAAACAACCTCAGGTGTGAGCTTTAAGCTTTGGCGAGCTTGAAGCGAACCACACCACTAGCTGAACTCCTCACACAAAGGCAGTGTGGCACTGGCAAAAAGCCGCGCTGCCTTGAAAACTGGCAAACAAAAACGAAGGTGAGGTGCGCAGCATTAAAAAAATGGGATGTAGAAAACTTAAGTTTAGGAGCATGCAATGCGCTTTTCTAAGATCGCTTTAGCTTTAGGCTTAGCTTCTGCTACCGCAGTTACCGCTCAAGCAACTCAAGCTGCAACTTTTACCGCTGACTATCGTCACGAATATCGTAGCGACCAAGGCCAAAACTTCGACCGTATCTGCTTAATCGGTGCTTTTGAGAACGGCGTCGGCTTCTACGTTGATTCCTCCTTCAAGTCCGGCTCTAACAACAGCAACTCTGATCCAGACTACAGCGAAGGTCAATGGGGCGACTTCACCACCAACGCTACTGAGATGAGCTTATGGTGGGGCTACAAGATTCAGGACACCGGCTTTACCATCACCCCAGGTATCATCACCGAGTCCACCAGCTCTACCACTGGTTACAAGCCATACCTGCGCTTACAGTACAACACCAGCTTCGGTCTGTGGTTCGCAATTCGCCCTCGTTACGACTACTGGCGTTATGACAACGAATTAGCTGATCAGAAGAACGCACGTATTGATGCTTGGATTGGCTACAGCCATGGCAACTTCGGCATCAACTACAACTACACCCATATGTGGGCCCTCAACGACAATGCTGACGGCTCCAACCGTGTGATGTACGACAACAAGGACTGGAACTACGAGCAGAACCTGTCCATGAACTACCGCATTGGTAAGTGGAACCCATACATCGAGTTCGGTGATCTGTCTGTGGGCAACAACACTGACAAGCGTCAGCTCCGTTTACGTGTTGGTATCCAATACACCTTCTAATCTCGGTCTAGTCTGAGATAGAAGCCTCCGAAGTACGGCTTAGAACCGAAAAAGTCTCTAAGCCTTACCTGACAATTGGAGGGAGTACGGTGCAAATTACTACCTCCAATTGCTTAAACAACAAGGAACGATGTGCAGTTCGTAAAAAATTGCTTCATCTGCTAAGCAACCACACAAATCCCAAGATCAGACGGCTTAGCCTCAAGGTGAGCAATTTTTTACGCGCTGTGACAACGCCAACGCTAAGAATCATTAGGGCTTGCGCCTTGGACTATCCCACCAAGGCAGTTCCCCAAGTGAAAAGCGCCTAGAAGCTAGGGCGCTGTCCCTAGCTTTTGTTCTTCACGAGCAAACAGTTTTACAAACACCTATTAAGCCGTAAGGCTTGCCGCACTACCGAGCATCAAACGACCAAAAGACAAAAAGACAAAGATAAGCAAAAGCTAGAGTAGCAAGCGAGCAAGCGCAAGGCAGCGGCCCAGGTCGATCAGGTCAAAAGAAGAAGACAAAGATAGCGCCCAAGTTCCAGTTTTCATCCACATGCTTAATCAGCTGGTACTAAAAAGGCGCACGATCTGGCATATACATGCTACAAGTTGCTTTTTGCTGACTTTCACAGAGACAAACGCGATACGATATCATCTGCCAAAGCCTCTAGCGCCATAGCTAGCGCCTTTCAGGCTGATGTGAGTGATCAGGCGCAGCAGGCTTTGTGACAATCGCTGAGGATGAATCATGTTATTTGAGCAATTTAAGAACAAACTAATCATCTCCTGCCAGGCTTTACCTGATGAGCCTCTGCACAGCCCATTCATCATGGGCCGTATGGCTTTAGCCGCCAAGCAGGTCGGTGCCGTAGCTATTCGCTGCCAATCCGTTGATGATATCGTGGAGATCAAGAAAGTCACCGGTTTACCTGTCATTGGTTTGATCAAGCAGAACTACGATGACAGCGAGATCTACATCACCCCAACCAAGAAAGAGATTCAAGCCTTAATTGACTGCGGCTGTGAAATCATTGCTTTAGACGCCACCTTACGTAAGCGTCCTAACGACGAGAAGTTAGAAGACCTCGTCAAGATGATCAAAGATGCGGGCCGCTTAAGCTTAGCTGACATCTCCAACGATGAAGAAGGCCTCAACGCCGAGAAGATTGGCTTTGATGCTATCTCCACCACCTTATCTGGTTACACCCCATACACCCCTCACTTAAAGGGCCCAGACTTTGGCTTAGTGGCAAGATTAGCTGCCAGCGTCAAGATCCCAGTGTTCGCCGAAGGCCGCATCAACACCCCAGATGACCTCCGCATCGCCTACGAAGTCGGTGCCTACGGTGCCATCGTGGGTTCTGCAATCACCCGCCCACAAGTGATCGGCAAGTGGTTTATCGACGCCTTACCAAAGGTCTAATGGTTCTAGTCCAGAGATCTGAGGCCAAAGGCCAACAGAATAACTAACTTAACTCTGCGTCGCACCGCTGCCATCCCCGTGTAGCGGAGCGGCTCATCTTCAACAAACGAAATCAACGAGATGAGTCAGCGACCGAGCAACCAAATTTATCGCCCTTGCGGCTGCGGCTGTAGGCCAAATAGAGTTAGACCTACAAGCTTCAAGGACAGCAATAGTGTGTGTATTCCCTTGCGCCGTGAGGGCTGCACCAAAAGTGGAGACTTAAAATGGCATATAAGAAGATTGGCGGTATTTACTCTGCACTCTTAACTTCTTTTGACAAGGACGGCAACCTCAACGAGGCTGGTATTCGTCAGATCGTGCGCCACAACATCGATGTCAACAAGGTTGATGGTCTGTATGTTGGTGGCTCCACTGGTGAAAACTTCCTGTTAAGCACCGAAGAGAAAGAAAAGATCTTCAAGATCGTCAAGGACGAGGCTAAGGATCAAGTGCAGTTAATCGCTCAGGTCGGTTCTTTAAACATTAAAGAGTCCGTGAAGTTAGCTCAGTTAGTCACTGACTTAGGCTACGACTCTTTATCTGCAGTTACTCCTTTCTACTACAAGTTCTCTTTCAACGAGATCAAGGACTACTACAACACTATCACCGCTGGTGTCGACAATCAGATGGTGGTGTACTTCATCCCATTCTTAACTGGCGTCAACATCTCTGTTGATCAGTTCCAAGACCTCTTTGAGAACGAGAAGATCACTGGCGTTAAGTTCACCGCTGGCGACTTCTTCTTATTAGAGCGTTTCCGTAAGGCCTTCCCAGACAAGGTCTTATTCGCAGGCTTCGACGAGATGATGTTACCTGCCACCGTGTTAGGTGTTGATGGTGCTATTGGTTCTACCTTTAACGTCAACGGTCAACGTGCTCGCCAGATCTTTGAAGCTGCTCGTGCTGGCAACATCCACGAGGCTTTAGAGGTACAACACGTCACCAACGACTTCATCTCTGATGTGTTAGCAAACGGCCTCTATGGCACCTTAAAGATCTGCCTCCAGGAAGCTGGTGTTGACGCAGGTTACTGCCGTCAGCCAATGGGCCCATACAGCGAGGAAATGATTGCTCGTGCCAAGGAGATCTACCACAAGTACTTCTAAGAGCTGAGAGCTTGTTAGAAGAGCGGTAGTTCCGCTTAGGTTTTGCCGCCGAGAGCACGTGATGCAGCGCGAACTTGGCGATCATCCCCTTAAACTCTGCACTAATGTTAGTAGTTAAGTTAGCAACCACACACCTCACGTTACTAACACATGTTACTACTACGGCAAGCACTAGCTTGCACACAGGTACAGAGCACGCTACAGGCGTCTTGCCAACGCCTGTTGCACACCCAACCACACACACTCTAGCTCCTTTAGGGCTGAGGTCAGCTGACCTTGGCCTTAAAGGGACTATTTTCTAGTTTCTAGAGCGCGTGACGGCTGGTAAGAACTAGGCAAAAAGACAAAGCGGCTTAAGAGCCTAAGCCGACGCGCTAGGTGAGGCAGAAGAGTACGTTCTGCACGAAGTTGATGGCACATCTTCGAGCTCATCGACGCTGATAATGCTGCCGCAGATGATGCTGACAGCTTCTTGCAGAGCGCATTTTTCTCGTTCACCCAAAAGACGCGAAAGCGTTTTTGTTTATTGTGTTTTGATTCCCCTACTCCACGTCTAGAGGCAACAGTAATTCAGGTATGCATGGCTGTTGTCTTAGACGAGCAAGTTGAGTGTTGAGGTTTGTATGACAGAACTGCGTGGTTTTACTTGGATTGATACCACAGTGTTAGTCGTCTACATGGTAGGCGTGCTGCTCGCTGGTATCTACTTCTCCAAGAAGGAAATGAAGGGCAAGGAATTCTTCAAAGGTGACGGTTCCGTGCCTTGGTTCGTGACCTGCGTGTCCATTTTCGCCACCTTACTTTCTCCTATTTCGTTCTTAGCCTTAGCAGGTAACTCCTACGGTGGCACTTGGATGCTGTGGTTTGCTCAGTTAGGTATGATCATCGCCATCCCACTGACCATCCGCTACTTCCTCCCAGTGTATGCCCGCTTAGACATTGATACTGCCTACCACTACTTAGAGATCCGCTTCAACTCGGCTGCTCTGCGTGTGTTAGGTGCCTTAATGTTCGTGCTCTTCCAGTTAGGTCGTATGTCGATCGTGATGTACTTACCTTGCTTAGCCTTATCGAACTTAAGCGGCATCAACGTCGACATCCTCATTATCGCCATGGGCGCTATCGCTATCGTGTACTCTTACACCGGCGGTCTGAAGGCAGTGTTATGGACTGACTTCATCCAAGGCGTGGTGTTAATCGGCGGTATCACCTTAACTCTGTTCTACATCGTCTACAAATTAAACGGCGGTTTAGGCGACATCACTGAGTCCTTAACCACTGGCGGTCGTTTCTTAGCCGACAACGAGAAGTGGATTGATTGGGCCAACTTATTAGGCACCTCTGTGTTAGTGACCTTAGTTGGTGGCGGTTTAACCACTTTCTGCTCTTACGTGTCGTCTCAAGACGTGGTGCAACGTTTTACCACCACTACCGACGTCAAGCAGTTAAACAAGATGACCATCGGTAACGGTATCTTATCGATCTTCTGCGCCTCGGTGTTCTACATGGTTGGTACTGCTCTGTACCTCTTCTACCAACAGAACCCAGACCTGATCACCAATACCTTCCGTAACTCTCAAGACCAAGTGTTCGCATACTTCATCACCTATGAGTTACCAGTTGGTATCACCGGTATCATCTTAGCTGCCCTGTATGCTGCTGCTCAGTCGACCTTATCGACCGGCATTAACTCTGTGGCTACCTCTTGGGTTATGGACATCCAAACCAAGATCACCCCTAACATGGACTATGCACGTCAAACCAAGATCGCTCAGTACATTTCGCTGGCAATCGGTCTGTTCTCCATCGGTGTGGCTATGTGGTTAGCCCGTCTTGATGTGAAGTCGGCCTACGAGTTATTCAACTCCTTCTTAGGTCAAGCCTTAGGTGCATTAGCTGGTGTGTTCGTGTTAGGCGCATTCACCACCCGTACCACTGCTTTAGGCGCTTTCTGCGGCTTCGTTGCAGCAACCGCTATTGTGTTCTTCTGCAAGTACAACGTCCCAAGCATCAGCTTCTGGATGTACGCTTTAATTGCCATCGTGGTGACCTTAGTGGTGGGCATTGTGGTGTCGAAGATCCAGGCTTCTGTGACAGGCGTTACCTTCGAGGCTCCAAAGGGCTCCACCTACGCTTCTTGCCGTGAGCCTTAATGCCTTAATGCATAAAGGTAGTGCGATAGTTTAGGGAATAGATTTACCAAATCCCCTCGCTTTAGTGGGCACCTTCAAAACATAAAGCCTCTTAGTGCCCACTCAAGCACTCCACTAAAACTCAAATAAGCAGGGCCTAGTCCCTGCTTTTTGCGTTTTTGCTCCACCTTGTGTGCACCACGCAGGCACAAGGAGCAATGCAGGGGGCAAAGCGCATAGAAATGCGGTTTTACCGCGCATGCGTCATGACGCTGTAACAGCGCCCGCCCCTGACATTAAGAGCAAAAACACTAGGGAAACACTAGGAAACAGCAAACAGAACAAGGTGGAGTCACTGTGGGGTCATGAACAAGATTGAGAGGACAACCACATGATCACAATGCAACAAGACAACAGCGACATCTACGTACTCATTGATATCGGCGGTACTGCCATTAAGCATGGTCTTGCTACTCTCGACGGTACGCTCTTAGAGCGTGGCGAGATGCCAACAGAGGCTAAGGAGTTTGGCGGCTCTGGTATTGTGGAGAAGGTCAAAGGCATCTGCAAAAACGCTCTTGCCACTCACCACGAGCGTATCAAGGGTGTGAGTATCTCTACTGCTGGTATGGTCGACCCTGCTTTAGGCAAGATCGTCTATGCCCTGCCTGATGCCATCCCAGACTACACCGGCGTCAACTACAAAGAGATCATCAAGGAGAACTTTGGCTTGCCTTGTGAGGTCGAAAATGACGTCAACTGTGCAGCTTTAGGTGAGATGTGGTTAGGTGGTGGAAAGGGCTGCCACTCGATCTTCTGCATGACTATTGGCACCTCTATCGGTGGCGCTATGATCTGTAATGGCAAGCTTATCAGTGGTGCTTCTAACAGCGCCGGTGAGATCGCTTATATGCGTGTACCTCATGGCATGCTCCACGAGATTGCCTCTACTACCTACTTGGTAAAGCGCTATGCTGAGCTCCGTGGCTGCAACATCAGTGAGGTCAATGGCATCCGTATATTTAACGAAGCTGAGCAAGGCGATAGCATCGCGGCCCAAGCTATCGATGACCTGATTGAGAACCTTACTGACGGCATCACCAACGTAGTGGCAGTACAAAACCCACAGGCTGTGATCTTAGGTGGTGGCATCATGGCAAGAGAGGAGTACTTACGTCCACGCATTGAGAAGGCTTTGGCCGGCAAGCTGCGTGATATTGTGCTCAAGGCAACCCGCATTGAGTTTGCCAAGCTGCGCAATGATGCTGGCATGTTAGGTGGCTTCTACCACTTCAAGCAGCAGCAAGGTCTATAACCCTAGCCTCCAAGCGCTATGATCTAAGATCAAAGATCTAGATCCTCTTTCTCCTCTTTCTGCCTCTTCACTGTGCTGCTCGCGCTTGACGCGTAACAGCACAGTGAAGAAAGCACGTCAAGCATCTCTCACCTTTGCACACCCCGCATGTACACGCGCTTTACTGAAGCTGCCTAGAGCCAGCACCATTTCAGTGTGCTTTTTGTGCCCGTGCACCTTATGGCACGACACGACACAGAAAGTTAATAACCGGCACTCTAGTTGATAAACAAGCACTTTTTCTCAAAGTTAGCGCCGGCAAATACGATATAATAAGTATAGTGCGCAAGCGTTTGCGCATGACGGCTACAGCAAGCTCCCCTTCCTCAATTTGTTCTTGAGCGTGCTGTGGTTAGATCGAAAGATCATACTGCGGTGCAATCCTCATACACCGCTCCTCCAGCAGTGTTATCCTCAAACACTGCACTCTACTAAAGCAAAAGGCACAACAATCGCCCCTTACGGGATGACTGTTGTGCCTTTCTTTTTCCACACACTAAGGCGTTGCCTGATCTTTATCTTTCCACATCTAAACTCGATCTCACTTACTAACCGAGCCTAGGGCTATAGGCAAACGCAGTACGACATGAGCTTACTTGACGGCGACCTTGACGACGACCTTAACCACCTCAACAGGCTTGCCTTGGTAGGCGATGCGTGGCTGGTGGCCTTCCTCAGGTGGCACGATAGCGAACTCACCTGGCTTTAAGGTCACGGAGGTGTAGACCTCTGGGGTGCTCAAGTAGACCATATCGTTAGCAGGATCTTCTTCGGTGACCTGGCAATCCTTGCGGAGGCAAACATTGAAGGTCTCTTGACCTTGAGCTAAGTACTGGATATCGAAGTAGTCGTTGTGAGCCTCGAAGCGGATAGCCTCAAATGGCACGGTGGTGTAGCGTTGCACTAAGGCAAAGGCGCCGTCACAGATGTCATAGCGGCCATTCTCAAGCTTAGTGGCGTCGTTATTCTTGAGCCACTCGAAGCTCTTACGGAACTTTTCTTCAAGGTAATCGTACTTAGTGGCAAGCTCAAGTGAAGTAGCTAACATCAAAATGCTCCTTACGAAAGTGTGGGCAGCAGGCAGGTGCCTACTGCAAAAATCCTCATGGCCCCCATTGTACGACAATGGCAGGCCGCATACCCCGCCTCACTTCACGTTTTATCGGCAAAAGCCGCACCACACAAGGACTAACACCAAAGATGACCACACATCATCCCCTAAAGATGAGCCACCTCTAACTTGAATATGCCCCCAATCACGGCTTTGATCTTATCTATGCTCGCATTTGGCCTTATAATGTCTGGGCTAAAAACCACAAGTGCGCACGGCACATGTGCATCTCCACTGCTCCAAACCACTTGGTTCTTAGCGACACTTCTTAATCTATCGCGGTTTGCTACTGACCTGCGATCTTTGACCCTTATGCCTCGTTCTAACTGAGCGCTGGCATTGCTGTCACTGCCAACTGCATCTACACACATCGGATTCACAAAATGACCGAATCATGGTTCTCCGCGGATAACGTTGCTGATCTGCTACTTGTTATTAGCGCTTTTTTAATCACAGCCATCATTGTTGTGCTGGGATACTTCTATCTTAGAGCTAATCGTAACTACGACATTGCCCTGAAGAGCTTAGGCCGCTTCGAAGATCTCGCTAAAGCTACCCGTGGCCTCAACGATACCAAGGAAGAGGTCAATCGCTTAGAGAAAAGACGCGAAGACCTCAACGCTGAAATCTCCTCACTTGGCGCTCAGAAAGAGACCATCAACCAAGTTCGCGGCGAACTCGATGCTTTAGGCTTACTGTATGAGTCGCGTCAGAAGCTGCTCAATGAGGTAGAAAGCAAGCTAGCCCAAAGCAAGGCTCTGAGCGACTTTGTGGAAACCCACAAGAACGACCAGATCGACCAATTAGACAAGCTCATTGCTGAAAAAGAGCAACGCGTTGCTGAGCTTACCAACCAATTAAACGAGAAGCTGCAAAGCGGCCTGGTCAAAGACGCCCTCAAGGAAGTCTTTAGCGACATCACTGCCTCTGGCGAAGCAGAAAAGGCCCAAAAGGAGCTCAAGATTGCTCAGGAGCAGTTAGCCCA
This sequence comes from uncultured Anaerobiospirillum sp., assembly GCA_944393075.1. GTDB lineage: Bacteria > Pseudomonadota > Gammaproteobacteria > Enterobacterales > Succinivibrionaceae > Anaerobiospirillum. The sequence goes on along the minus strand of CALXYZ010000017.1, from coordinate 13,984 downwards.
GCTGCAAGAGGAACTCACACACGTTCAAAAGCAAGTTGACTCCGGCAAGATCAATGAGCAGCTGACCGAGAGCCTCAAACAAGTCTTTGAAGATCTGCGCAATCAGGTAGATGCAGCAGCTGCACAGGCACGCCTTGAAAGTACCACAGCAGAGCTGAAGAACAAGCAAGATGCGCTTGATGAGCTCAATGGCAAGCTCGCTCACTCCAAGGTTCAAGACACCCTCAATACAGCTCTAAGTGAGGTCTTTGATAACATCAGCGCTCAAAACAAAGCTGATGCGGCAAAGGATGAGTACGAACAACTCCAAGGTGACATCGAAGATGCTCATGCAGAGCTTGATGAGCTCAGCGATAAGCTCGCCCAAGCCAAAGTCCAAGACACTCTCAACACCGCTTTAAACGATGTCTTCACTGATCTGAGCATTCAGCATGATACTGATGCTGCACAAGAAAAGCTTGATGAGACTCGTGCTGAGGTCAATGAAGCCAATACCGAACTCAAAGCTCTCCAGCAGCAGATCAAAGATGCCCAAAATCAGCTCAGCCGTGAAGAAGTTAGCTCTGAACTGACTGAGGCTCTCAGCGACGTTGTCGAAAATCTGCAAACCAAAGCGACTGCTAATGATGCCCGCACTGAGCTTGAGGAGGCTAATGCTGAACTCAAAGATCTGCAACATAAGATCAAAGAGGCTCAAGAGCAGCTTAGCCGTAACACTGTAAACTCCGAGCTTACGGACACTCTCACTGACATCGTGGACAAGCTGCAGACTAAAGCCGCATCGATTAAGGCTCTCCGTGACCTTGATGATGTCAATGCTGACATTGAGTCTGCACAAGCCGAACTTGAGGATCTGCAAAAGCAGCTCAATAACGCTACCACTCAGCTCAACACCAACAAGATTACTGAGTCGCTCACTTTTGCGCTCAAAAAAGCCTTCTCAGACTTGCAGGATTCGCTCAACAAGTCATTGGCTACCATGGGCAATCAACTGAGCTCTATTGCTAAGCTCACTAGTGAGACCTCGCACCTTGAGCACAAGCGTGACGTCTTAAACAAGGAGATTGAGAAGCTCAACGCTGCCAAGAACGGAGACCTCAGCGAGGAAGAGAAAGACTTAGCCTACGCCGAACTTGAGCAAGATCCACAAGGCATCGACTCCTTCTTAGAGGAAGTGATTGATGTTGAGCCTTTTGATGAATCCGAAGAGCAAGCTTTAACTCTGTTCCAGAAATATCTTCTGAGCAAAGGCTTCTTCTACTCGCAGCGCACTGTCAACGCCTTCCATACCTCGCTCAAGGTACAACACATTAACCCAATCTCAGTGCTAGCAGGCCTGAGCGGTACTGGTAAGACACGTCTTGCTTTGCTGTACGGTGACTTCTTCGGCTTCTACCGTGAAGTGGTCTCGGTGCAGCCTCGTTGGGACTCAAAAGACGACCTCTTAGGCTTCTACAACTTCCTTGAAAAGCGCTATCAACCAACCGAGTTGGTCAAGTCTCTGTACTACTTCTATAACCGCTACCTCGAAGTACAGAAGGGCGATGACTTCAACCCTATGATGATGGTGGTACTCGACGAGATGAACTTAGCCCGTGTTGAGTACTACTTCTCTGAGTTCTTGTCGAAGTTAGAGCTGCGCGCTGAGGACGACGAATTAAGCAAGATTACCATCGGCACACAGCTGAATAGCCGCTCTTTCAAGGTTAAGCCTAATGTGGTCTTAGTCGGTACCATGAACGACGATGAGTCCACCTACTCGCTTTCAGATAAGGTCTTAGACCGTGCTAATGTGCTGCACTTTGGTAAGCCACCTAAGTTTGGCTCTACCCTTGATCTCGTGCAGTCTAGCGAGAGCGTCGATCCAATCTACGTTGATGCCACCACCTTTGCTAATTGGTGTTCGCAAAACGATGCGGACTTTGATGATACTGATCTCAGAGTGCGCGTAATGGAGACTATCGAAGAGCTCAACCAAGCCTTAGACTTAGTAGGTAAGGCTTTCGGCTATCGTGTGCAGCGCTCTATTTGTGCCTATGTCAGACTCTATCCTGGGGTAAAGAACAACCATGAGCGCGAGAAGTGGGCTTTGGCTGATCAGATCGAAATGAAGATCATTCCAAAGCTAGCCGGCTTAGAGAAGAACGACAAGTCTGATGAGTGCTTGAACCGCATCAAGACTGCTATCAGCAACACCAACGACAAGCCATTGATGGATGCCTTCCAAAAGGCCTACGACAACTACGAGAACGATGGCATGTTCTTGTGGCGTGGTGTAACCCGCGCTGTCACCCCTAATGGTGATGACAACTAATCTAAGCTAAGGCCAATGACGGCTTAAAGTAGCGATCCGCCCAAGCAATAGCCAGTAACTTTTGCTTGGGCTGCTACCACTTACCGTCACCATAAGTTTCACGGCGCCCGCCCCTGACAGCACACTCTTGGTCATGCAAAGTTTCATCAGTGATTTGCCGCTGCTTCCTGCTACAGTTCCCGCGGCCTCAATATCAACAGCTGCTGCTAATACTACTGACAGCATCAACCCTGCTGACACGCATGGTGGCGATGTTACCTGCGTCTACCTGTTCTATACATCAGCAGTAACGTCTGCTCGTACTAGCCTTGCTGCACAACAGTCACAGCCACAGTCACATCGACCTGCTCTTGAGCTCAATGTAGTACTGCGCCACACCTTAGATGGACAGGCCTACCAGATCAAGAAGAAGGCCTTTTTGTATGCGCCTGAGAGTAACGGTTACCTCATATACACTTTACCTGCAGTGCTCCACTTCTCGTCCTTACCAGTAACACTACAGCAGCTAGTGTTAGAGAAGAGTGCTGTTAGCAACACAAGCAGCAGCGGCAGCAGCGGCAACAGCGCCACCACCAACCAAGTTGTAGTGCGCTTGCCTTTTTCAATCTGTACTGAGCGCTTGGGTGTAGTGGAGCAGGAGTTAGGTACTGCTGAGTTTGTGGTGGTCACTTCTGATAAGAAGTCTGCAAATCCAGAAGACCGCTACTTTGAGTACTTAGAGCGCTGGCTAGCTTTCTTCGACTTCCTCATCCGTACCAATCAAGTAGGTGAGTTTTCTAGCAATCAGTTAGTGCGCTTCTCTGAACTCAACAACATGATCCGCGCTTATTGCGGTGAGGGTGAGCAGATCACACGCTCGCGCATTTTGGAGATTGCTGAAAACGCTGCACAACCACTACGTCGCCTTGAAAACAAGCTGCGTAAGAGCCTCTTAAATACTCGCAAGATGCTTCCTGTAGAGCGTATCAATGAGCTTGATGGTAAGTGCATTGACTACATCCTGCGCCTTGAGGGCAACACGCTGCGCGAGAAGGCCCAAAAGAACAAGATGCGCCTTTTGGGCTTAGCCAAGGAAGAGACCTACAACCTGCTTGAGAACCGCGTCCTCAAAGACTTCCTTGAGCGATGTATCAGCAAATCAACGCAGTACATCAAGGAGATCACTGAGTACAGCAATAACGACAAGGTACAGGCCAACTCCAGCTTGATGCGCCAGATGAAGATCTTTAAGCAACGCTGCCAAGATCTCTCCACCAAGACGCCACTCAGCACAGTACCACGCCAAACAACGCTGCCTAAGCCTAACTTTGTGCTGCAAAAGGATCCTGACTACAAGAAGATCTGGCGCATGTACTTGGATCTGATCCATGAAAAGCGCGACTTAGATCAGACCTTGTACTGCCAGCAGAACCTGTTTCAGGACATCTGTGACATGATGCTCAATGCAGCTCTGTGCCACCTGTGTGAGCTGAGTGCCAAAAGACAAACCAATGGCTACAGCATCTCTACGATCAGTAAGTCCTACGTCGACATCAGCTTAGAGCAGCTCAATGGTCACCGCATCAAGTTAGGCTGTGAGGCTGGCCCGTTCTTGGTACACAACGGCCATGCTATCTTTATTGTAGAGGTCATTACCAATGGCTCGCATAAGGTTGAATACCTAAAGCGCCTTTATCGCCAAGATACTCAAGGCAAAGATCTGATTGCCGCACCGGCCTATGTGCTCTTTACCACAGCGACCTCACCACAGGATGCATTTAGAGGCGGACAGCAGCATCATACCATTATGCCGTTCTTCTCTTTGCACTGTGCTTTTAACACCGAGAAAGAACAGGTTCTGTTAGAGAATCGCATTGCAAGTGAGCTAGCAAAGGTAAGTGGTGACAGTAAGGTACCAATGTTCCCATGCTTCATCATCAGCACTCACGGTGCTCTCAAAGAAGCTAATGCCTATGCGGCGACTGCGGCCGATACAGGTACAGAAACTGGTACAGGTATGAGCACAAATACAGGGGCGGGCGCTGTGACTGCCACAAAGGCCGAAGCTGATAGCTTCAAATCCAAGAGCACTTTGTCAGGCCAAACCTACTTTGTAACCAAGCTCTGCTTGCAACCTAGGTTCTGGCTTAACAACCACAAGAACTTAACCGACATTCTCTCTGGCGTAATCAGGATTCTCAGATGAAAGAAATCGTAAGCATCAGCGCTTTTGGCTTTGCTGATACCGTGTTTATCGGTAAAGCCATGCTTCCCTCAAAAGAGCCGTTGCCTGCGGTCGTCATTGAGGATCAGAAGAACAAGCTCTTTATGTATGGAGCTGACGCCATTTATGAGCGTACTGGTTTAGGACTTGAGGATGGAGACACCTCAAGCTACACCAAGCGTATACCTGTAGCTTTGTTGTGGCAGACTCTCAAATGGTCTAAAGACTTAAACGACAAGCAAACAGCTGCCAACCTCATTGCCAAATATGTCATTCAGTTGATCTGTGACCAATACCAAAGCTACGAGCAAATTAAGGCTGACGCCGCAGCTGCAACTGCGGCAGCTAATGCTGCCAAGGTTAACGAGGCAGCATCATCGGCAGCAGCGACACCTGCAACACCAGCGCCCGCCCCAGCTGTACCATCGATCACCAAGAGCTTTATCAAGGCCAACTATCATCTGGTATTGTGCATTCCGGACAACTTTGATGAAGACGAGCAACAGTGTCTAATCAATGCCTTTAGTGGTTTTGAAGTCAGCCTGATCTGGCGCTCTATTGCCACGCTCCTAGGCCATTTCAACAAGCACATTGCCTTTAAGGCTCAACCTAACACGCCATCATTTGCAGATCTACAAGAGAGCTCTACTGGTGGGCGCGCCACTGTGCACGTACTCTATTTGGGCCCTGATAGCATCGACTTGTCGACCTATGAGCTGACGGCTGGTAAGGAGAACAGCAACTACACCCTACCGGTGCGCTTAAACCCTGTTTACGACCACTGCTCCACCAATCTGAGCTTTTTGCACTACGCCCTGAGCTATGCTCACAGCTACATCAACACCTTGGGCAAACCTCGTGGCTATGAGCAAAACTTTGAGCTGCAACAGACCTTTGATCAGTCGCTACGCTCGCAGGTGATCTACCAATTCCCAGAAGCGTGGGGCCGTAAGCTCCAAGCAACAGCTCCTCACGCCATCCGCTTGCCTCTTAACGAGACTAATAGTGATGCTCAGTGGGGTGCTGTCTATGGCCTGTTATCTACTGACAAACAGCGCAGCATCAGATTCAGCTCAGAAGAGGTCGAGAACTTCTACCACGACTACGAACTGCCAGAGCTTGCTAAGAGCAGCGTGCGCTTTGATGGTCAAGACTTTGTGTCACAGCTTTCTAAGCTCATACAGAACAAAGTTAATGAGGATCGCAATCACGCAAATACCACTTTGCTAGTCATTGGCCCAATGGTAGCTAATAACGTCATCGCAACGGCGGTTATCTCTGACCTACAATCAACGCTCACGCGTTATGGCGTGCAGACCTTCAATATCAACTGGAGCACTATGGCTCTTGGCAGCTACATCTACCAGAAGCGCGCAAACAACGGTCAAGAGACCTATTTAGACCGTCTGCGTAAGCTGTCGATGGTGGTGACTAACGCTGATCGTGATGAATACAAGGAATTCGTGATCATCAGCGACAAGGATGAGATCAACCCATGTCAGACGGTGCCACGCAACTTCACACAAGCCATCTCAGCTGGAGCTACTGGCATTAAGCTGGTGGTTTCTAACGACGCAAACTTCAACGATGATACCATTCAAAAGGCCGTAGAGGAGAGCTTTGCGGATCAAAAGGTGTCAGTGCAATCAGCTGAGCTCAAGTTCCGCTCAGGCAAAGCACCAGATCTTGATGAGGTCGTGGATGTCACAGTGCTGCAAAAGGTGCTCTCAGGCTATCTTAAGTTCATCATCAAGCCTACAGGCCCAAGCTTAGTGCTGCCACCACGTGGTGAAGTGCAGATCTTTGATCCAGCCAAGAAGACCGACTTTACGGGCAAGCTTGATCCGCTAGCCTTGGCATATCCATCGCTACCACGCAAGAAGCGCGAAGAGCTAGCTGACAGCGTATACCGCAATAGGAATGGCGAAGACAAGATCAGCGACAACAATACTATCTTCCGCTCCGGTACTGCCTCCACATACTTGCTGTACTACGATGGCATGTATGGCTCAGCTGCGGTCAAGAATTCCATCTACGATCGTTTAGAGCGCGACTATAACAGCCTGTATCCACAACTGCAGCGCGTTGTGCAGTACACACCACAGGATCTCGACTCGTTCTTTAAGCTGATGAAGAACTATTTGCCTATCACCGAGTACTGTCCTTGTGGTGAGGCTAAGTTCAACGACATCGCTGAGCTCACTGCGCAGATGATGGAGTACGCCTTAAAGCCAACTAGCCTTATAGGCAAACGAAACCTTGGGCGTCTGCAGCGCTTGTACTGCATGTATGTGCCAGATCACCCACAAGAGGTGCAAAAGTGCTTAAGCCTGATTGTGCAGGTCAGAGATCCAAAAACCCAAGAACTGCGTAACACCAAGGTGCTAGTAGAGAACCACCCACGCTGCTTCTCGCCGCGCTCTAAGAACTTCTGCATGACGAGGCAGATGGCCACTTATCTCTTCAATGGCAGCGCTAACATGCTCAACGCGCTACCTGATGAAGTGCAGGCCGATAAGATCTTCCAAAGAGAGTCTGTGATTGGCAGTAACAAGCTCAGCGTGTCGCTCTCGGCCTTACTGTACTCCCTGCTGTGGCGCAAGAAAGACCCAACTTTTTTGTCCAACCCTGAGCACATTGCAAACATTGAGGAAAAACTCAACTACATCCAAAACCTCTACCAAGCGATCGAATCTCAGAGTGCTTACAGAGACGTCTCACCTAAGTTCCGCGAGCGCCTCAACAACTTCGTCTACAACAAGCTGGCGGTGCAGTTACCAGAGGTCATTAAGTTCCTCAAGAAAGAGGGTACCAACCCTAACATCATGGCTGAGATCCAAGATCTCAACGAGGATGGCGAAAACGACGACGAGTAGCAGTAGCCGCAGCGATAGCGACAGTAGCTGCAATAACGGCGCCAGCACCTCAATAGCTATCTAAGACAAGGGGCTTCACTCAAGGTGAAGCCCCTATCTTTTGCGCAGTGAGCTTGCGCTTGCGTTATACGAATGCAACCAAGATATACGGCTTAAGCGGCACTTGCTGCGTCCACATTCTCGTCAGTAGCAGGCTCTGCTACTGGAGCTTCTGGAACTTGCTCTTGCTCTACGCTTGGCTCCTCAACTACAGGAGCAATTGCAGGGGCGGGCGCTGTTGGAGCAGGCATTGCTGCTCTTGATGCTGCGACCGCAGCGGCCGCAGCGGCATCGTTAGCAGCAGCGCTCATAGCATTTACTGCCTGTTGCAAGCTCTGCAGCTGACCACGCATCAGCGTGAGCTGCTCACTAAGCTCAGTGCTGACGCTCTGACCTTGAGATTGCAGAGTCTGTGTGAACTCATTGAGCTGGCCTTGAACCTGAGCGATAGCTGAGCTTAGCTGCTCACTTTGGGCAGCCATATCGCTTTGCGCACGCGAAGTGGCTTCACTTAATTGCTGACCATGAGCTGCAAACTGAGTTTGGGCTTGCTGCAAGGCGCCACTGAGCTGCTGCACTTGAGTGCTCATGTCACTTTGCATCTTAGCTGCGGCGGCAGTAAGCGCAGAGCTCTGGGTATTAAGCTGCTCTTGAGCCTGCTGCAGAGAAGTACCTAACTGCTGGCCTTGAGCTGCGAATTGATCCTGTACCTGCTTGAGCGAAGTACCAAGTTGCTGACCTTGGGCGGCGAATTGGTCTTGTACCTGCTTGAGCGAAGTACCAAGTTGCTGACCTTGGGCGGCGAATTGGTCTTGTACCTGCTTAAGGGAACCACCTAACGCATTACCCTGAGCCGTTACCTGATCTTGCAACTGCTTGATGGAACCACTTAACTCCGTACCTTGAGCTGCAACCTGATCTTGGACTTGCTTGATGGCAGCAGATAACTGTTGGCCTTGAGCCGAGTATTGCTCTTGGGCGGCACTGAGAGCGGCAAGCTGCTTGCCTAAGTCGTCGGCATTGGTGCTCATGGTGTTCACGTGCTGCTCAAATTGCTTTTGCTGCGAAGCAATGTTGCTCACACTCTGTTCCACAGCCTTTTGTGCTTGCTGCTGGGCTTGGGTGAGAGCGGTATTAGCAGACGTCACAGCGGTGTTCAAAGCAGTAGTCAGGGTCTTGCTATGATTACCGAGCTCTTGGCCAATGGTGCCCAATTGCTTGGTCATATCCTGAGCTTGAGCCACAAAGGCCTTGCCGCTTTGCTCTTGTGCCTCAAAAGTAGAGGCCACAGAGGCTAACTTGCTATTGTTCTGCTCCAGCGAGTTGAGCTGCTCGGTGTAGCCACCAATCATATTTTTAAGCTGCGAGGAGAGAGAGTCTGCCTCCTGCTCCTTGGCCACCAGAGCGCGAAGCTCAGTCTCGCGATCCTTGACCTTACCTTCTAAGGCTGCAATCTCGGTCTCCAAGCGGCTCTTATTACGCTCTAAGGCATCTTGCTCCTGAGTAAGCTTGCGGTTTTGTGTCTCTAGCTCGCGATTGCTCTTAACTTTACTCTGTAGGTCAGCAAGCTCGACTGACTGCTTTTCAAAGTCGCGCTGAGCAGCAGCGATCTTGTCATTGAGAGCAGCTAAGCCCTCCTGACGCGTTGCGTACTCCTTCTCTAAGGCGTCTTTCTTCACCTGATAGTCAGCGTAGTAAGCGTCGATCTCGGACTTGGTCTGCTTGAGGCCATCAACGGTGGTCTGCAAGGAGTCGCGCTCACTGCCTAACGAGGCAATAGCTGTTTCTAGCTGCAGCTTTTCATCGCGCAGAGCTGCGATCTCGTTTTTGGTCTCAGCTACAGTGGCGATCAGCTCTTGATTACGGTACAAAGCCTCTTCAAGTTTCTCGCGATTGCTACGATTGGCGTTGAAGGACATGATCGCGTAGTTCAAGATCACAATAGCCAAAGCGAGAGCCACAACAAACAAGATCCAAATAGGCACTCTCACAAAGTCACGGGTCTTGGTTTTTGGGCTGATGATGAAGCTGCTGCCGCTACTGCTACTGCTACTACTATCTTCGCTTGCATTCTTTAAGTCTGTGGAGTTACTCATGGTGGGTCTCGCCTCGTACCTCTAAAATCAGATCCTTGTAACGCGCAATAACCTGCTGTGCGCACCCTTGGGCATTTATTGCGATCTCTGAGTAATGGAAACGCATGGTCTCAAAGCTAATCGGCTGTTGAGCTTGAAGCCGTTCCTGCCGATCAATGTCCGTCTGTACCAGTTTGTAGTATTGAGGGCTTAACCAGAACTCGTAGTGATGCGAACTGTCGCACTCGATATCTAAACCGCGATTGCCGTAAACCAAGGCCAAATCTAAGCGGTAGCCCTGCACAGGCAGTTGCTTGTAGAGCTGATGATCTTCATCAGCAAAGAAGTCATCTCTCTCCAGCTCATGGAGAATAGCCGTGTATAGCACTTTCTCCCATTCGGTATCGCAGGCCTCATCATTGGCAATCAGCTGTTGGCGTGCAAAGTCGTACATATCAGCTTGAGCTAAGCGCAGCTGCCTCTCAGCAGGCGATACAGCAGGCGATACAGCAACACGTGATACGTTTCCTGCGCCACCAGATTTCTTACCAGAAGCAATATTTTGCCAAGCACGCTGCACATAAGGAGATAGACCTTGGATGAAGCTCTGATCTTGGTGCATTAACACAGCCGGCAAGCTACCTACCACAAAGGCATAGTCGCAAGCACACGATATAGCTGCATTGAAGCAACGACCATCAAGCCCAGCTTCGGCTGTTGTGGCGGTAGCTGCGGCTGCGGCTGCGGCTGCGGCAGCAGCTTCATGACTGTCGTCAGCACTCAAGCACATGCAATAGATGACGGTATCGCAGACATTGCCTTGGAAATGATCTACGGTATCGATGTGCAGCAGATTTTGGTAGACAGCCTTAAGATCAAAGACCTCACTTACTGCCTGTTGTAGCAGGCTGCACTGCGCACGATAAGGCGCCAAAACAGCGACCTCACCAGCGTAGGTTTGGCCCACAAAGATGTAGCGCAGTAGTTTGATCACTGCATCTACTTCATCTAATGAGTAGCGCGAGCCACTAGCAGTATCATCTTCAACAGCATCCTGCTCAAGAAGGATGAAGTTAAGGCCCAGAGGGTACTCATCAAGCCACAGACCATCGCGAACCAAAGAGCCCTTATCGTATTCATCTCGATAGGCAATAAGGTTCTTGTCATAGAAGCTATTAGACAGGTAGTCGACGATAGACTCATGCATGCGATGGTTGTGGCGCAGCATCAACTCACGAAGCTTAAAGCCAGAGAAGACCGAGGCTAAAGCCACATTAGAGTCCTGTGACTGCGATTCATTGCGCTTAAGCTCACGCACTCTTTGCTTTGCCATGTACTCAGGTAGCGCAAAGAAATAGCCATAGGCCGAGCCATACAGAGCAAAGTCGTAGAGTGAGTCATTGAGCTGAAAAAGCTTACTGACATCAACTGATAGCGGCATAGCCTGAGCTACCGCGCTGATAGCCTCACACGCATAGCGTCCAGCCTGCGATAACTGCATTGGATCGCCAATAATGGCGGCACGCTTAGCGCGGAACAAGACAGGAATGGCCTCAATAAAGTTGAACTGCGCAGCTTCATCGAAGATAACCAAGTCCAACAAGCCGCTCTTTAGCGGCAGTGATGCAGGTACTCCTCGCAGTGTAGTGGTGGTTACAGGGAAGAAGCTGAGTATAGTGCTGGCTTTAGAAACAAGCTGCTTATCTGCATCAGGCGAAGCAAGCACGCGACGCAGCATAGCAGCAGCTGAGTTGGTCACATAGTCGGCCGCTCCCTTGCTACGGGTAGTAGTGGTCACAGAGATATCTCCTGCATCAGCAGAAGTCGATGCCGGAGTGAAATCATCGTAATCATCTATGCTCGCCCATGCCTCAAAATCATCAGGCACGCGATCACAGATCTTGGTGATCAGATCCAATATGGCACTGCTGAGTGCCAAGTGGGTCTCAGCGATCTTGAGGTTGATCTCAGCACTATCAATGACCGCTTGCTGTAGCTGCGATAGACCAAGCGCTGCCTTTTGCTGGCACAGTGATGACTTAAACAGCGAAATAGCTCGCACCAGATCTAAGAGATACAGGATACCCTGACGATCAACACGCTTAAGAGCCCACTGTGGCGAAACGCGAGAGTGCAGATAATCGAGCGCACTGTCAGACTCAAACCTGCCACTGAGCTTTTCCTCAGCACCGTAGATCGAGGTTGCCAGCTCTTTGATCTCGTCGATAAAGGCCTGCTCCTGCACAGAGTCAGGAGAAAAGCGCACGTTGTAAGTACGGCTAGAGCTCAGGACTTGCTTACTATCAGCACTATCAGCACTGCCACCTTGCGGCAGATCTGGGCGCACAAACAGCTGCTCAAAGAGTTGATCGACGAAGCGCACCGGCTTTTTGTCGCTCACGCCCCAACCACCATAGGCACAGGCAAAGCCATAGGCCACATCATCAAGAGAGCTTTGCAGATTGTTATAGCGCTGCTCGTAGTTGTCACGCAGGTTCTCTAAGTCAGCAATACGCTGCTCTAACTGCGCTATCTCAAAACCAAAAGCGAGGGCTCCATTAAACTCTCCCTCGTCCAAGATAGATCTACGCTGAAACAGTTCCTGCGCTAACTGCTTAAAGGACACAGCTACAACGCTCTTGCCTTGCTGGGACAGAAGCAGCCTTGCAAAGTAGTACTTCTTTCTATCGCCAAAAGGCAACTCTGCGTTGTAGTAGAAGTCATTAATAGCAGCATAACTAGAGGAGGTGACGAGCACCTTTTGGCCACGTAAAAAGTGGTTGTAGGCCGCAGTAAGAATGGTTCTGGACTTGCCGGTGCCAGCTGGAGCTTGCAGCACAGTCAAATCGTTTTTAAGCATGGAGCGCACAGCCTGCTTCTGATCGGTATCGCATGGCGGATCCGAGTCCACCTCAAAGACCAAAGCAGCCTGACTATCAGCAGACAGTGGATTAAAAGGCAGAGGTACATTGCTGCCATTGCTACCATTGCTACCATTGCTACCATTGCTGCCGTTACTGTTGATGCCGTCGCTCTGAGCACGAGCCTTGGCAGTGCGCTGATCGCAGAAGAAGCTGCTTAAGGCACTTTGCATCAGCTCTTCGTCAGTGACACTCACAATTTGCTTGAGCTCTTGGGCAATCTGCGATTGGTATGGCTGCGCGGCCGACACCGACACCAAAGCGGCATTCACAATGTGATGCGAGAGCGGAGCGAGCTCATTGAGCGCTAAGAAGCTCTCGGAAAAAACGCCATCTGCATTGAGATTCACGGCACCGGTAGCACCAGCGCCCATATGGCCGTAGCAGAGCTTCCCAAAGAAGCCTAACACCAGCAGCTTAAGCTCGGTAAGGACGTTGAGACCACTGCTCTTAGAGCTAATGCAACGAAGAGCAGCTGCTTTAAAGTCAGCCACAAGCTGTCTTGCTTGCAAGCGACTGTGCTGACCTTGCATCTCTAAAACAGAGCGCATAGCCGCACCAAAGTCCTCGTTGAAAAACGGGCCCACGATATTAGTACAGGTGAGCTCAGCATCGCTTGGGAACTTAGCTCCATCAAGCACAAAGTAGAACAAAGGCACGAGCTGACGCTTGCCATCGACTAAGGTTACCAGCAGCGGCCATCCTAAGACTACCTGCTCACTACCGGCCTTACTATCGGCGTAGCTAGCTAAAAAGCTGTTAGCCGCAGCGCCATTGACCTTAGGCATGTTAAGGCGGGCAAACTCAGGATCATGTAAAGCCAAGGTAGCCGAGGTGCCGGACGCACCACGCTGCAACGACATACCAGAGAGCAAGGAAAAGCTGTGGTCTAAGCCACTGCTGGTGTTGCTATCTGCCGGAATCAGGCGGTGCTGCGTGGTCTGCATCAGTTGCGACCAATTGGCTACATGGTAGGTGTAGCTGTGGGAGGCAAGGTCGTAGAAGCAGGCGATAAAACGCAGAAACTCACGAAACTGCTCTAAGGAGAGAGCTTCAGGGCGCTCGTCACCATCAGCACTGATACGGCTGCCGGCCTTGCCTTGGCCTGATTGTAGCGATGCGGCTTTCTTATTAAAGCGAAAGCACATGCTGTTGAAGTCGTCTTTGACCAAGACCTGATTTCTAATGCACTCAAGCACAGCGCTGACACTAGAGGCGAGTACTTCATTGCTACTGCCTAAGCCGTCTTCAGCTTGATTGTCGCGCGCGAGCGCGCACACGATCTCGTTAAAAGAACGTGGCTTATAGCAAAAGTCAGAGAGAAAATCGGTAATACGCTGCTTATGGTGCAGCGTTTGGGCGCGGTCCATGGCGGTTAGTCTTTGATCAAAGAAGTGAAGTAGCTCTAAAACAAGGTATTTGCGGCTCTCTGCATTAAATCCAGACAAACTGCAAAAACGTGTATAGGATACCATTCACAGTAAGCTTCCAATCTTTCCTTTTGCTTTATAAACACGTAACTCCATAATGCTTGTGTGCTCAAAAGCACAAACAGT
>CALXYZ010000016.1 GCA_944393075.1 uncultured Anaerobiospirillum sp. | reverse complement strand
TCTCTAGCCAAAATATAGCCACCAAAGAACGGCTATATTTTCGAAATCAGTGCCTAACTGGCGGAAGTTAAGGTTTAAAGAACTGCCTTCTTGGGAGTGGATTCCTCAGCGCCATTAGTCCTAGGGCTAAACGTGGTGCTAGGTCAATAAAGTGTAGTTCCAGAAACGGTGTTTTAATAACCGTACACCACGTTTGATACTTTCAGGATGTGGTGGCTTATTCAGGAAGCTTAAGACTATTTGAGCGCAAGGTATGTCTCCCAATCAAAAGGGGCATCCTTAATGGAATGCCCCTTTGAGTTAACCTTGCAAGAGGTAAGACATGCTTACTGTCACTCCTACAAGGTGTAGGTTACCGACTAACTAAGCCTAAGGCTGCTGCCTTAAAACTTAATGGTAAGGTCATACACATCACTTCTTTCGTCGGAGCTATTGCGCTGCTCCGGTGGAAAAAAGTGATCGGTGATCTTTAAATCCAAGTCGGACACAAGGCGGTAGCCCTCAAAATCACCAGGGCGCACAAGCGCATAAACAGGAAAACCTGTTGCAGCATATCCAACAAATTTTGGATTATGCTCTGGAATGAGAGCAAAAGTAAGACATCCGTCGTACACACCTCGATATATTACGGCTGTATGAGGGCAATCTCGCTCTAGCTTGCTCTTAATCAGCTGCTGAAACTCAGTTTGATCCATTGCTAGATCTCCTTATGTTGACTTGGGACAGGTGGTGCTAAATGGGCCTGAACTAAGACCTTATTAGCATAACCACCCAAGACCTCACAATTGTCCACGCGGAAAGCGCAGATGGTGGACATATTAACCATATGCCCAAATACGTGACCAAACTTAGCGAGGGCATACTTCTTGCCAGATTGAGGATCGTAAATGAAACATTTCCCCTCCTCTCGCAAAACCGACACAATGTGCCCCATTAGCGCTTCTTGTGGATTTGACCGCTTCCATGACCACTGCAAAGAAAAACGCTGCCCCTCTTGCACCTGCTCATTAAGGTCAGCAAAGGATGCAACCTTGATGACATCAGGAGGTGCGCAAGTAACAGGATTACGCCAAATGCCATGGCAAAAATAGCTTAGCTCAGTACATAAGTTAGAGTCATCTAACTTGTTCGGCTGAGCCTCCACATCGTAGCCACGACGACGCATCTCGTTTGCTACAACACATGTTTGGCAGTTGTTGCGATAAGGGTAGTACTTATTACCGTTAGCGTCTTTAACGTACAAGTCGCTAAACTTGAAGTAAGGATTACCCCTGAGCTCGTTTGCCTCTGCAAAGCTCATTGGTCGATCCTTAGCTACACCAGCCACGCTGCTCGGAGCGTAGTTGTGACCACCGCTTTGGTACTTTGCTTGGTAGAGCTTGCCCGCAATGCGCTCAATGGCATGACCAAACGAGGTCACGTTTTCGGACAATTTAAGCAGCTCATTGGCTTGTTGAACTGAGGTTTTAGCCTTAGCTAAGCAGCTACCTAAAAGCTGCTTGTCCTTATCGCTTGCATGCTGGTATGCGAGTTGGCATTGCTGATACAGCAGGTTTGCTCTGATGTAGTGCGCAACGGCTGGTGTTCCAATAGGGTTAGGCAAAGAGCTTTTGCTCAAGTCAAAGCTTGCGAGCTGGAACTGTGCAAAAAGCTCACGCACTAGATCGTTGGTACTTGCCTTACCACCGCTTAATGCGTTTATCTCTTGCACCAAGCCATTAGCCAAAGATACAGCAGCCTTGCTGGCTGCATCTTTAAAGCCCTCATCACTCTTTAGCGCTTGCTTGATAGGGCCGCTAACCTCTTGGATTTGAACAGCCAACTCCTGCTCAGCTTGAGGCAGCTTCTGCGCAGCATACTCACTCTGCAGTTTAGCGTGAGCTTGGTAAGCCTTGTCACCACGCTCCACCATCTCTTTAGTTGGAGATTGTGGCACATACTTGCCAATTGTACGCGGGCAAGCACCGATGAACCGCATGGTGTCATACCTCAGCACTTCGCGATGCACTTGGTCGTACAGCAACTGCTGCTCAGCGCTATCAAACTGAAGCCCTTGAGGGTCAGTCCATGTTGGATCGCTCAAGGCTTGAAAGCCCTTACTCAGACGCTGCAGCTTGCTGTCATCAGCAACCTGTTCGCACATGATATTGAAGGCGCCTTCTTTAGGAACCTCGAAGCCATCGCTAACAGAGCCGGTGTAGCCCAAGAATGCTGCTGCCGCAGCTTTCTGCGGCTTACGTGCCTCTGCATTGAAACCGCCAGAACGCGCTTGCTGGCTTGCCCCGCTGCGTATAGAAGCAGAGAGCTTTGAACCAGCTTTCTCGCCCTGCACCCCGACTTTAGCGGTAGAGCTCACCTTAGCAGCTTGCTTGCTGAGCTTGCCGCTCTTGGAGGCAGTGATCTTGGGAGCTGCCTGTTGGGTTGAGTTGTTTCCCTTGGAGGCTACGTGCTTTGCAGCAGCTGACTTGCTCTGAGCTACGCCTTTAGAGGCACTCTTGCCCTTAACGGCTTGCTGCTTATGAGACTTAGAAGAAGCCTGTTGAGGGCTATGACTAATCTCATCAAGGCGCTTGCCGTTGAACTTACCACCCAAGCCCGCAACGATTTTGCGGGAGCCTTTCTCAACAAGCACGTGGCGTCCCTTGATCTCTTCGCCATTGCTGTTCAGGCCCTTGCCGTTTGGATGCACAGTGATCCATTCGTTATCGTCCATGACAAAGCCAGTGCCATTTTCAAAAGCAACAGCACGGAACGCATCAAGCACTCCATCAGCAAAAACCTTGTCGGAAGAGCATACATCGGTGCCTTTAAGGTCATCACAGCCGGCCATGCCATCGATGAACGCTCTGCGCGAGTATTCTCGCTCAAACTCGTCAAGAAAGGCGAGAAATTGATCAGAGTTCTCACGCTCGCCATGAGACCTCTCAAAAGCGAAGTTGAAGACGAGGTCTTCAATGGTGTCTAAAAGAACCTGCTGAGGTACACGGCAATCCGCGCCATCTGGTACCTCATGGTACACCGTGATAAACGCCCCCAGTTGCAAAGCGGAGCTACAGAGCTCATTCCCAATGCTGTGAAAGATTCTGGAGAGGTGATCACGAGAACTGAGATTATCTTCAATAAGCTGCGTGAGCGCACCAACCATCTGTAATGGAGCACTTCCCTCTGCGAAGAGAGGTGAACTCTGACTCATTACGGGACAATTAGAGCTAAGTTTAGTTATGACAACCTCGCGTACTGCTTGAGTTAAGACACAGCGAAGGTCGTACTCACCACAGTTTTTCAGCGAAGCCATATATGGAGCCTCTTCGCTCAAGGCTGCGATCAAGTGAGAGCTCTCTTCAGATGTGGCTTTGTAGAGCAGCTCCACTAAGAACTCATCGTCGTAGCCTTTAAGCAGCATTGCAGCTTGCATACGCTTTTGAGCGCCGCGGTTTGGTCGGCCTTCTTTGGTTAGCAGGCTCTGCTGCTCACTCTTTGGCAGTTCTTTGATGAACTCAGCAACACTTTGCACTGTAGGCTTGCCATTGCTGTACAGCTTAATCTGGCCAAGCTTAATAAACTGCATGTCGTGGTGAGCTTGAGCCACAAGGCTTACACGCTTTGGTAAGCTTGTACTGGTAGTAGCGCCGTGGAGATTAGAGTTGGCGCTTTTAGGTTTGATCGAGTGGCTTGTTGTAACAATGCTCTTACTTAAGCCTTTGAGATTGCCTACATTGGCTTTAGCTAGCTTTTGAGCCGCTACATTAGCTTGCGATCTAGAGATTTGGCCACTACTAAGCGGCTTAGTCTCTGATCTAAAAGTAGATGCTGGCATATACCCTCCATCTAACAGATTGAAACACGCGGACAGCTAACAGGATAAGCTGATGCTACGCATCGTTTCCTATAGCTACTCGCTACTCAGCCTTTGTCTAAGGCTAACTACATCAAGGTCAAGTAATCTTCATTTTGCTCCTCCAAACTAATGAAACTTCTTACAACAACAACACCAAGATAACCATCATTCCATTTATATGCAACACCAAAAACGTAAAAAAATAACTTGATAAAATATGTGTTTAGTCGTATCTTAGATTGCATATTCAAATCCGTCTGAATGCCCTATCTACTTATAACAGCACCCGCTCCTAGATCATTCTCAAAATAAAGACCATGTATTATCGTGCTCAGTTGCACCTAATCCTAGCGTGCTGTAATGTGGTCTAACGCTACTGCTAATATCAATTAAGCCGAGGGCACCATGTTCTTTCTCTTTAAGCCATACTTGGCGAGCTTCTCTTCCATCATTGCTAAGGCTAGCGCCCTTGCCTTAGTGGTATTGGTCACTCCTCTTGAGGTCATTACAGCAAGTGCTGCTGCTAATGCTGATGGCAACTCGTCTTTCTTTGAGGCCGCTATGGCCGCAGCTGATAGCAACGATGGCTCTGTTACTACTACTCCAACTACTACTACTGCTAGCACCGAACAAGATCTGCGCACTCAAGTACTGCTGCAAATGCTCAGCAGTGACGTCTTAGTTAAAACCTACACTAGTGAGCTGACCTCAGACACTGCCAAGCAACAGCAGATCGCTACTGCTGTCACTAGCCTTGCGCAAAACCAAAGCTTCCAAAACTACCTTTTCAGAGCCACTGCTAACAGCAACCTCAGCGCTGAAGAAAAAGACTTCAAACAAGTCGGTAAGATTGTAGGTGACGCTACTGCTGGCCTCGTACAAGAAGGCTTTTTGCGCCTTACCGATCAAGAACGCCAGACCATTCTCACCAGTCTGATTGGTTCCATGCAGAACTGGGATCAGCGCACCTGTGCCATGGTCTTAGGGGAGACTCTCTACAAGGACGCTACCGGTAGCGATACCAATCAAGTGTTGACCGATGTGGCTGATATCAGCGACAACGAGAAAGTGCGCATGCTCTTTGATGCCATGAGCGCTGAGCAGCTACAGAGCATTCTCAACCTGAGCACTAAGGCTGTGACCTTAGAGCTTGATGGCACAGCCCCACAAAGCCGTGCTGATAGCTCAGGTCAAGGCTTAGAGGCGGCTCTTCTTAAGATCTTAGGCAGCTGGGTACTTACCAACCCAGAAGAGGTCGCATTTGCGATGCAGAGCTTCAACATCATGGGGCCAAGCGACGCCACCAACCTCACAGCAGAACAGGCCATCGCACAATGCAAGTCCACTCAAACAGTGCTCAATCGCATTGCCACAGCTCAAGGCTCCTCAGGCGAATACCTGCGTCTCTACCTCTTCACCAAGCTCAGTGAGCTCTAAGCGCCTACCATCCTCGGCATGATCTACACCACCCTACCGAGCTAAACGCTCGGTAGGGTGAGCTCACCTCATTACCTCGCTGCTACACAAACCTCCCCCTATCTACCTTGGGCACCTTAAAACACCTTAAGCCACCCTACCACTACCGTACCAAATAGCACCAAAACCGCATTCTGCAGCCATTTGTGCACACAAAAGGCCTCAAACAGCCTGTTTTATTATGTTAAATACAAGCACTGCAACGAGGCCTAATCACGCCTATAAAGGTTCACGCGCGCGGGTATGTACGCGGGCGCGAAACACAAAATTTTTGAAGCACGCCAACCTAGACGCCATAAGGCTTTGCGCCACTTTAGTTACCCATCTCTTGCAAAAAAGTTTGCCCGCCTTGCACGAGGTAGTCCTCATCCCTAGATTAGCCCACATCGAAAACAGCAGGCCGGTTATGCCGTAGCGCAAACACCTGCGGCCGCTGTATCACCTTTTGGCTTTTTGATCTCCTCACAAGGACACGTCATGGAAACTCTTTTATGGATCGGCGGCGGCTTCGTCGTTTTCTTTGTGCTGCCTTACGTCTTTCGCATGATCCGCATCATGGCTACCTCAACCATCGTCACTGATGGTCACGGCATCACCATGGCCGCCGGCAAGTACATCAAGGATCCCGTAACCGGCGCCAAGATCAAGCACGGCATCTGGATCATTCATGGCTCACTCAGCCGCGTGCTGCCTGAAGCAGAGTTCAAGTCAAGCACAGCTATCCAAGATCACTACCCTTATGTCTTTGCGGTCGTGGAAGCACTCGCAGACGCTCTCAGAAATGTCGGCAAAGAAAGCAACTTGGTCACCGACGCTCTGTTTAAGAACGGCAAAGCCCACGGTACTTGGGTGACTAAAGGCACCAATGGCACCCTCGTCATGGAGATGAACTTTAGAGACGGCAAGCTCAATGGCCCTTTCTACCAGTACGGTAGCCGCAATGAAATCATTGGAGTAGGCAACTACAAAGACGGCTTACTTGAGGGTGATCTCATTGCCTACGACGACGTCACTGGCCTTATCAAAACGAGCACTCACTACGTCAGAGGTCTCAAGGATGGCAAAAGGGTTATCTACGACTACGAGCTTGGAGCCACCACAACCACAACCTTCAGGGCAGACCACGAAGTGGAGGGTTCTGACGATTTAGTCTTTGGCCTCACCATGAGAAGACTGTCAGGCGATCTGCCATCCAACAGAGACATTGTGAAGGCTCCACCTGTCTTCAACCTATAACCCGCGCCATAACCAACGCTCAACAGACTCACAACGCAGTGCGGTAGCTGCGTTACCCCTATCAAACATGATTTGCACTAAGGACGAATAGGTCATGGACACAGGGACACTTATTGGCATTGCCATTATCTTTGGCCCAATGCTATGGGGCATCATAAAACTCATCATCAAAGCAGGAAGTAGCAACGACAGCACTCACCATACTGCCAAGTTTGAGAGTCCAACCAAAGCTACAGCTGACATCTCAAAAGAATCAACCACAAGCTCAAGCTCAAGCCTAAGCCTAAGCCTAAGCCTAAGCTCAGGACAGATCTCAGGATCAGACTCCAACTTAAGCGATGATAGCAGTGACCTTGTATCACCAGAGTCCAATGCCTCAGGCGATTACATCAAAGATCCCAATACAGGTAAACAGGTACGCCATGGCAAATGGGTAATCATCGGTCCTATCTCTGGGTATTTACCAAAGATGCACGACGACATGCCTAAGGAAATCATGCTGATCGACAAGCTCGCCCAGAAGTATGCTCAAGAAGGCCAGTATGCTGCTATTATTACAGAAGCCTTCTTTGACTTCGGTCAGCCTTTGGGTGCTTGGTACACAACTCACTACAAAGAACCGTTGATTTGGCTCAGCTTTAGCGATGGTTGGCTTGATGGACTGTGCTACAACGTCAAAAACGGTCATACAGGAGACATGGCTTCTTACAAGCGTGGCAAGCCACACGGAATCGATCTGCAAATCGGCTGGCATAGTGAAATCATCTCGCTAGATCATTTCCTTTATGGCAAGGCTGTAGGCCTCTCCTATCGCTATGACTACGACAGAAGACGAATCCTTGTTCACAACCACGACACTAATGAAACTAAGAGCTTTGCCTTAGACCTTCACCACATGAGAAATAGCGATATCTCGCTCAAAACGACATGTCGTGAGGGTAATACCAAACGAACTGTTCGTTTTAGCGCTATCGGGCACAAGGAACAGCTCTTTATTGAAAAGAGCTTTCAAGACGGCCACGTGATAGAAGGATTGGGACGTATTGATGTCCTCGGTATATCTGAGCTAAGAACCTTGAGCCTGATACAGCTCGCCGACCCAGACTTCGAAATTGATCACAAGCTTATTGAAGTCAGTAAATCTGGCCTCTGGGTCTACTCAAAAAAGGAGCATGCTTTCAGCGAGGAGAGCAAGCACTGCTACTATCGCGAATTCATGCATGACGCTCTACGCCCAGATGTAGTACGCGTTCTTCATTTGATTGAAACTGCGAACACACAGCATCATCTTCAAAGCTTTTGCCAATACAGCACAGTGACTTTCAAAAAGCATGGTCCATCCTACTTCTACCGTGATGAGGAAACTGAGTTGTTTAATGATGGCAAGCTCTACGCTTTCAAGAACTACCAAAATGGAGAGCTGCACGGACTGAGCACTGACTTCCACCTAGACGAAGGCTTTGTGCAATTCACTCGCTATGAACTTGGCACCCCAGTCAAGAAGCAAGTGATAGACACCATTAACAAGCGCTTGATCACCCTTGAGAATATTGACGATGACTGGGCTGAAATGAGCGCAGAGGATAAAGCACGCTGCGCAAGCGAGGATCTTGATCTTCAAACCTTCGCTGAGGTATTACAGCCGTTAATGATCACTGCATTTCAGGTCAAGCTTGAATGTAGCGCTAACGACAAGTCTCGCAAACGCAAGGCTAGCAACAAGGATGAAGATTCTGCTAACGCCAAAAATAACACCCATGATGACGTCATCAAGGACAGCGATGAAGACTTGGACGAAGACTTGGATGACGATGAGGATGAGGACGATCACAAGAGACCGCGTTTCTTTGTTCAGGCCTATAGCGATAACTTCACCTTGTGCTCTATTGAGTGCATTGACTACAAAGATCAGCGCTTTAAGCTTCTGGTAGTTGATCTAAAAGGTCGCACCACAATAGAAGTCGGCGGCTTTAACCCTGAGACGACCTTAACTCTCCATAAACTATCACGGGAGCAAATGCGTCATAGGGATCTACCTCCAGTTAGACTCAATCTCGAAATGGAGAAAGATGGCTTTTGGAGCTACGAATTCCCTGATGGCTCTAAAACACACAAGACCTACATCAACAATGATGTTAACCCTGATATTTTGCACATTGTTGACCTAAAAAAAGCCCAATACTCCTCTTACTGCCAGTTTAGTAAGGCCTCTGCCAAGCAAAATGGCCCATCATACTACTTCAATTTTGATGAAGTTCTTACTGGCTACAAAGAGTTCAAGGACGGCAAGCTACAGGGTCTGGTCTTGGAATACCACTTAGAAGACGGCTACATCATCGTAAAACACTACGCTAATGATCAGCTTGTAAGTCCTGCACAGCGTGTTGATATCAAGCAAAAGCAGGTGCTCACATTGAAAGACAAAGCTGACTCTTGGGATCAGATTACTGACCTCGATTCTGCAAAAGATCGCTACATCATTTGTGATTTTGATCCTGAGCTCTACGACAAGATTATGGAACCAACACTTCTTGACGAACACGATATTCGTTCGTCACTGTACTTCTAAAGCTTGGCTTTAGCCGTGCTGCTAACCATACGGGCGCCTGTGTGTCGCCCTTTTCAGTCATCTTTCAAGGAACACCTAACCATGGACTTCTTCTTTCACCTCCAAGATCTCTTCAACACCTACTCTCGTATTATTGGCTATGGCTTCATCATCGTGTGCGTCGTATTAGGCGGACTCTTTAGCCTCGGCTCTAACAAATCGAAGAAAGCCTCTACCTTAAGCCAGAAGAAAGACAGTAACAGCAGTCACAGTGACAGCAGCAAGTAGCCAAAAGCAAGCCGCTTATAGCCCCTTACGGCCACAATCGCAGTAAGATAGGCAAGCTTTTGTGTAACTAGCCACGGAACTGATCACAGTAACTCTCACTAATCATCAGCAGCCACTATGAAAGCCAAGACTTCAACCTCAACCAAAGCCACAGCCAAAGCCTCAACCCAGTCCGCACAGCAACTGGCAGCACGCGAGCGTGATGAGCGCTCTAATGCCATCAAGTTCATTGAGTTCGTGCGCGACTTCGCCTACATCTCTCGTACCCGTGGTGGCCCTACCACTAAGGTCGACAGCGATTCTGGCCTCATCGACTTAGAGAGCCTGCGTGCCCAACACTTACCTGGTGTTACTGTCGGTGGTGCGGGCGCTGGTGGCACAGGTAGCGCTGATGGTGTTGATAACGTTGGTGTGAGTGCTGTAGATGAGGACTTGGTGCTGCGCGTGGAGCGCGTTGATGTGCCTGCTATGCCTCTGCCTAAAGGTGAGCTTGCCTTGTGGCTCAAGGATGGTAGCAACACCTCTGCTGGCTTGGTGTGGCACGAGGAGCTGCTGCGTGATCCGCTGGGTAATCTTGCCTCGAACGAAGTGCTACTGCAAAAGCTCTACAAGGACGTTGCAACTCGCTTAGTACAGGCAGATCCTGCCCGTCTTCCTGCTGCTGAGAAAAAGCTGCTTGAGCACATTGAGCGCAGCCCTAGTGGCGTCGTAGCTCGACTGACCTCAGAGAAGATCACTACGGTGCGCATGCAGGACAAGCCTGCACTGCAGCGTCAGCGTACCGAGTATGAGGTGGTGTGGCGTAAGTGGGCGCAAGAGGTCAAGCCGGCACAACTGTCCTTTAATCTCTATGAGGCCATGTATCAGCGCCGTATGGACTTGGAAAAGGAGGGGCACCTTAAGGGCTACTTCATGGCCAATGCCTTCTTTAGCAGTGCTGATAGTGAGTTCCACTACCCTATTTTGTTTCGTAAGGTAGCAATTGAGCTTGAGAGCGCTCGTGGCTCACGTTCTGATGCCATTAAGGTCTTCTTTGCTGAAGACAGCAAGGTGGAGCTGAAGAGCGATCTCTTCACGCAGAGCGGGACGATGTTTAACGTCACCTACTGCAATGAAGTGCAACGCCACTTAGATGAGCTCGACAATGACGGTTATGGCAGTGGCCTTAATCTCTTCGATGCTGCCGCCATCAAGGATCTTTTGGTACCATTTGCAACTCACCTGCACAGCCGCGCACTGTGGTCAGATAGCTTTTCGCCTGCAAGCAGCTTTAGTCGCTCCGTGCAATACGTGCTGCACCCATGCCCAGTGCTGTTGTTTGCACCGTTATCCACTGGTGTGAAAGAGGCCGTAGAGAACCTGATGCATGCTCTCGAAGACGGCATGGAAGTACCAGTATCGCTGCGTCACCTGACCTCTGGTTTCCGTCCTCAAGAGCGCAACTGCAACGCTGCTGACGATCAAGATGACTCTACGCTCTCGATTGCAGAGCGCTTAGCTCATGCCAGTGGTGAAGACGATGAAGTGCTATTAACCAAGCCTGCTAACACTGAGCAGCTGCAAATTGCTCGCGCCATTGAGTACGCTGATGCGGTGCTGGTGCAGGGCCCACCAGGTACAGGTAAGACCCACACTATTGCCAACCTCATTGGTAACTTCTTAGCCCAAGGCAAGCGTGTGCTTGTGACCTCGGAGAAAGCCAAAGCTTTAACTGTGGTTAAGGACAAGCTACCAGTAAGCTTGCAGCCACTGTGCGTAAACTTGGCTGTGGAGAACAAGAACGACCTCAAAAAGGCCGTGACTGATATCTGTGTGCGTGTGCAGTCTTATGACTACAACCCAGCCACTCTCAAAAACAGCATCAAGCAGTTTGGCAAAGAGCGCCATGAACTCATGGAAAAGCTCGCTAAGGTACGCGAGCAGCTCTACACCTTGCGCAACCAAGAACAGTCTAGCGTGGTTATCTTAGGCGAGGGCCGCACTCTCTCCCAATGGGGTGAGTGGCTTCATGACAACGTCGCTTTAGCTACGTTACTGCCTGACAGCAATCTCAATTTAGATACTCTCAAGCTCACTGTCGAAGAGCTCTCCACGCTCTATCGCCTCAATTGCGTGATCTCTAAAGAAGAGGCCTCTGAACTTAAGCTCTTGGTACCAAATCCAGCAGATCTTCCTGAGGCCAATTCCATTAAGACCTATCTTGATGCCAAACATAAGCTGCAAAAGTGTGAAGATGAGTTTGCCCAGCTTGAGGTAGTGTCTAGCTCTGGTCTCAAGTACCACTACAGCTACAGTTTCCGCTTTAAAGAGCAGCAGCAACTGTGCTTTGAAGCAAACTGTGTTACCGACACAGGTAAAGACCAAGCAGCCTCTAACTCTTTTAAGCTCAGCGTCGATGTAAGTCAGTTGTCAGATATCGTCAACATGCCGCAGTTCTTAGCTGAGGCCAAGACACAGTGGGAAATCGATGCCCAGATTGCCGGCATTGATCCTACAACCATTGCCCCTTGGAACAAGCTATACACCGCTCTTGAAGAGCTGAAAGAGCGTTACCAAACGCGCAAAGAGGCCATGATTGAGGTCAACACTTGCAGCTTAGAGCCAAAGGACTTTGTACACCTACGCCTTGTCATGCAGTTCTTCGCTGCAAACAATCAGGCCTTTAACGCTCCTCTGTTTTTGGCATACGCAGAACGCGCTTGCATAAACGCCAACAGCTTTGGCCGTTCTAGCAACTCTAGTAATTCTGGCAGTGCTGGCAGCTCTGATGCTAGTTCCTCGCAGCTTGATATCGCTGCCGGCTCCATCGTTTACCACAATAGCGATGAGTGGGTACGTCGTGCCCAAATGGCTGGCATGAGCAGCGACAACAAGCAACGAGCTGTTTTTGCCCAGCTGTTGCAGGAGCTCGAAAGAGCCCAGAGCCACTACACTCAGCTCCAGCAAGATGCACTTGTAGTCGACCTTAGTGCTAACAGCGATCGTGCAGCCTTAAGAAAGGCCCTCAATTGGTTTGGTGGCAGTAGCAGTAGCAGTAGCAGTAGTAGCAACAGCAACAGTACAGCACAGCGTCTGAGCTTCTGTAAGCACGCCTTTGGCAACAACGCAATTGAGCTCAAACCATGGGAGATTGCAGCCCAGGTCGCAAGCATCGACAAGAAGGCACAGAGCAAGTGGCAAGACCTTATCTCTAGCCTCAATATGCTGCATAAGCTCTATAAGGTACACGCTCAAAGCTCAGTAGTGGTCGACTTAGGCACAGACAATCCAAAACAACTGCAGCTTCTCAGTGAGGCCGTGCAATGGTTTAGCAGCAACAGTGAGTCCTTTACTCAGCTGTCGCGTCTGCACAACACACAGTACTACACAAGTGCAGGTGTTATAGGGGCGGGCGCTGTTACAGTAGCTGAACCACGCTGGCTGCTTAACGCCCATATCTCAGGCATGTCTGAGAGCTCAAGCCATGCTTGGAAGAGCTTTATCTCCAAGCTAGAGCAGCTGTATGCCATGAACAAAGAGCGTCTGCGCAGTGAAATTACGGTGAGCGTACCAACTCATGATCTTGGTCATGATCAAGATCGTGATCGTGCCGCGTTACACGAGGCTGCGCAGTGGTTCTTAAAAGAACGTCCAGACTTCAAGTTCGGCATGTTTGAACGCCGCTTAGGACACATCGCAAAAGCCCTCAAGGTATACGAGCCACTCATCAACTCAGTACTGATAAATGGCCATATCCCACAAAACGCTGCTGATTTGCAGGCACTGATTGCTGACTTGGACTTTGCGGACTTAGTGCAACAAGTACAAGAGAGCTGGGATAGCCTGATGCAAGATGCACCTAAGTTTGCAGCTCTGGGTACAGACGTCAGTCAGCGTCTAGAGACAGCCATCGACTACAAGGCTGATATCGTTAAGGCCTGTGCTTGGTGGGATCATATCGGCAGCCGTTTCTCGGACTTTGTACAGCAACAGCTCCATGCCGAGCCACGTCCATTCTTAGGCCTGAACTATGGTGCTACTGATGCAAGTTGGTATCAGGCCATAACCACCAAGGTTCGTTCCTACTACGAGCAGCTCACCCACGTTCTCATCAACAACAAGGTGGTGACGAGCAGTGCGGCTGCACCTAATTTTGCAGCCATTACCACTGAGCTTGACTACAGTCAGGCCCAAGCAGTTGTTGCTGCCAAGTGGGATGAGCTTATGGTAGGCGAGAGTGCTTTCATGAGCCTTGCTACCAATGACCCTATCACCACCGCCATCAATTATGTGGAATTCATCAACGATGATCTGTCATGGTGGCATGACATTGGTGAGAGTTTGGTACACTTCTTAGAGCAAGAAAGCACGCAGCCTTTGCATGTGCTCTTAGGTTTGCCAAAAGAGATTGGGGTGGTGAGCGATGATGTCATTCACACTGCCATCTGCCACCAGATCAAAGAATACTATCAGCAGCTCTGTAGCGCTCCTGTAAACGGCAAAGTAGCCAGTTCGATTACAGAGCTCAACGCCATTACTCGCGCTCAGAACTATGAAGTGGTATCTGATGAGCTTGCGCAGTTATGGCAAAACGTGATGGTGGGTGCCCCTACTTTCAGTGACCTTGCTGTCACTGAGCGTCTGCACAAGTATCTTGAGTATGTGCAGCCAATTAAGACTGAGCTTAGATGGTGGCAAGATGTAGGTAAGCCACTCTACGATTTCACCACAGCCCAATACAACCACAAATCGCCGAAGCTCAAGCTCACAAGTTTTAGCTTTGATCATGGTAATAGCACCACCCAAAACCACAGCGCCTTGATCGCCCAATTTGGCCAATACTGCGAGCTTCTATGCGCGGTACAGCTGCGTCTGCAAGATGATCTACGCCAGAAAATGCAATTGCGCCCAGGTAGCAACGCCATTGAGGTAGCTCGCAATAATGAGGCTATGTTGTGCATTGAAAATGAGTTGCGCTACCAAGAGACCTCTCTTGAGCTCCGCTCCTTATGGGATAAGCTCATGCCACAGGACATGCAGTTTGCCACACTCGGTGACGATGACAGCATGCGTGTTGAGAAGGCCTTAACCTATACCGAGGCGATTGCTAACCACCTCAATTGGTGGAACAACTGCGGTGATAAGTTGTGGACCTTTATCGATGAGCACACCGAACAAAAGAGTGAGGATATCTTCAGTTACGATGGTAAGCACCATGCTCAGCTCCACCAGAGAATGCATCTCTTTATCGAGGTAGTACGCACTCCTCTGATCAGGGCAGCCCAGATCTACTTTGGAGAGCAAGCGATCGCCCAATGCCTCCAAAAGATCAACTCCTGCATAGCCTCTACGGTGAAGTTTGGAGCGATCAAGTGCACCCTGTTCAAGCAGTTAGAAAAGGCCGCCTTGTCGGATGCCGAGCTGTATGCGCGTCTGCTGACACAGATCCAAACCCTGCATGACAAAAAGCCAGCCTTTGCACAGCGCCAAGAGCTGCTGCAAAAGCTGCGCAGCTGCGCTCCTTTGTGGGCTAACTTCCTTGAGTCGCACCACGATGGCTTTGTGCCACAGTCACAGGACGCTAGCGACGTCACGGCACTGGTACAAAAGCACCTTGAGTGCCTCAAGTACCGTGAGATCAACACCAAGTTCGACGCACTCTACACCGCCGACTATGGCAAATTACAGCATGAGGCCGAGTTCTACTCCCAGCGCTTCCGTGACTGCACCGCAAAACTTGCAGCAGCCCAAGCCTGGCTTGCTTTCAGAGAGCTAATGGATAACGACCCTAACCTCAAGAACAGCCTTGAGGCGTGGGGCACAGTGATCAAAAAGAGTACCAGCAAAAACAAGAAAACCAGCGCCATGTACGCTCACGATGCCCGTAGACTGGCAGGCGAATGTCAGCGTGCCATCCCAGCCATTATCATGCCGATGGCCGAGGCTCTCAAAAACTCCTCGCCAAACAATCCATTTGACGTGGTGATTATTGACGAGGCTAGTCAGTCTGACATTACCGCCGCCGCGATCTTGTTCTTTGCCAAAAAGGTCATCATCGTTGGTGATAACGAGCAGGTTACCCCAAGCACCCCTGGTGTGTCGGTCGACAGCTTGCAGCAGATCAAGAACCAGTACTTTAACAAGCCAGCACTACCGTTCCCTCCGTTTGTGCCACTGCTTGACCTCACGACCTCGCTGTATGACTTGGGCCGTTATCTCACCAATCGCCAGTTCATGCTGCGAGAGCACTTCCGCTGCGTTAAGGACATCATTGGCTTTAGCAACCAGCTCTCCTACGACGGTAAGATCGTACCTCTGCGTGAGAGCAAGAGTGATGCGCTGCCACCATTAGTGCCATACCGTACCTATGGTCAGTGCGACGGCACAGGCGTCAAACAAATCAACTACAACGAGGCATACCATATTGTGGCCTTGATCAGATCTTGTATGCAGCAACCTGAGTACGCACACAACGCTCAAGGCGGCCCTGTGACCTACGGCATTATCATCATGAAGTCGTCGGCTAAGGCTCAGATCAATTTACTATTGACCTTGGTTAATGAGTTCTTTACCACCAAGGAGGTTGAAGAGCACCAAATCCGTGTGGGTACACCGGCTGATTTCCAAGGCGACGAGCGCGATATCATCTTCCTCTCGCTTTTAGATAGCGTCAGCGATGGCACTACCTTACGTAAACTGAGCGAAGATAGCCGTGAAGATGAGCAAAAGAAGCGCTACAACGTAGCCGTATCGCGTGCTCGTGATCAGCTGTGGGTGGTGCATTCGTTTGACCCACAAACACAGTTAAAGCCAGACGATATCCGCTATCGCCTCTTTAGCTACCTGCAAAACCCACGCGCTAATGAGCAGCAACAAGCTATTGATCTGGCCAAAGTGGAGTCGCCTTTTGAAGAGGAGGTCTACAAGAGCCTTACCGCTCGTGGCTATCTGCTTACGCCACAGTACGAAGTGGGCAGTTATCGCTTAGACTTCATGATAACCTCAGGCAGCTCTCAAGTAGCCCTTGAGTGTGATGGTGAGCGCTTCCATGGTGAAGAACAGATCGCCGCAGACATGCTGCGTCAGAGCATCTTAGAGCGCTGTGGTTATCATTTTGTACGCATCCGTGGTGGTGAGTTCTACCACGATAAGAAAGCAGCTATCGATGCTCTCTGTCACAAGCTCCATGACCTTGGCATTGAGCCTGACTTTGCTGCGGTCAAAGCCATCAACGCGGGAGACATGGCTGCAGCTCGTCGCTACACAGCTGCAGATGCCGCGCACGAACAGCGCAATCAAAACCTGATTGAGCGCATTAAGATCAACGCTAATAGCTTGATCGGTAAAGTTAAGCAAAAGCACCCAATACAGCTGCAAGCGCTCGTGGAGAACGACTTAAGTGGCGTCTTTGAGCCTCCACACCAAGCCGTAGCTCTTGTGACCTCTACTAATTCACGTGGAGTCAGCAGCGCTTCTACTGTTGCTGCTGTCAAGAACGCCGAGTATAAGCCAGAAGAACTAGAGGAAGAACTTGAGGATCTTAACGATCCTGAGGATTTTGATGATCTTGATGAAGATGTCGACACCACCGAAGACTACGACTCATACGAAGATGCTGATGATGCTGATGCTGATGAAGCCTTAGAGGACACAGACGAAGCTGAAGCTGAAGCTGAAGCCGAAGTCGAAGTCGAAGTCGAAGATGCCGATGCGTCTGATGATGAAGACGAGGACTACTTTGAGGCAGAGTACGCTGATGACATCGATGACAGCGAAGACATCGATGAAGATGACGATGCTGAAGTCATCGAAGAGGCTGAAGCTACTGTTGTGAGCCTGCAAGCTGATGGTACTGAGACTGATGCCAACCGTAAGAAACTCATTACTTACCTGCAAGACCAAGGCTGCACCGTACTTGAGGCGCAAGATGGCCTGCACGTTGTCGACTACTTAAAGCACTTCAGGGCTTTAGAGCCATCGATTAAGACGCTGTTCTTCCGCACCTTTACTGTAGTAAAGCAAAGCAATTTTAAGGGCGAGTGGTTGCTTGATGAAGCTCCTACTGCATCTGCCAGCTCCCAGCGATCTGTATTGCCAGTAGTCAGCAAACCCCAGACTTCCACCGCCATTAGCATTACCACTGCAAGTGCAAGCGCAAGCGCAAGCACGGATTTGGTATCGCCTAAGCTGATTGATGACGAAGGTCTCTATCAGCCACCCGAGGAGGACTTGTCGGATCTGATTGCTTTCTTACAAGATGAGGGCTGTGAGGTGAGCGATCAGCGCTTACCAAAGGGCTCGCTATACGTGGAGACCTCGGAAGATAACTTCCACCGCATTGAGAGTGAGATCGAAAAGCGCTTTGGTAAGAAGTTCATCAAGAACGAGGCTAACCAAGTACAGGGCTCATGGTATCTGCCAAGTGCTGCACTCATGGATGAGTTCTTAAAGATGTACCTCAAGCAACACGGCTACGGCTACATCGAAAAGCGCCACAAGAATGGTGGTTTGTGGGTCATTGCTGACCAAGAGAGCTTCAAGCCTCACCAACAGCAGATCTGGGCACTATTCCGCAAATACTTCATATTTGCACCTAATGGCAGCAATACCACTGACCATCAGCCAGCGTGGTTCTTGCGCAAGAGCAAGGATCCAAATGCCTCTAGCAGCACCACCAAGTCGAAGTCCAAAGCCAAGTCCAAAACCGCGGCCAAGACTAAGACCAAGGCTACAGCCAAGGTGACAGCTAAGGCCAAAACAAAGACCACAGCGCGTCTGCCACGCTCTACTGCCAAAAAATAAGATCTGTGGCCACTAAGGCCTATTCCACTACAAGCCGTTGCTGACAGAGCTCTTACTCTCAAGGCAGCGGCTTTTGCTTTTTGCAAACTCTCCAAAGAATCAGGAAAGCCTCACAGTCATCGCATAATCCTAACGACAGCCTAGCCTCTCAATAGTAAACTATTGAGGACTGTCAGCTCTTAAGTCATATGGCTGGCTTGGGCTAGAGAGATTCCACTGGCTAAAGCTGCTGTGGCTAGGCATGGGATATTGGTTCACAGCAATACGGCTGTGGTTTCTGCTTGTTTCTTCTTGCTGCTTGTAGGGGTTGCCGGCGATACAGGCTCAAAATCACTCGCAAAAGGCAGCGAGTGCTACGCAAAACAGCATCGGTAAGGTGTGGGGTTCTTCATGAAAGAAGTGTTTGTTTTCACTGCTGGTTATTGTGTGAAAAACCCAGGTGATGGTGGCTATGGTGCCATCCTCAAGTACAGGGACTCCTCTAAAGAGCTGCTCCAAGGCTATCAATACACCACTACCAATCGCATGGAGATGATGGCTGTGATCGCAGCCTTAGAAGTCCTCCGTGAAAGCTGCATTATCCACATTACTACTGCTAGCAAGTACGTCAATAATGGCTGTACCACGTGGATTCAAGGGTGGAAGAAAAATGGCTGGAAGACCTACGATGGCCTCCCCGTTAAGAACACCGATCTCTGGCAAAAGCTCGATGAGCTGATATCTCGCCACGACGTGACTTGGCACTTGATTGATGACACGAGCAGTACTGAAGAGAGTAAGCGCTGTAATGCCCTTGCGATCTCTGCTGCCACCGGCAAGTCAGGCCCTCTCTTAAGCAACGACATCTTTACATCATACCCAGCTACCAGCCCATCCTCAAAAAGTGCTTCAGGCTCTCAGCTTGAGCGCTACAACGCCACTCGTTTCCTAAAGTTTCTGCAAGAATTAGTCAAGCTCTCTAACAGCAACGCAGCCTCAGACTCAGACTCAGACACGAACTCGGCCTCTGGATCTGGCTCGCGCTCTGACTTGGGTTCGGCCTCTGCCACTGCCTCTGCTTCAGCTATCAACGTCAATGAAATAGAAGACTGCTTGCTCGATTTAGATCAGATCAAAGAGCAAAACCTCGTGGGTGTGACCTTAGACTCTGCTCAAGGCATGCTACTAAGTGTAAAGCGCTTGACTGTGGATCCAATGCCTGCTGTACCTACAGAGCTTGCCGGATGGCTTATCGATAGCAGCATCTACTTAGATGAGCCAAAGTGGTATGATCGCAAGATGTTGTTGTGGTCGGATTATCGGGGCTTTACAACTCCGCCTAGTAAGAGCGATATTGAGAGCGATGTTAAGTATATTGCTTTCGAAGAAATAGAGGGCCTTGGCAAGCTCAAGCAGGAATACACCAAGACCTGGAAAGAGTGGGCTTCGCATAACAGAAAGCGTCAGCGCACCTTAGAGCTCTTTACTAAACTCAATCAGCTGCGCCTTGATCTGAATAAGGCTAACTCTGATCGTGGTTACTTCCTCGCCAATGGCTTTGTTAAAAGCAAAGATGGCCACTACAACTACCCACTGCTCCTACAGCGTGTGAACCTCACCTTAATTCCAGCACAGAATTATGAGAGTGACACCATTCAGGTCTACGCAGATACATTGAGCCCAATCAAACTGCAACAAGAGCTCTTTATCAATAGCGTAGGAAGCAGCGTGGTCAGGTTTGACGACGCCGTCAACTTCATTAGCAACAACGAAGCAGTCAATGCTTGTACCAAGGTACAAAAACAATTAGATGCTACAGGTGCTCGCCTCAACCTGCAAGATTCTGATACCGTTAGAGAGCTTTTAAATCCACTGACCCACGCGCCATCTCTGCCTACCATCTGGGTCAACGACTACCACGGCTTTAAGTGGAATGCACTTACCCCTTGGTTCTGTGTCTTTCCACGCCCTGTCTTATTGCTTGACTACACTCCAAGCGCTGCGCAGATCGCCATTGAAATCATGCTTCTAGCTCTCAGCTACAACATGGCGATTCCACCAGCACTGCGCTTCTTGACCTCGGGCTTTAAAGCTGATGACAAGCATCATGACGAAGAGCTTAGCGATGAGCGAAAGGATAAACAGTCGCTGCCACTTCCACTTGCCAAGCGTATTGCTTTTGCCTGTGGTGAAGATACAGTCACGCTGCCATCTGCAAGCACTGCTGCTGACGATGACATCATTGATCTTAATAGAGATGATACCGATACCAGCAGCTATGACGATGACATTGCAACGGAAGAAGAAAACAACGGCGACCACTTGATGCTCATGCTTAAAGCTAGCCTTGAGCAGATACAGGTGATTCGCGAGTGCGACTACAACGATGTCGTCCTTGTTCAAGCCCCAACAGGTACTGGTAAGAGCCACACTATCGCTAACCTTGTGGGTAACTTCTTGGCTCATGGCAAGCGCGTGTTGGTAACCTCTGAGAACACCAACACCTTAACGGTGATCAGAGACCTAATACCTACTGAACTGCAGTCGCTGTGCTTCACTCTGTGGGGAGAGGCAAATGATTATTTGCAGCAAGATATAGCCACTTTGTGTGAGCTCCTAAAAACCAAACACACACCACAACAGCTACGTCACAAGCTTCGCGAATACACAACAGAACGCGAGGCTATTATGACCAAGCTTGTCACACTGCGTGACAAGCTCTCTGCGTTGCACCTGCAAGAACAGACTCCAGTTACCATCCTTGATGAGGAACGCTCGCTATCGCAGTGGGGCATGTGGCTTAAAGACCACGAGTATCAGGATTCTACTCTGCTAGATGCCGGCGTCACCTTAGAGAACTTAAGCCTCAATCGCGCTGAGCTTACCGAGCTCTACAAGCTCAACCTTGAGATCTCTTCAGATGATGCAGCAGAGCTGCAATGCCATGTACCAAACCCATATCATCTACCAAGCAGCTCAACCATACGTGATTTACTTGCCGACCAAGGTGCCTTAGAGCAGAGTCAATCCCGTGTTGATGCGCTGCTTGTGGCTCATGAAAAGGAGACTGGCTACCGCATCAAATACCACTTTGATGAGAACGCAGAACGTCTGTACTTGGTGCTGCAAGACAAGCACGCTGAGACTATCTTCAAGTTCAGCGTCATCAACAAGAACCTCGCTGCCGTTACACTGCTACCACAGCTCCCAGCTAAGCCAAAAAACGACTGGGAGATTGCAGCACAGACTGCCAGTATCTTGCAGAACACTACTGACACATGGCTGGAGATGTGTGATGCGATTGCAAATTTAGACCGCACTCAAAAAGAGATCGCCAAGAGCGGAATCTCCACTATCTTTATCGACCTCAAAGCCGATGACGAACCTAAACTCTTTGACGCTCTGGGCTTCTTTGAACAAAATCCAGCCCTGTTTAACTCCAGCTACTACCGCTCCTTTGTCGGTGACCGTGGTGGTGACGCGTACACCAAAAAGATCAACACTGGCCGTGTTGTCTACAGTCATGCTGATGCTTGGGTACGCAAGGCACAGCTTGAGAGCATGACAGCTTCGGCTAACAGCAAGATGTGGCGCCTCTTCCAAGGCATTAAAACCGAATATGAAGCTGTACAAAAGCTGCTTGCCGCCCCTGCTATTGCCGATTTAAGCTCCATCCAAGACCGTGCGGCCTTAGTAGATAGCGTGGGCTTTTTTGCTGAAAAAGACACTGAGCTTAGACTTACCTACTGCAAGGAGCTCTTTGCCTCCACAAACACCGAGCAGCCAGCATGGATTACCGCCGCACGCAGCGCCAGACTAGAGCAAGCTCTAAAGCTAGAGATGCTGCAGACGCAAACTCTCTCTCAAGAACAAGATTCCATACCAGACCAAGAACAGCTCAAAGAAGAAGCCGCACAAGCCATTCAACCTTGGCTT
The DNA here is from genome assembly GCA_944393075.1 of uncultured Anaerobiospirillum sp. Lineage (GTDB taxonomy): Bacteria > Pseudomonadota > Gammaproteobacteria > Enterobacterales > Succinivibrionaceae > Anaerobiospirillum. The sequence goes on along the minus strand of CALXYZ010000016.1, from coordinate 3,554 downwards.
GATCTTATTGATCTCATCGATAACGTCCACAACCTGTATCAACAGCACCGCCAAGGGTGGCGTAGCGATACTGGGAGTGGGAGTGAGAGAGAGAGAGTAACCAAATCGAAAGCGGCGCCCCTAGCATTAAAGTCAATTTGGGCTCTACTAGCAGCAACAGATTGCAACGCCTCATGACCGCTACCTCATGGTTCCAAGAAAACCCAAAGTCATACCATGAGTGCAACACCATCTTTAACAATTTAGAGTACGCTGCCCACGAAGAGCAAGGCGATCTTACTGTCTCTGACGTTGAGCCTAAATGGCTGATTGCCGCTAAGATTGCGGCTGCAAGCCCAGAGCGCTTAGAGCTGTGGCAAGTATTACTCACCGACATTACCTTGCTGCAAAAACGCGTCTTACAGCAAAGTGCACGCGTAGATCTAAGTCAGGTTGAAGATCGTAAAGAGCTCCAATCAGCCATTGTGTGGTTGCAACAGAACCGCCCTAACCTCAATTTCTCGTTTAAAGAGCGCCATTTTGCTAAGAATAATGATGAGCTGCAGCGCTATCAGGCCATCTTACAGGCTGTGACCATCGACGGTCATACCCCTAACAGTGCCGACGACTTAACTCTGATGGCACAAGCTCTGGAAGTTGAGACTGTGGTTCCGCGCGTCTGCTCTTTGTGGTCACACCTCATGACCGAAGCATCTGCATTTACGGCTTTAGGATACAACCTGCAAGATTGCGTCAAAGAAGCTGTAACCTATCAAAAGGCTATAGAAAGGGCTATTGCTTGGTGGGGTGAGATTGGTTCGGCCTTTATTACCTTTGTCCAAGAACATCTGCAAACCGATCTCTACTCCTACTTAGGAATCTCCTCTCAATCGAGTGATGAGCTCTTCTATCAGTCGATCATGGAAAAGCTTTTAGAATACTTTAAGCTCATAAAGCAGGTGCAGTTACAAAAAGGTGATAACAACGAGATTGATACCACTGTCTCTACGACAGACCTGAACGCCACCATCACCGACATCAAAGCAATTCACCAAGAGATCGATTTCTTCCAACTCAAGAAAGAGTTAGAGCAGCAGTGGCAGCTGTTGATGCAAGGCGAGGCGGAGTTCAATGACTTAGCAGAGAACACTGCACAAGCCCCAATAGAGCGTGCTGTCAGCTACATCCTAGAAATCAAAAAGCAGCTTACGTGGTGGGATCTTATTGGCTCTGACTTCATGCACTACGTGGTCGACACCCTCAAGAAGTCACGTAACGAGTACTTCGGACTTAGTGACAACTCCTCATACTCAGAGGTGTATGAGGCCATCAACCACAAGCTCAAACTCTGCTATGAACAGCTGCTCATGGCCACAGTTAAGGTTAATAGCACCAACCATAAAGACGGCTTAGTGTTGAGCAAGAAAGGCGAGTTTGAGGCTATCACCAACTTCATCACTGTAGAGCGCAATCTCGCCGCTTTAGCGCAATTATGGCAGCAAGAGATGCAAGGAGCCCCTACCTTTGAGCAACTGCCGCTTCTAGAGCGAATCAAGGAGTTCAAAAAGTACGAAGGCCCACTACAAGAACACCTAGGCTGGTGGCGCAACATCGGCAAGGTGCTCTACGCCTACCTTACCCACAAAGACGCCAACAATGCCGAGCATGTGATGCGATCTGGATTTGGCCGCGATCAAGAGGTCACCCATGATGTATTGTTAGAGAAGTTTGATGAGTACTGCCGCATCCTAACCTCAGCCCAGGTCTATCTGACCAAAAACGGGCCACAAAGCAGTGATCTTGTCCGTAGTCCTAACACCATCAAGGTAGTGGAACGCGATATTCGCTGCAAACAACAAGAAAAAGCTCTGGCCGCGCAATGGGATCAGCTCATGGTGAACGCTACACCATACATGGCCTTAGGCGATAGTAGCGCTAGCCGCTGCCAACAAGCGATGCTACACGTCGACACCATTAAGTACCACCTAAACTGGTACAACAACAATGGCAAGGATCTCGTCAAGGCCATTGACCGTGTGCTTGAGCCTAATGCTGAGAGCATCTTTGGCTTTAATGGCATCGACAGCAATGACTTCTACCACAAACTGTGGCTCTTTAATGATGTGATGTACGCACCAATGCTGCAAGTCGCAAAAGCTACCCATCAGTATCTGTTGTTTAATGAGCAGTTACAGTCGGTGCAGAAAGCCTTTGCAGACCTTAAGGGTGAAGCCGAAGCAGAGGTAGAGGCAGAGGTAGAGGTAGAGGCTGGGACTAAGCCGCTCTGTGCCACGGTACTACGCCTAGCGAAGGCTGCTTTTGAGAGCTTGCCGCTCTACCAACAGGAGCTGGAGAACCTCAAGCGCCTGTATGCCAAGCAGGTGGACTTCAATAAGCGCGACAAGCTGTTAGAGAAGCTGCAACAGAGCGCTCCTCTGTGGGCTCAAGGCATTCGCAGCTACAGCAGTGACTTTGCTGCCGCAGATACCAAGGCCATTAACGACTTAGTGCAATCACAGTTAGAGACACTTGCCTATCGCACGGTGGAGCAGCACTTTGCTGAGAACTATCAGGACAACTTTGAGCTGCTGCAACAAGAGGCACGAGTCTATGCCTACAAATACCAAGAGGCCACTTGTAGACTTACTGTAACTCGGGCTTGGCAGCGCTTTAGAGCCAACTTCGCTTCCGATCCAAACTTCGAGAGCAAGCTTGAGACTTGGCGCACCATCATCGCTAAGACCAACAAGGCCATCAAGGCCAGCGAAGACGACGATACTAAGGCTAAGGACAGCATCCGTGTCTACACTGCCGCGGCGCAAGATGTAGCCAGCAAGTGTCTGCACCAGCTGCCTGTTATCATGATGCCTATTGCTGCGGCCTTACGTAGCAGTTCACCTACCAAGCCTTTTGATGTGATCATTGTTGATGACGCCAGCAAGAGCAATCTGACCTACGCGCCGCTGCTCTTCTGCGCCAACAAGGTCATCCTCATGAGTGATGAGAAGCAAACTGTGCCAACCCCTCTTAAGCTTCCAAAGCAAGGCTTTGCTAAGCTCAAGGCTACCTATCTCTCGTCAGCGCAGTTCCCATTCCCTTCACACCTCAACCTCATTGATGAGAGCACCTCGCTTTATGACCTTGGCAAATACATGGCCAATAGCCGTGTACAGCTGCACGAGCACTGGCGCTGCCGCCCTGACATCATTGGCTTTAGCAACAAGTTCTGCTACGACGACAAGCTTGTACCTCAGCGTACTTATAGCAAGGCTAAGCTGCCGCAACTTGTGACGTACCATGTTATGTGTGATGACAATTGGCTGAGCAATAAGCAGGAGCAGCAAATCCATATCAACCTCCATGAGGCTACCCATATCGTTGCTCTTATCAAGGCATGCTTAAGCCGCGCTGAGTATAGCGATACGCCACTGAGCATTGGCATCATTGTCTTAAATCCAGCAGATATCGCGGCCCAACAGGTGTTGTGGATCCAAAATCTGTTGTAAGCTTCCAATCTTTCCTTTTGCCTTATAAACACGTAACTCCATAATGCTTGTGTGCTCAAAAGCACAAAC
>CALXYZ010000015.1 GCA_944393075.1 uncultured Anaerobiospirillum sp. | reverse complement strand
TACAGGGTACCGGTTGTTACTCATAGCTTACCCTATATGGGTATCATTTTAAAAATTAAGGCTCAAATCCCCGTCGTATGCGCAGCTCAAGCTGCGACGCCTTGGGGTAGCAGAAACACCAAGGCCGCAGGCGCTAACGCACCTACGGCCTTGTGTTTTATGGTTGTAAACAGTAACGAATAAGAGGCTAAGAGGCGCTGTTATCGTTAGTGCTGACTACCTTAGCAGCAGCTGCGGCCTTTTCACCCTCTTTAGCCTTAGCCAAATTGGTCAGGATCACCGACTCAATGGAGTTCTCTTCGACCTTAGCAATCTCCAACTTCCACTTAGTCATCGCAATCACTTCACCGGCCTCGGGCATACGCTGTAAGTAATCTAAGATAAAGCCAGCAATGGTGTGATAGGTTTCAGAAACAGGCACATTAAAGCCAGTTAGGCGCGACACATCCTTTAAGATGGCGCCACCCTCGATCTTAAACACACCTGGAGCGATGCGTACTAACTCAGGCACCTCGCTTTGATCAGGGAGCTCACCTGCAATCTCTTCCATAATGTCATGCAAGGTGACGATGCCTTCAAAGTTACCGAACTCGTCAAAGACAAAAGCAAAGTTCTTCTTAGACTTACGGAACTCTTCTAAAGCCTTGATCACCGAGACTGTCTCAGGCAGATACAAAGGCTCGCGCACCTTTTTCTCTAAGATCTTAGATAGATTGCGCTCATCAGCAGTAGCTGTTGCTGCAGTAGCAGTAGAAGCTGAAGCAGCTGCTGCACCGTTCGCAGCACTTGCAGCACTTGCAGCACTTGCAACACTTGCAACAGCATCAGTATCGCTAGTAGCACCCTTAGGCTCTAAACCAAGCTTCACTGCGAGAATGTCATCGCGACGTAAATAACCTACTGGCACTTCAGGCTGAGCGGCGGTGTAGGCCACTAAGCGCGAAGACTTGTTGCTTTTAAGCGAGGCGATGATGTCGTCGATGCTATCGGAGAGGTCGACTTGGTTGACGTCGGTACGGGCAGTCATCACTGCCTTTACTGGCAGCGAGCTTAGTTGTAGTACGCGCGAGACCATCTCCTTTTCGGTATTGTTGAAGACCTGCGAACCAGTACGCGACACAATGGCCTCTTTTAAGGTCTGCACCTGATTTTGGTTAGAACCTAAAAGACGTAACACTAGGTTAGCGGCGATCTCACGGCTTTGCATACCAGCCTTGCTACTACTAGTGCCCCCTAACTTTAAGGTGTTCTTACGAGCGATTTGGTTGAAGATCTCAATTAAGATCGAGAAGCCGATAGCTGCGTAGAGGTAGCCCTTTGGTACGTGGAAACCTAAAGCCTCAACAATCAGGCTAAAGCCGATTAAGAGCAAGAAGCCTAAACACAAGATCACTAAGGTTGGGTGTTGACCAACGAACTCGGTGATAAAGCGCGAAGCTAAGGTCATGATTGCCATAGCGATGACCACAGCAAACATCATGATGAAGACGTGATCGATCATACCAATAGCGGTGATGATAGAGTCGAGCGAGAACACGGCATCGAGCACCATGATCTGCAAAATAACCAGATACATGGCTGAGCCTGCGGCCTTACTGACCGAGAGTTCTTCATCAAAGCCTTCAAGCTTGGAGTGCAGTTCGTGGGTGGCTTTATACAGCAGGAAGATACCACCTATCATCATAACGATGCCGCGACCGGTTACTGGGAAAGGTCCAAAATTAAAGAGCGGCTGCGTCATGTTGACGATAAAGGAGATACAAGTCAGCAAGATCAGACGGATGACTAAGGCACCGCCCAAACCGATGTAGCGGGCGCGATCGCGCTGTTTCTCTGGCAACTTTGCCGTCAAAATGGCGATGAAGACGAGGTTATCGATACCCAATACAATTTCAATTACCACCAGGGTCAATAGGCCCAACCATGCGGTCGGGTCAGATACCCACGCCATATCAAACATCACCTGGTGTACAGCCACCGGATCCATAAAACTCCCTACGCGAACGCATAGCAAAACGCCCAAGCAGGTGCACAGGGCACTATATCTGGGCGCGCTCTAGAAAAAACCAACAAATACAAAGCGATGAGCGCTATGTCTGCACCAAAGCAGATCCAATCTCATATTAACACGCCACGCATATGAAAGGCTTAGCCTTACCTTATGGCACGCAAAACAAAAATTCACTGTGCTCAGAGGCCGCTACAGCGGCCCCTTTGTGCCCACGTGCTGCCCACACCGACATCAACACCAACACTAATGCCAACACCAATGCTCAAGCACACGTAGGCAATGAAAAAACTAATAGTGCCTAATCCAATAAATTTGACCTGTCTTGATGGCTTGTTACACTCATGGTTTCGTGTAGTATGCGGGGCCATGACAAATACCAAAGCGTCTCGATGAGCAGAACAAGAGAGCTAAGGCTTTAGCAGAAGAGCTCAAGCAGTAAATGCTGCTTCGCTTGAAGGAGGTTTTAGCTTTACGTATGCCTAAGCGTAATAAGTACCCACCCACACGCAAGCATCGTGGTGGCTACAGAACTGCCTAAATGGCTGCGTGCGGTTAAAATTGTGGGTACCAAAACTTATTGGAGTGAGCACTAGGATGTTTTAGTGGCCGCGACCAAAGGTCTTAACCACACGACCGCCTTTAGCGGCCTTTACAGGCTTGCCTGCTTTAGCAGACTTAGCACCACTAACACCAACTCCGCCCTTGATGGCCTTGCCTGCTTTACCAGTCTTACCAGTCTTACTAGTCTTACTAGTCTTTGCAGACTTAGCTTGCGAGCTATAGCTGAGCTTAATCTCAGCCCCCTTACGGCCATAGGTTTTGCCCACTGGCACAAAGCCCTTGGTAGCAGTCTTGCCGCTCTTAGATGCCGTAGCTGTATCAAATGCAGTATCAGAGCTGACAGCAGTGACATTACGACGCTGCTTGTTGAGGCTAGCACTGACACGCAATGGGGTTGTAGCGTACTCCTCTGGGCTTAAGGCACGTAATTGGGCCTTAGCACGCAGCTTGTTGACCTCAGATAAGGTCAGCTCACGGAATTGACCCGACTTCATCTTTGGATCGAGATCAAAGCCAGCATAGGAAATACGAATCAAACGGCTAACTTGTAGACCTACAGCTTCCCACAGACGGCGCACCTCACGGTTACGGCCCTCGCGCAGGGAGACGTGGAACCAGTGGTTGCGGTTATCACCACCACGATACTCAATGGAGTCGAACTTGCCGACACCATCTTCTAACATCACGCCCTCACGCAGCTGATTTAACTGCTCTTCGGTGACATCACCGTACACACGTACGGCATAGACACGCTCAATACCAAAGCGTGGGTGCATTAAGGCATGAGCTAAATCACCGTCGGTGGTAAAAAGTAATAAACCTGAAGTGTTGAGATCCAAACGACCAACATTGATCCACTTGCCAATCTCTAAACGAGGTAAGTGGTCAAACACAGTTGGGCGGTTTTGTGGATCAGAGAGCGAAGAGATCTCACCTTCTGGCTTGTAGTACATTAAGCAGCGGTTTTCGAGCTTACGGCTCTTGGGCGAGTAAACAGTGTGGCCGTCGATCTTCACGGTGATGTTTTCATCATCGGTACGGAAGCCTAGAGTAACCACACGGCCATTGACCTCAACGCGGCCCGCTTCGATTAAGGACTCTAAGGAGCGACGCGAGCCAATACCAGCATTAGCAAGTAACTTGTGGAGCTTCACACCACTGACCTTAGCGCTAGCAAACTTACTAGAGCCAGAAACGGCGTTAGAACTGGCACCAGCCCCTCCAGAGGCAGCCCCCTTACCCTTACCGACAGCTGCGAGCACCTTTTCGCGCTCATAGCGGGCGGCGGCAGCTTGACGGGCTTTAGTTTTCAGTTCAGCTGTCTTGCGGTCAAAAGTGTCACGAATACGACCAGCATCGCCAGTACCACTAGCACCACTAGCACCACGGCTGCGAGCACGATTCTGCTTATTGCCATGACGAGCAGCGCTAGAGCTAGAGCCATCGCGCCACATCTTAGCTTCACCTGAAAAACCTGACTTTGCGCGACCGTCACGGCGTGCTAAAGCCTTACTTGCCTTTTTCTGCATCTTAAAGAATCCCTTCTTGAATAATTACTGCTTCCACCATAGGCAGCTAACCATCACGACAAATACCAAGCTGAAGCTAAAGCTAAAGCTAAAGCTTGCTCATATCGTTGCTACCTAAAAACGCGTCTGTGCAGTACGTTGAGCCTCTCCTCATAGTTTTAGCAAACTCCACTTAGCCTTTAGCTTGCAGCCGAGACCTAAAGATTTGCCAAAGCATAAGGGAAACACGAACCTGCACGACGCTGGGCACTTTCGTGCCCGCTCCTGAACCACGCTGCACAGCTATGGCGATGCTAGGAGCCCAATATGGCTTATAACTTGCGGCAACCGCTGTAACGAAGTGGTCACTGGAGGCAAGCTAAGCTCGTAGTGTCCTGCACTGATGAGCAAATGAGCAAAATAGTGCAAGCCAAGATCCGGATCTGTGTCGCAAAAGCACGATTCCATTTATGGTGTGCGGCGATAACACTAGATGACACTTGTAGGTGGAAGATGTGATTTCTTCGCCTCTTTTGCGGTAGAGGTGAGCGAAATGACAAGCCCACATTATGCCATAGCAAAAGCCTAAAAGCCGCTTTTGTTCCAAATTTTCAGGTACAATAGCGCTTAGTGGCAATAGTCCTAACAAACAGGGCGCACCGCAATTGGGGCCCCAAGATAAGCACTCCAAAATGTAAGCTGAGATGTGCAAACAAACATAACCACGAAACGTCATTCTGTGCTTTTCTTGACTCAAAAACGCATGGTAACGTGCAAGCACTAGCAGCACGTTAGTTAATAACAGAGGCAGTTTTTAGTAAACCGTATCTCAAGGCTACTACCCACACGCATGGGGCTAGCAAGCCTTGTTCTTTTGGCTTTGGTGGCGACATGAACTACGATGAGATCAAAACAGTTACTGTCTCGCTTTTAGGCGAGAGCTTTACGCTACGCTGCCACAAGAGCCAAGCTGACTCTCTGCAACGCGCTGTAGGCAAGATCCAAGAGATCACCGCCAAAATTCTGCGCGACAATCCAAGCCTTACCCCACAGCAAGCTGCAATCATTGCAGCGATCGAGAGTCAGAGCCAACTGCAACGCTACTTGGACACCTCAACCCCATTCCAAGAGCAGGCTATGCAGCTCATTCACCGCATCAAACGCAACCTCAATAACATTGACTCCTAGGACACGGGCGCTATAGCGCCCCTACTCACCACAAGCCACAAACTTCATACTTCAAGCTTCAAGCTTCATTCTCAAATCGAATGCCTCTTCCGGCCACGACCACCACTCACCCCACCTCTAGTGCTGATATAATGCCGCGCGAGAATATGGGCTTTTGGCCCAGTAGTTTGCTGATTCTATGGCACAAGTGGAGGTGGAGATGCGCTACAGCAAAACAGCTAAAGAGATCGAAAAGGCACGACGCCGTGCACTGCGCCAAGAGATGCGCGACAAGCGCCACAGTCTGACACCTGATGAGGTACAGCGCCTCTCCCAAGCCGTCCATGCTACCTTACTTGCCCATCCTTATTTGCAAGCAGAGCGCACTATTGCCTCGTATATGAGCTTTGCAGGAGAAATTGGCACTCAGTCGATCAACCAAGCACTCAAAGAGCGTGGTCATGAGCTGTGCTTACCAGTGATCTCTGAAACCGAAAAGGGATTGATGGACTTTTTTACCTACGACCAAGAGGAAGATCTCATTGCCAATCGCTACCAGATCTTAGAGCCGCAGGTTATTGAAGCAAACTATGTTGCTCCAGAGGAAATGGAGGTGGTGCTAGTACCTTTAGTGGCCTTTAGCCTCAAAGGAGACCGCATCGGAATGGGTGGAGGTTACTACGACCGTCTGTTAAAAAAGATCAGCCTCAACTGCCTGACCATTGGTCTTGCTTATGACTTCCAGTGCTGCAATGACATCAACTCCCAAAGCTGGGATATGCCTTTAGATGAGGTCATCACCCCAACACAGCATCACGTCTTTACCAAGAAGTACTAACCAGACTTAGAGGAGCAGACCGAATAATTACCAAGGCATGATTTTATGCGGTTCTTGCAAGCTTGGTTATGTTGCGAGAGGACACGAATAATGGCTTCATGAAAAGTAGAAAGCCTTTATTTAAGCCATTCTTGGTTTTTAATGCTTAGTTAGCCTCAAGTAACACAACACAGCCGCAATGCCATTAAAGCCTTTGTTTGTTGGGCTTTTAAAAATAATCAGTCAGCTCCTCTATGTCTGCTAACACAAAAAACGCAGCGTAGAAAAAGAAAAAGGGGCTCAAAGCCCCTCTTTTCTTTTGGTTTCTCACCACGCTTATTGAGCGTCAGCTTCGCCTTCTTCAGCTGTGGCCTCATCTGTGGCCTCATCAGCAGTAGCGGTATCAGCAGACACATCGGCGTTCTCTTCGCCAGAACCTGCGACGATCTCAATGTTAGCGGTTTCTTCGCTAGCAGCCTCATCTACAGTAGCTTCGTCAGCAGCGACAGTCTCGTCAGCAACTGCTTCTTCAGTAGTATCAGTAGCTGCGGCTTCGTCAGCGATAGCTTCGTCAGAGGTAGCCTCATCAGCTGTAGCTGCTTCGTCGGTGGTGGCAGCATCATCAGCAGCAGCGTCACCCTCAGATTCTACAGCATCGGTAGCAGGAGCAGCAGCAGCGTCAACCACAGTCTCGGTGACATCAGGCTCAACGCTATCTAAAGCTGGCACATCGTCAGCAGCAGCACTGTCTTCAGCTGGAGCCATAGTGACAGTATCAGCTGGCAGGGATGGAACATCAGAATCGATAGTTGGGACGTCTTCTGGAGCAGGAGCAGCAGCTTCGCTAGTAGTGGTCTCTTCGATATTGGTGAAGTTGCCAGTTGGAGTGGTGTCTTGCTTTTGTAAGTAGCCAATAAGTAAGCAAATACCAAAGAAGACTAAGGCGAGGATCCAAGTGGAGCGAGTCAGGAAGTTACCTGAGCCTACTGCGCCAAACACTGTATTGGAAGCACCGGCACCGAAAGAGGCACCCATACCAGCACCCTTACCCTGTTGCACTAAGATTAGCGCCACAATGGCTACGGACACCAAAAGAAGTAAAACAATAACAATCTCGTACATAGCTTTAAACCGCGCGCTCCTAAAGGCAACCCAAAGGCAAAGCCTCTACCTTTAAGAGACTCAGGCAGCTGCTGTCAAATCAACAAAAAACCAATAGAAAAAGACAAAACAACGCCCTACTCTTACACCGCTTGTGGTAAACCGCCGTCCACATACGTACATATGAACAAACATGCAAAACATGCATATGTACTTAGCTTATAAGCAACAGTACAGTGGTGAAAAAGCACATGCAAAAGCAGTCGATGAGAAAGCCAAAACCCGTAAAACCCTAGCAAGTCGCAACTAGTCTAGGAAATTATAATTTTAGCTGTGCAATCATACCGATCAATCAAGGCATTTTCAAGCCCTTACGCTAAACAGCGCGGCAAACAAAAAGCCACCCTCCTCAATCAAACCGAGAAGCGTGGCTTTGCTCAAATCCCTGTACTACAGGCTTAGACAAGCTTGCAGCTTATAGCTAAGAGCTAATGACTAATAGCCAACCTATAAGCTGTTAGCTTCCTCAGCCTGAGCACGGATGACGTCGGCAATACGAGCGGCCATCTTGTTGACGGTCTCGTGGTCTTCACCTTCAACCATCACACGGATCACAGGCTCGGTGCCGCTCTTACGTAAGAGCACACGACCGCGATCTTGTAACTCATTCTCCACTGCGGCCACGGTCTGCTTTACCTTTTCATCGCTTAAGGCATCAAAGCCAGCAGTGAGGCGGATGTTGATTAAGGTTTGTGGGAACATCTTTAAGTCAGCCACCAGCTCACTTAAAGTCTTCTTTTGACGGATAGAGGCCTTAAGAACCTGTAAGGCGGAGATAATGCCGTCACCAGTTGAAGTGTAATCAAGGCAGATGATGTGGCCGCTGTTCTCGCCACCTAAACGCCAATTGTGCTCTAAGAGCTGTTCCATGACGTAGCGATCGCCTACAGCCGAGCGGCAGAACTCAATACCAGCACGCTTTAAAGCCAGCTCAAAACCTAAGTTCGACATCTGCGTACCAACCACACCACCGGTTAAACGGCCGCGATCTTTCCGGTCTAGAGCAATGATGTAGAGCAGCATATCGCCATCTAACAGATGACCATGCTTATCGACCATCATGACGCGATCACCGTCACCATCAAAAGCAATACCTAAATCGGCCTTGGTGGCTAACACACGCTCAACTAAGGTCTCTGGGTGAGTGCTACCCACACCATCGTTGATGTTGGTACCATTAGGCGACACGCCCATAGAGATGACGTTAGCGCCTAACTCTTTGAACACGAGCGGAGCGACATGGTAGGTGGCACCATTAGCGCAGTCTAAGACAATGGTCAGTCCTTCTAAGCTCATGTGACTATCAAAGGTAGACTTACAGAATTCGACGTAACGGCCAGGGGCATCATTCTGACGGTAGGCACGACCAAAGAGCGATGGCTCAGCCAGCTCGATTTCATGCTCTAAAGCCTCTTCGATAGCCTGCTCGACCTCATCTGGGAGCTTGGTGCCCTCACGGGAGAAGAACTTGATACCGTTGTCGTAATAAGGGTTGTGGGAAGCAGAAATCACCACACCTAAGTCGGCGCGGAAAGCCTTAGTCAGATAGGAAACAGCTGGAGTAGGCATAGGGCCCAAGAGCACGGTGGAGACACCGGCAGCACTAAAACCAGCCTCTAAAGCAGCCTCTAACATATAGCCCGACAGACGGGTGTCTTTACCGATGATGACTCTACCTTGGTCGTGCTGCATCAGCACCTTACCGGCGGCCATGCCTAAGCGCATCACAAAATCAGGGGTGATTGGGTACTGACCAACTCTACCTCTGACACCATCTGTACCGAAATATTTACGCTTTACTGGCGCTGCCATGGCGACTCCCTATATTCCAAACCAAACCACAAAAACACAAAAGCCGCGATGCGGCCTACACACACACTTTTTCTAGCGCACGACTCTTGGCTATTGATCAAGCCTCAGCACACTAGCCACGATTATGACAGGATTTTACACGAAAAGGCTGCATGCATGATGCCGCTTCCACTGCATAACTCCACGTGCTCGGCCACAGCACAAAAAAGCCCCAAAGGTCATCACACCTAAGGGGCTTCTTTGATACAGCGCGCAGCACGCTCACGCTGCGCACTGCACGCAGCACACATAGTGCTGTTAGCGCTGATGTTGCTCACGACGCTTGGCGATAGCTTTCTTTAAGCGCGAGCCAATAGCACGCGAGAGCTTGAATGGACGGGCACTTAAGTGCAGCTGATGCCAAGTGTTGATGGTAAGAGCAATGTCGTACACGCGGCGGGTACGGATTAAGCGCACGCCTTGTTGCTCAGCAAACAAGGCCACAGCCGACATAATCGACATGCGCTGATCTAAGTCCTGCCAAGTATCGGCAATTAAGCGTGGCAACTCGCAGCTTAGTGGCAGACCAAAGCTATTGAAGGTTTTGAGGCGACCAAACATCTTTAAACGGAAGTCGACACTAGAGTTCACGCCAATCATTGGATCTAAGATGATCTTTTGGCGATCGATCTTGGCGTTGATGCAAGCATCTAAACGCTCGTAAAAGAACTCAGACACAGCGGCACAAGGATCGTCCTTATCCTCTTCAAAGGTCACAGTCTGATCGAAGCACATGAGCACCACAAGGCCATACTTAGCGACCACTTCCATAGCGTTTGGCGCACGTAGGGCTAAAGGATCGACAATGATCTCCACACCATGCTGAGCTGCCTGCTCCATAACCTTTGGATCGCTAGTGAAGACGGCTGGAATAAGGAGGCTATCTTTAGCAGCATCTAAGGCCGCACACAGCAGCGAAGCTTCAGTTTCGGATGGGAAGTCATGCTCTTGGTATTGAGCAACCGAGAACTCCACAAAGGTAGCGCCAGTCTCTTCAAACTCACGCAGCTGAGCCTGAATGGCCTCAGCATCAAGTGGGGCCTTTGGATCTAAGTCCAAATTCGCCATGATCAAGGTCGAGGACAATTCAAAGTTAGAGTCCCTTAAATGCAGATTCATGCCTAAAAACCCCTTATGACAAAAGAAAGCAAAGCTCTAAGCTAACTTGCTAAAAGCTCAAAACAACACTGCATTAAACAAGGCAAGCACGCATGCACGCACGCAACCACCACAACAACAACTACTACTACTGCTAAAACACACTAAGTGTCATCTTAAGCTAACGGCAGTTTAGCGCACTAGCCTTAGGTGCTTCTTATGATAACTATATTGCAAAATAGCTACAGACTGCCCACAAATGCACTTTTGGGCAGTAAAAAAGCCCAAGAGCTTACGCCCTTGGGCTTTAAACAAAATCAAAACTAAGAAATCAGCTACTTCTTGTCGCGGCCACTTGGAGTGTTATAAGGCCACTGATTAGCCTGCGACTGCTGCTCTAGTTGAGCCTGAGCTTGTTGCTGTTGCTGCTGCTGTGGCCGAGTGCTCTGAGCATCTTGTGCTTGCTGCTGTGATTGCTGTTGATGTGCAGCCTGCTCAGTAGCAGGAGCTTGGTTCTGCTGAGCTTGAGCATCTGGTGCAGCTTGAGCGCTTTGCTCTTGCTGAGCTTGTGCTTGTGCCTGAGCCTGTTGTGGCTGTGGCTGAGCTTGCTCTTGCTGTGCATTGTTTTGTGGAGCACTTGCATTTTGAGCTTGAGCTTGGCCTTGGTTCTGACCTTGAGCAGAACCGTTGTTAGCACCAGCATTGCCAGCATTACCAGCGCTGCCGTTAGAACCAGAGTTAGCAGGAGCACTGCTCTCCTGTGGAGGGCGGCATGGACGACGGTTCATTAAATCGTCAATCTGCGAAGCATCGATAGTCTCGTACTTGAGCAGAGCATCCTTCATGGCCTCTAACACATCACGATTCTCGGTCAGCATGTCGTAAGCACGCTTGTAGCAGAAGTTGATGATGTTAGTGACCTCCTCATCAATGATGAGAGTGGTCTTGTCAGACACTGGCAAGGTGGTCACATGGCCTCCACCTAAGTACTGCGACTGATCTTGGTCTTGATCAAACTGCATTGGTGGCAGACGCTTCGAGTATCCCCAACGGGTCACCATGCGACGAGCAATGTCAGTAGCACGCTCAATATCATTCGAGGCACCAGTAGTCACAGCATCCTCACCGAACGCAATCTCTTCGGCAATACGGCCTGCAAACAGGGCACTAATACGCGAGAGTAAGTACTGCTTGCTCTGGCTGTAGCGATCTTGCTCTGGTAAGTACGAAGTAATACCTAAAGCACGGCCACGTGGAATGATCGAGACCTTGTATACAGGGTCGTGATCAGGCACTAAACGACCAACAATGGCGTGACCTGCCTCGTGGTAAGCGGTATTAGCCTTTTCATGATCGTTCATGATGAGGCTCTTACGCTCAGCACCCATGAGGAGCTTGTCCTTAGCCTGCTCAAAGTCGCGCATGTTGACAGTACGCTGATTAGCACGGGCAGCAGATAAGGCAGCTTCGTTGACGAGGTTTGCCAGCTCAGCACCAGAGAAGCCTGGAGTACCACGGGCTAAGAGTGCTGGATCGACGTCAGAGGATAAAGGCACCTTCTTCATGTGTACCTTTAAGATCTGCTCACGACCACGCACGTCTGGAAGACCCACGGTCACTTGACGGTCAAAACGGCCTGGACGCAGCAGAGCTGGGTCAAGCACGTCTGGGCGGTTGGTAGCTGCAATCACAATCACAGCCTCAAAGCCCTCAAAACCGTCCATTTCAACAAGCAATTGGTTTAAGGTCTGCTCACGCTCATCGTGACCACCACCTAAGCCCACTCCTCTCTTACGACCGACGGCATCGATTTCGTCGATGAAGACGATACATGGAGCGCTCTTCTTAGCTTGGGCGAACATGTCACGCACACGGGAAGCACCGACACCGACGAACATTTCGACGAAGTCAGAGCCAGAAATCGAGAAGAATGGAACTTTAGCTTCACCAGCGATAGCACGAGCAAGTAAGGTCTTACCAGTACCTGGAGGGCCGACCATGAGCACACCGCGAGGAATACGGCCACCTAACTTTTGGTACTTAGATGGATCGCGCAGGAAGTCGACTAACTCCACCACGTCTTCTTTAGCCTCATCGCAACCAGCGACATCAGCAAAGGTGGTTTTAACTTGGTTTTCGCTTAAGAGCTTGGCCTTACTCTTACCAAAGGACAATGGATTGCCTTTAGATCCGCCTTGCATCTGGCGCATAAAGAAGATCCAGACGGCAATTAAGATGATCATTGGCATCCATGACACCAAGATCGAGGTGAGCAAGCTTGGCTCTTCAGGGCGAGTACCGGAGGCACGGACGTTATGGCTCAATAACGAATCGAGTAAAGCAACGTCATGGATAGGCATCACTGTAGTGAACTGCTCACCATTGCGCTTTAAACCATTAATCACCGAACCATCAAAGACCACCTCTTGGACTTGATCGCTCTGCACAGCGGAGACAAAGCTCGTATAGTCGATGGTTCGCCCATTCGATTCCGAGCTATTAAATGACTCAAATAGGGTCATCAAGATGACCGCTATCACAAGCCACAAGATTAAGTTTTTTGCCATTCCTTCCTCATTTAGCGCGCCCTAAACGCGTCAATATCCAAAAAGGGTTAAGCATTACGCAGCTAAGCTAAGCCATCTCACAGCACGATAAGAACAGGACAAAAATAGCCAAGACTAATTGAACTAATTGATTAGCTGGCTGATTGGCCCTACCCTACAAGCTTGCTGCTTTAGCTAACAAAGCGGAAAACCAAAAACCGAAATATGAAACACAAACACTGGCGATGCAAGCCAAGTTAGCCACTCACAACCACAGCTCACTACCATACCACGTTCGACCTAGGAACTGCTTAGCAAGAGCTACATCAGCGCACTATTGCGAGCTGTTTGTTAATACTATACTATCTGCAAGCCAAGCAACGTCTATTGCAACTTAATTGCAACAATAGTCAGTACTAACTTGCTTACCTATCTACTAGTGCGATGCTGGCGCTAACTTAAGCTCACTTACGCTTACTTGTGTTCACTTGTGCTCTCTTGCGCGCTCTTGCGCGCTACTTACGTGCTACTAGCTTGCTAGATGCCGGACACATCGTCATCATCAAAAGTTGGAGCCACACCGGAAAGCTCATGGCCTTTAAAACCTGTGGCAACCATATAAACCTCACGCGAGCGGTCACGCGAAGCCTCAGGCTTGCGCACACGCACCGTAGTGAAGTCCTTTTTGAGTTCAGCCAAGAACTCCTGCGATCCAGATCCAGTAAAGACCTTGACCACAAAACTACCGCCGACTTTGAGCACGCGTCGTGCCATATCCAAAGCAAGCTCGGTGAGCAGCATTGCACGTGGTTGATCGATAGCATTGTTGCCCGACATGTTTGGGGCCATATCTGATAACACCACGTCTGCGCCCTCGCCAATCATGCTATAGAGCTTGGTAAAGACACTGTTTTCTCTGAAGTCGCCTTGCAAAAAGTCTACGTTGCGAATTGGGCGCATTGGCAGAATATCGCAAGCAATGATGCGACCTTTTTCGCCGACGCATTTGACGGCAAACTCAGACCAACCACCTGGGGCTGCGCCTAAGTCGACCACGATATTGCCGAACTTAATCAAGCGATCTTTCTTTTGGAGCTCTTCGAGCTTAAAGCTCGCGCGTGAACGTAAGCCACGCTTATGAGCTTCCTTAACAAAAGGATCGTCAAAATGTTCTTTGAGCCAGCGCGTCTGACTAGCTGTTCTTTTACGTGCAGGCATAAACTATGAGATAAACCTCTTTATAAATCTAAATCAAGACATTATAGCGATCTAAAGGACGACTTTCACTAAAAAATCAGCGCAACATCAGCGTAAACTCACCAACAAAACACCCGCAAAACACCCGCAATTACGTGCATGCGCAAAAGACACAAAGCTCAGATAAAGGCTCTTTGTTGAGATGCATGACACACTACCTGGGCTGAAGCAAAGCCCATATCCACGCACTTTTTCAGTGACAAAGAGACAGGTTTCACATACAATAGGCCGCTAGTTTTTGACCGCTGCAAGTGCAGCACCTTTTGTAGGAATCAGATTCATGCCATTAAACGCCAAGCAGCGTCAGTTTTTAAAGGCTGAGGCTCACGCATTAAATCCAGTGGTGCTCTTAGGTAGCGATGGCTTGTCGGAGAATGTGATCAAAGAGATCGACAGCTCCATCGAGCACCATGAATTAATCAAAATCAAGCTCAATGCCGGTGAAGGCCGTAAAGAGCAAGCTCAACAAGCTGCTGATGCCGTCAAGGCCGAGTTAGTCAATGTAGTCGGCCGTGTCGCTATCCTCTTTAGACAGCGCAAAGACGACAGCCGCTTCATTCTGCCACGTTAAGCTTAGCGTCTAGCCTTAGCTTAGACGTGATTTAGACCGACGCCCGTAGGCTTATGCCCACGGGCGTCGTCGTTTCTAGCGCTCAATGCGGCGTGGCGCTAACTGCTTACAACTACAGCTACAGCTACAGGTATAGCTATAGCTATAGCTACCAGCTAACGTGGTCCTGGGAAAGAATTGACGAACTGAATCGTCACATCAGGGAACGAGTCAACAAACTGGATCTTAAAATCAGGGAAACTATCGACAAACTGCCACTCACCACAGTCATCAGGAAAGGACGACACGGTCTTAACCTTGAGGTCTGGGAAGGAGTTTTTGACCTTTACTTTGACGTCAGGGAAGCTGTTGACGACCTTGACCTTACCACCTAAGAACACACCGTTGACCGAGCAGTTCCCTTTATCAAACTTGCTCGCTGCCTGTGCAGTGCTCGTCATCATTGCACCTACTAGCAACGCTGCGCTCAGCAGCACACCAACTAACTTAAATGCTCGCATTACTTAGCCCTCAATCTGCGCTCTAATGAGTCATCTTGACTTCTGATTGTACGCCACATGCAATGACAAAGGCGGTAACCAAGCAACAACAGCAAGTAAAAACACAAAAGGCCATACCACGCAGCAAATTGTCTATACTGCGCAGCACGGCCGATAAGCTTAGCTTAGCTCAGCTAAGCTTGGCTAAGCTTGGCTAAGCTAAACATAGCCAAGCTTAGAGGACGTACTTAACCTCAGAGATCTCGTAGGTCACAGTGCCCTTAGGAATCTTAATGGAGACTTCATCGCCTTCCATTTTGCCTAATAAACCCTTGGCAATTGGGGTCTTGTAGGACATGAGGTTGTTCTCGATGCTTGCCTCGTCCTCGCCAACAATCTTGTAGGTGATTTCTTTATCGGTATCAACGTCGATTAAGGTCACAGTGCAACCAAAGACCACCTTTAATGGGCCCGAGGTCTTCAGCTTGGTCACATCGATGATGTTGGCAGAAGCCAGCTTGGCCTCAATGTCCTTGATACGAGCTTCGCACAGACCCTGCTCTTCCTTGGCAGCGTCGTACTCAGCATTCTCACTTAAGTCGCCATGGCTTCGCGCCTCAGCAATAGCGGCGGTAATGCGTGGACGCTCTTGGGTCTTTAAGCGCTCTAACTCTTCACGTAACAGTTGCTCACCACGAGCAGTCATTGGTGTTTGTTCCATCAAACTACCTCTAAAATAAACCGCTCGGAGCCTCCTTGAGATATCTCTGTCAGCCTCTCGGCGATTTGAAAACACAAAAATCTTTGCTTAGAAAAAGAAAAAACGCCGGATGCTAAGCAGCACCAAGCGCCTGTAATTCTAATTGCACAGCGATTATAGCATTTAGGCAAGACAAAACAACTGCGCCCACAAAACGCATGAAAAAGCCAATCTCGCGGCAAACACCACCAGATTGGCCTTTTTCTTTTTGCCAAATGCAGGCTCCCAAATGTCAGCCTGCACCAGCGCCTGTACAACTAACTACTTGCCTAAATTCTTAAAGAAGTCAGCCACGTTGTCAGCGAAGCGCTGCATCATTGGCTTTTGCGAATTGGCTTTGGACTTAGAGCTGGAGCTCGACTTACTGTCTTTAGCCTCATCCTTTTCGCTATCACCGTCTAAGGACTGCTCTAACTTATGCAGCAGATCCTTTTGGTAGTCAGTCAAGTTCACTGGAGTCTCAACGATCACAGTGCAGTATAAATGACCACGTGGACGGTTAGGCAGTGGCGATGGGACACCCTTGCCGTTTAAGCGATAAGTGGTACCAGTTTGTGTACCAGGCTCGATGGTTAAAGCCAACTTACCATCTAAGGTAGGTACAGTGACCTTGCCACCTAAAGCGGCAGTAGCAAAACTGATTGGCACCTCGCAGTAGAGGTTGTTGCCATCACGCTTAAAGAGCTTGTGCTCAGCTACACGCACCACGGCCATCAGATCGCCGTTAGGGCCGCCATGAATACCTGACTCACCCTCACCAGCTACAGTGACGTATTGGCCAGAATCCAACCCTGGTGGGATAGTGATCTTGATGGTACGAGTCTGCTTGGTGCGACCAGTGCCATTACACTTCTTACAAGGGTCAGTAACAATAAAGCCTTCGCCATGGCAGTGATCACAGGTTCTTTGTACTCTGAAGATACCGTTTTGTGCCACAGTAACACCAGAACCATGGCAATATGGACACTCTTTACGCGACTTTGGATCTTTAGTGCCTTCTCCATGACATTCAGGGCAGGTACGCAGCGAGCTTAACTTAATTTCCTTGGTTAAGCCCTTTACTGCCTGCTCTAAGGTCATATCGATGTAGACACGCATATCGCGGCCACGCTGTGGCACTGGGCCGGTGCGACGTTGACGTTGACCACCGCCACCAAAGCCACCGAAACCGCCGCCACCAAAGATACTCTCAAAGATGTCAGCGAAATCAGCGCCATTACCACCAAAAGGATCAAAGCCTGGACCGCCTTGATTTTCCACGGCATCAAAACCACCAGAATCGTAAGCGGCACGCTTTTGTGGGTCGGACAAGACCTGATAGGCCTCGTTGATCTCGCGGAACTTTTCGCCAGCGTCAGCTTCCTTGTTGCGGTCTGGGTGATACTTAATGGCGAGGCGCTTAAAGGCACGCTTGATATCATCATCACTAGCGTCACGCTTTAATCCCAGCACCTCATAATAGTCACGTTTTGTTGCCATGCTCAATCTCTTAGATTTTTAGCTGCTTAGGCTTTAGCGTTCTTGTGTAGAACCAAATTGCGTAGAACCAACTCTATTCACCAAAGTCCCACTAAAAGCGCTAAAGCCTAAAGCCTAAAAAGCGGGCAGATTGCTCCGTCCGCTTTTTCCTACCTACACTAAGCCGCCGTGTGCTCAGCACGCAGCGGCTTAGATAGCGCTGTATCAGTAGCTGAATCGTACTATCGTCGTATTTCAGCTACTTTTACGCTTTAGACTGATGAGATCTAATCGATGCTCATGATCAGGAAGATCCAAGATCAGAGTCGATTATTTCTTGTCGTCCTTAACCTCTTCGAACTCAGCGTCGACTACGTTGTCCTCTGGCTTGGCGCTCTCTTGCTGCTGCTGTTGCTGCTGCTGAGCTTGAGATTGCTGAGCCTGAGCTTGCTGCGAAGCCTTGCTCATCACGACCTGTAAGGACTCCATCACCTTCTTCTCGGCGCTCTCGATGTCAGCCTTGTTGTCACCGCGGATAGCGATCTCTAAGGCGTTGATAGCGCGCTCCACCTCAGCCTTATCGGCGTCAGAGACGTTGGAGTCAGCCATTTGCTTACGAGCAACGTGGATGGTGTTGTCAGCGCGGTTACGGGCACCAGCTAACTCTTCGAACTTCTTGTCCTCAGCGCTGTGAGCCTCAGCCTCACGCACCATGCGCTCGATATCGTCATCAGACAGACCAGAAGAGGACTGAATGGTGATCTGTTGCTCCTTGCCAGTCTTCTTGTCCTTAGCAGACACGTGGATCAGACCGTCAGCGTCGATGTCGAAAGTAACTTCGATCTGTGGAGCACCACGTGGAGCTGGGTCGATACCCTCTAAGTTGAACTGACCTAAGGACTTGTTGTCAGAGGCGCGCTTACGCTCACCTTGCAGCACGTGAATGGTCACAGCTGGCTGATTGTCCTCAGCAGTGGAGAAGACTTGCGACTTCTTAGCTGGGATGGTGGTGTTCTTAGGAATTAAGGTGGTCATCACACCGCCTAAGGTCTCAATACCTAAGGACAGTGGGGTAACGTCTAACAAGAGCACGTCATTCTTGGTGCCGGATAACACGCCACCTTGAATAGCAGCACCGATAGCCACAGCCTCGTCTGGGTTGACGTCCTTACGAGGATCCTTGCCGAAGAAATCAGCGACTAACTTCTGCACCATTGGCATACGGGTCTGACCACCGACTAAGATCACGTCGTTGATCTCGCTTACGGATAAGCCAGCGTCGTTTAAAGCGGTCTTCACAGGCTCTAAGGTCTTGTTCACCAGATCCTCGACTAAGGCTTCGAGCTTAGCACGAGTGATCTTGATGTTCATGTGCTTAGGGCCGGTAGCATCGGCAGTGATGTATGGTAAGTTCACATCGGTCTGCTGCGAAGAAGAAAGCTCAATCTTGGCCTTCTCAGCTGCTTCCTTTAAGCGTTGCAGAGCTAATTGATCTTGACGTAAGTCAACGTTCTGCTGGTTCTTGAACTCCTCAACTAAGTAGTTGATGATGCGGTTGTCGAAGTCCTCACCACCTAAGTGGGTATCACCGTTGGTGGATAACACTTCGAAAGTCTTCTCACCGTCAATCTCGTCGATGTCGATGATAGAGATATCGAAAGTACCACCACCTAAGTCGTAAACAGCGATCTTTTGCTCACCCTTGGCCTTATCCTCACCGTAAGCAATAGCAGCTGCGGTAGGCTCGTTGATGATGCGCTTGACGTCTAAGCCAGCAATACGGCCAGCGTCCTTAGTAGCCTGACGTTGGGAGTCGTTGAAGTATGCAGGGCAGGTGATAACAGCCTCTTTGATCTCCTCACCTAAGATGTCCTCTGCAGTCTTCTTCATCTTCTTTAAGACTTCAGCGGAAACCTGTGGAGGAGCAAGCTTAGAGCCGTTTACCTCAACCCAAGCGTCACCGTTGTCAGCCTTAACGATCTTGTAAGGCATGATGGAGAGGTCGCGTTGCACTTCGATATCGTCGTAACGACGACCGATTAAACGCTTGATAGCGAACAGGGTCTTGTTAGGGTTGGTAACGGCTTGGCGCTTAGCAGCATCACCAACTAAGATCTCGCCGTCATCAGCATAAGCCACGATCGAAGGAGTAGTACGACGACCTTCGGAATTCTCGAGCACGCGAACCTTGTCGCCATCTAACACTGCAACGCAAGAGTTGGTAGTACCTAAGTCAATACCAATGATTTTTCCCATTTCAAATCTCCGCTTTAAAAGCCGGTATAAGTACCGTGAGCTCTTTAGTCGAATCTTTCCCAAAGTTTAATCTTGGAGTTTGTTTTCACCAGAGCTTGTTGAGGCTCATTGCCAAAACAGAACCAACAAGATCAATCAATCGATAAAGTCTGACGCTCGAAAGCACCCTAGGGGAGAAGACACCTTAGCAAAGAGCTCAAACACTGCTACGGCAAGTCTCTGCAACCACATTTCACGAATCAAAACAGGCGATGCGCGATTGCAGACCTTATCTCAGTTAGAGCCTCGACACCTCAAGTCCTACGCGATCTTTTGCCATCGCTTAGAGGCTCTACAGTGTTGTTGGTACTTTGAAAATTCTGTTCTCTAACTGCTTAATGAAATGGGGGCCTAGCCCATACTTTTCAAGTGCAAACACAAAAAAATTTTAAATAAAGCAGCAAAAAACCCATGCCGACGCCATTTGCAAGCTGCAAAAAAGCTCAGCACAGATTTAAAAATCACACCAAACCACTACCAAGCCGCCTCAATATCACCTCCAGATCACACTTGGCTACCTCAAGGCCACCTTAAGATCTTCCCAAAATCACTGTTGCGGCGCCCGTCCCACAATGACCATTGCAGGTCGTACCACCCGCCCATTGAGGATAAAGCCCTTGCGCATAGTGTTCAGAACATGGTTGTTAGGGACATCAGTGGTGCTCACCAAGGACACTGCTTGGTGGAAGTTTGGGTCAAAAGGTTTGCCCGTTGGATCATCACATGTCACACCAAACGAGGTGAGCTCCTTTAAGAACAAGGCTAAAGTTTGCTCTACACCATCGATAGTAGCCTTAGTGGCCTCGTTGTTACGATCTGAGAGCTCAAGGGCTTTTTCTAGCGAGTCGTAGATAGGCAGCAGCGCTTTAACGTACCGCTCTAACGCAAACTTACGCTCACGCTCAATATCACGGGCGGCGCGATTACGTACTGTCTTGATCTCGGTGGCGATGTACTCACTGATCTGGGTTCGTGCCTCATCAGGCACCAAGCTCAGTGCCGCCACAAAATCCTCAGCACTCTTCTCTACATGCGACACATTTGCTGCTGTCTGGGCGTGAGCAGAGGCAGAGGCGGCGGCTGCCGCAGCCGCGGTTGCGGTTGCGGTTTTTGCTTGTGCTGGTGTGACCATGCCCAATGGGGTTGGCGCTGTGCTGATCTCATCGATCTTGCTTTGGCGGCTGACAGATAGTTCTGTCCCCGAAGCGACAACCTTAGCGCTGAGACTCAATTGCCCCTGCTGATCGAGATCAAATGCTACTGCTATTTGAGTGGATCCTTTGGGTGCTGGCTTGATGCCATCGATCAGGAAGTGACCTAAAGACACATTATCCGCAGACTTAGCCTGGGTGCCTGTGCCTTGTACCACATGGAGCAACAATGCAGTCTGATTATCCTCCATGGTTGGGATGACATAGGTTTTTTGTGCTGGGATGGTGGTATTGCGCGCAAAGACAGGAACTACATCGCCGTCATTGAGCTCAATGCCTATTGGTAGCGAAGTTGCGTCTAAGAGCATGATGTCATCACGCTGTCCTGCAATAGCAGCTGCATACAATGCAGCACCAGTTGCTACCGCCTCTTCAGAGCTCACACTTTGCTTAGGCGCTTTACCAAAAAAATCAGTAAGAGCCTTTTGTACCAGCGGCATCTGTGCCTGACCTCCGACTAACACCACTTCGTCGATGTCTTGCGGCACAACATGCGCCTCACTGAGAGCAGTGTGCACTACTCCCATGGCCTTTTTGACCAAATCAGAGACTATGGATTCAAATTTGGAGCGCGTGATAGTGATGTTGAGGTGCTTAGGCCCAGTTTTATCGGCGGTGATGTAAGGTAAGGTCACATCAGTCTGTTGCAGATATGAAAGTTCGATCTTGGCTTTTTCTGAGGCCTCAAGCAGACGCTGTTTAGCGCGCTTATCACGTCTCAAATCAATACCGCGCTGCTGTTTGTAGCAAGCCACAATATGGCTGACCAAGCGATTATCAAAGTCAGAACCACCAACCGAGCTATCACCGTTGACAGCAAGCACCTCGTAGGTCTTTTCGCCATCGATGATACTCAAATCAAGCACGCTGACATTGACACCGCCACCACCAAAATCAAAGACGACGATCTTGCTCTCGCCCTCGGTCAATCCACCATTAGCAGTACCCTTAGCAGCGCCCGCACCTGCTCCTGTACCTACTCCTGCGCCTGCGCCCACATTAGCGGCTGCGGATACTACCTGTTCCTCACCATAGGCAAGGGCGGCGGCCGTGCTCTCACAGACGATACGGCGTACCTCTAAACCTGCAAGCAGAGCTGCATTTTGAAGATCTTGGCGTTGTTTGGTATTAAAAAGGGCAGGACAGGTCAGTACTACTTCACGGACTTCTTTGCCCGCGAAGTCTTCAGCAGTGCGTTTGAGCTTCTTGAGAATCTCGGCAATCACCTGAGGTGGCGCAAGCTTAGTACCATTAGCCTCTGCCCACGCCTCACCTTCAGATCCGGCGACAATGGCATAAGGACAAAGCTCACGGTAGATAAGCACTGTATCTTGAGCAAAGCTGAGTCCGACTAAGCGCTTGATGCCATAGATAGTAGATTGGGGATTCACTACAGCTTGGCGCTTGGCCGCATCACCTACAAGGACAGAACCGCTAATGTCATAGGCCACCACCGATGGTGTGGTGGTACAGCCTTCAGAGTTTTTTAGGACGCGTACCCGCTCACCATCGTACAGAGCCACACAAGACTTGGTTGTACCTAAGTCAATGCCGACAACCCTTATTGCTGTAGTAGCCATAAACACCCTTCCCCATCCAACCCAGAGCCAAAGAACCCAGCCCAAGACCACAGATAAGACTTCGTTAGCTCCAGAAATAGCAAGGCCTGCACCAAGGCAGGCCTCACTTTTAGATCTTGCTAAGAGAGCACTGCTCTCGCTTTCCTTACAGGCAGCAGGCAGCAGACATTAAGGCTGCTTAGCGACGATCACCATAGCAGCACGCACCACGCGGCCATTTAATAAGAAGCCCTTTTGCACGGTGTTGAGCACATGGTTGTTTGGCACATCAGTAGATGGCACCATGGAAATGGCCTGATGGAAGTTAGGGTCAAATGGCTTGCCAGTTGGGTCTTCGAGCTGCACGCCGAAGTTACCTAACTCCTTTAAGAACAGGGTTAAGGTATTCTCCACACCGTCGATGGTGGCTTTGGTAGCCTCGTTGTTGCGATCGGAGAACTCTAAAGCCTTTTCCAAAGCGTCGTAGACAGGTAATAAGGCGCGGACGAACTTCTCTAAAGCGTACTTACGCTCACGATCCACATCCTGCTCGGCACGCTTACGGACGTTATCAGCCTCAGCCACGGCACGCAGCATCTTATCGTGCTCAGTAGCCATAGCCTGCTTGAGCATATCCATCATGCCCTTCAGCTGAGTGACTTCCTCTTGCAGCTCCTTGTTCTGCTCGGCAAGCTCAACTAACTCCTCGCTCTCATCACCAGCTAAGTAAGCACGGTTCTCCATCTCTAAATCGGTGTCATCTTCACCGTCATGGGCAAAGGAGATATTGGCATCAGGGTAATCAGGATCACCGTTAGCGTTGAAAGAAGCGTTGTGCATGCTCTCTGAAGCAACACCAGTCATACCCTCTGGGGTAGCAGCACCTTGTGCTTGACCCTGCTGGGTTTGGGCTTGAGCCTCTTGCATAGCCTTCATTTGTGCTTGGGCTTGAGCCTGAGCTTGTGGGCCATTAAAGCCGTTTAAGCTGCGGAAGAACTCACCACGGCTATCGGCATTGACATTGGTGCCATCATTTTGCTGATAGGCAGCAGCCACACGAGCGGCCAATTCCTGCTCTGCCGCGCCCACAGCACCAGCATTGTTAGCAGCATTTTGCTGCTGTGCATTTAAAGTGTTGATGGCATCTTGGACGTTTTGCTTGTTATCAAAATCTGGCATCTTAATTACCGCCACGGGGAAAAATAAAACCGAACACAGCCTGCTACCTAAGATAGAGGCCCAACGCTGCACTTTCCTCAGACCGCTTGCCCTAGCGAACACGCTATTTTGCATGCGTGATGAGTAAAGAGCGAAGAGCGAAACCTTAGCCTGAGGAAAGGGTAGCGTCTAAAACCTTTGGTGTTTGCACCAACAAACACCATTGCTCAAATACATGGGGACGGCTAGAGCACTTTTCAAGGCCATGGCGCATCTAAAATTTCTTGAGATCGAATCTCATTACTGTCACCTCATGGTCGTCACAAGCCATCTTCGACCATAACCGACCTTAGTCTTATAACGGTAAGCAAAATCGTACCACTTCAAGCTATGCGTAGAAGTGTTGCGCAGCATCAGAAGCGCTTCATGCGTAAAACAAACATGTCTTTGCTGTATCTTAGTGAATCATCACAAATCATCACCAATCAAATCACTAAAAGCTATTGCAACTAATAAAACTCACTCCCTAAACTGCTTCCCATGCATCTTCGCTCTATGGCCATAGTTGAGCTGCGGTGCACCACTGATTTTGCGCAAGATCTTATTTCTACCAACGAACAGAAGGAGTTGCTATGCAACAATCCTCAGTTACTCAAAAGGACACGCCATACAATAATGGCGCGTCTTCTAGGCCAAAGGCTGGTGCAACAGCCTTAGGCCTCCCTAAAGTTAGTATGGGAGACCTCACAGGTTTAGGCAAGAAGCAAAAGAAATCTGCAGCTGTCTCACAAGCCATCAAAGACAGCAAGCACCTTAATCTCAGCAAGGTTAAGCTCTACACCGATGGCAAACCTACAATCGAAAGCTCTACCGTATTCGTGCACTCTTTTCCTAAAGCAGAGCAGAAAGGCTTGTTAGACCAACAGGGCAAGCCAACCCATGCTGCCCAAAATCGCCTGCAAAACGCATTACTCTATGTGGGATACGGTAGTGAGCAGTTAATCAGGCTCCGTGATCATGCCTCTACTCCTAATAGTGAAAACGTAATTGCTGCGCTTACTAGAGCAGCACCGCATTACGCTTCAATCAAGGGCAAAGGCAAGTATGACGTGCGCAACGTTGTGAGCCAAGTAGCTCAAGGGCTCATCAAGCACGAGATCTCTCCTGATAGTACTTCCCACTGGAAAGATCACATGCACTTTGCCCAAGGTAGTGCTGAACAAGCCCAAATGGCCCGTACTATCGCCAATCTTATGGTCGATAATATCGCCCACAAAGATCGTCTGACACAGATCCTTACCAACATTGGCAAAGAGTTCAATAAAGCTTACGAAGATAAGCTACTACTGGCATCTCAAAAGGCCATCTCATCTGCTACCAATGATGGTGTAGTTGTGAAGCCAACACCGCAAAAGGCTTTTGAGTCAGCCCTTGAGAAGATCCAGCATGATTTGGTGGTCACCGCTGTACACAAGCTAAGCCATGGCTTAAGCGTTGACTTGGGTCTGCTTTTGTCGCTTGGCTATGACATGACTCAAGCAGTTAGCGCTTCATTGCGTGAAGTCTATAATCGTTACTACGCTGACTCTTTAGCTGAGAAGAAAAGCCAAAGTGCTTATATTGCAGAGCTTTTGCTAGCACAAAAGCGCAGTCTTGCTGCTGACGCTGCTGTCGACACCAAATGGGTCACCGTTCATCCAAATGGTGAAGACAAGAAAGGTCAACCAGTACTGATCGAAAAAGGCACTGGCAAAATACTCGGCGGTTTGGGTGGCAAGTACAACGGCCAGCGTCTTGATGAGATCAGCGAGATCAAACAATCAGCTCAGAAGATCGCTTCCGCTGCAGAACTCTTAGGCTACACTGGCTCCGTCCGTGATGGATTCAATGTTCCATCAGTACCACAGCTCAACGCTATGCTTGAGTTCATCACTGATGAAGACAGGAAGCAACACCTTGCTAAGGGCTTTAGAGCCTTGCTTGATCCTAGGTGGACTGCCCCTAATGGGGTTAAGTTTGAGAACTCTGAGCAACAACAGTGCTATGACCAAATTCATCGCGAATTACTGATTTATGATGCGATGAAGTTCATCGGTGCGCACCCTAACGCAGTTGGCAACTATGAACCAACGCCTCCTACTAAAGAAATGGTGGCTCGTGGCGACAAGGCCTTACAAGCCCACGCCAAAATGCTGCGTGAGCATGCCGCAAAGAAGCTACCAGATGCTGAGCAAAGATTAGCTGACCAAATTCAGAAGACCAGTGCACTGATGAGGAAAGTGTGCGGTTACCAGTTTGAGACGGTAGTCAAAGACTCAGCCAAAAACGTTCATTCTGGGCTGGTTACTGAGTTGAGACAGCTGGGCACTACATGGGCGAGCAAACAAAACCCAACGCAGTGGTTGCTCAATACCTTCACTCACGTAAGCATGGCATTAGGTTCTAGCACTCTGCCAGCGCCTATTTTTACACCTGCTATGGCACACTACCTGAAAGCTAATCTCCTGCATTATCAGTGCTGGACTGCGATCCAAAATGCAGATTACTCAGGCAGGAAGCTGTTAATGTCCCCATTGATAACAGCCCAAAACGCTGCTAAAGAAGCTCTGGAGTTACTGCAGCAAAGCGAAGGTGTAACCACATTTGGCCAAGCTATTGAGCGCGGCTTTGGCAAGCTGCACCAACTTAGCAGCAATGGTGATCATGCCTATGCGCCTAATACTGTAGCAGGCGTGACTAAAGGCAAGCCAATGAGCTTTGCTGAGGCCAACGAACTCAAGGGCAACCCTAATTTCAATGAAGTTTCTGCTTTTTCTATCGACAAGCTTGGCCGAAAATACTACCCATATCGTATCAACTGCCAAACTTGTGTTGTAGCAAACGAAATGCGACGTCGTGGATACAACGTTGCAGCTCAAGGATGCTATAAGAATAAGCAAAACATGAGCTTTAAGTTAGGCCAATTTTGCTCAGGCATTTGGTACAACCCAGTTACTGGAGCACCACCAGACGTCATCAAGATCGACTCCTTTGCTGAGCTCAATGAACTGGTTCAAGAGGGGCAGCGATTTTCTTTGCAGTGGACGTGGAGCACGACATCAACAACCAACAGGCTTGCCGGTGGGCACATTGTGTCTGTTTTGCGAGAGAATGGCATTTGCTTTATCTATGACCCACAATCAGGTCTTAAAAGCTCCATTGCTGACTACAACAAGCGAAAAGGACACAAGATCAACATGTCCACACTATGTGCTTTTCGCATAGATAACTGTGAAATTATCAGTAGCTATGCTGATAATCTCTTAACAAAAGCAAGAGACTGCGACTCTTAGCCAAGTAATTAACTTGAAATTCCAAGTTAATTTCTTTAAACAAACAGCTTATTTACGCCGTTTGTGCTCTTTAAAAACTGATTTGA
>CALXYZ010000014.1 GCA_944393075.1 uncultured Anaerobiospirillum sp. | reverse complement strand
AGCATTGATGGCAATAGGGCTGTTAGGTGGCCGCGAAGAAGCCAGTTAGAATTGACCTTGGCTAACCAGTTTGTAATCAACGGCTCGCCTTGCATGAATCCTATTAGGATCAACGTAATAGAGGTGCTAAAGTCGTATATTGAAACGTCAGCATCCCTGTTATCGATGTGGTATTGCTTGTCATAATCGGACACAAGTCTACTCAAGAAGTCTACAGCTTCTTTTTTTCTAGCGTCTTGCTGAATGGCTGTCCAAGTCAAGTTGTACCCTAGCACGAACTCGCAAGCGTGGGCTCTGCTGATCTCTTTCTGCATAAGAGTGGCGACAGTGAACTCACGACTTATGACTGGCATAGGTTCCTCTGACTCAACTGTATTGGTGTTAGGATCCTTGAGATACGACTCAAGTTGGCTACCCAGCTGATCAGTGTTATTAGGTGGCAGCATAGGACGATTGCGATTGAACGCATCCTCTGCCGCCGAGCCCGTGGCCGCATCACAGGAAGCGCCAGCCTCAGCGATATTGAGCTTTGAGGCCATTCTTTTTTCAAGGAACTTAGCTAGGGGTGCTTGGGATAACAAGGTTTACCTCACGGGCCAACAGAAAACTTAAAAAAATAAGTCAGTATATTGCAATACTCCTACAGATAAGCGAACCAATCTTGAGAGGTTTTAGTTCTGTGATAAGGTTCGCATATGAATGGAACGCCCTAGCTAAACTTGATCAAAATCACAAATTACTGAGGTTCATTTAATCGCCGTACTTAGCGCACAAAAACACAGTGCCCGCAGGCATTGTCCTTTCACAACAGCTGCAGGCACTGGGATGTTTAGGGGCGGGCGCCGTTACGGCACCTTAGATCCTAAGCAGTCTTAAAGAAGTCTAAAGCTTCACGTAAGCGCTGTAAGTCTGAGTAGGCTTGCTCCATCGATGCATATTGGTTTTGTGCATCCTCACTCATGTTGGTTGTAGCGGTGCTTACGCGCTGCATGTTAGAGGAGATCTCGGCAGTAGCTGAAGTCTGCTCTTCAGCCGAAGTGGCAATGTGAGTGATCTGACCGGTAACTTGGCTGACGTGCGAGGTGACATCAGTAAGCAAGGTCAAAATACCCTGAGCATCTTCAGCAATAGTGTCCATATTGGTCACCGAGGTGGTAATGGACTCGGTTGCAGCGGCAGCATCGTCCTGAATCGTGCGCACCATGGCGGAGATCTCTTTGGTCGAGGCGGTAGTACGGCTTGCAAGAGCACGCACTTCATCAGCCACCACCGCAAAGCCACGACCGGCTTCACCAGCACGGGCAGCCTCAATAGCAGCGTTCAAAGCCAAGAGATTGGTTTGAGCGGCAATCTCATCAATGGTACTGACGATAGAACCAATCTTGTTGGACTGACGAGCCAGACTCTCAATCTTGTTAGCGTTATCGCGAGTGTGCTCCGACTGAGTACGGATGTTGTCGACAGCTTGCTGCACCTTATCAAAGCTCTCTTGAGTCATACTCTGGCATTCACCTGCTCCATTAGCAGCAGACTCACAGTTCTTAGCGATATCAGCAGTGGTCGACACCATTTGGTCGGAAGCGGCAGCCACAGTCACAGCTTGGTTCTGCACATCATGAGAGGTAGAGGTGATCTCATGGGAGACTTGCTGGAGGTTGCGCATCTCGTTTTGCAGCTTGTCGCAAGCATCTTTGGTCATCTTGATGATGCGCTCAATGGCAGAACGCATGTTGCCCAGCATCTTCATGCTCTCGCCAAACTCATCCTTGTAGGTGTCTGGTAACTTTTGCGTAAAGTTACCTTCAGACAAGGCACGCAAGCACACAATCTGCTCTTGCAGATTGCGGGAGATGTAACCTGCGATAAAGATGGCTAAGAACAGAGCCAACACCACCGAGATCACAGCTAAGACTAACGAGGTGTAAACCATCTTAGGATCGGTGTTTTGCAGAGCCATCTGCGCATTGAAGTTAGCCTGCATACCCAAAATGGCGGTACAGGTCGAAATAGCGGCCGATGCGTGTGGATAAGCTTCAATCAGGTACTTGCCTAAGAGCAGCTCAATTTGATCGCGGCTATCTTCACCCATCAACAGAGCAATCTCAGGTAACAGCTTCTCCATAGAGTCAGCAGCTCTTTGGGCATCGGCACGAATACGATCAGCTAACTTGCCATACTCAGGCATGGCCTTGAGGATATCTTGGTTGATCGACTCGGCACCGAATGATCTAACCACATCATGGAAGTTCGTGATGTAGTCCTTAGCACGACGCTTAAACTCAGAAATGCTCACCGACTTGTTTTGCAAGTTCAAACCAGCCAGCCAGAAAGCATTACCCTCAATCATCTTCTCTTGGAAACCAATAGCGCGGCCCATGCTCCTTTGTGCCACGCCCTCAATAATCGCAGCGCCTTCTTGCGCCTTCATAATTGAGCTAATAGAGGTCACAGTAACAAACAAATTGAGCAAAATCACAACCACGAAGCTGCTAAGCAACTTAGCGCGCGTGCTCATATTGTAAAAAGCAGACAACATCTACATCACATCCCAAAAGGCCATACACCTAGCAACCACAACCTACAACAGTTACTACCTAAAACCAGTTTAGCTAGCCCTTGCGCTTAGAGCTTCAAGCTTCGAGCTTCAAACATCGAGCTTAGAGCTTAGGGCTTTTTGAGCTTAAGGATTCATCGCTAAAAGTAGCTGCAAGGCTGTAAGTCTTTGGCCACTCTCCACATACCACAATCTATCGACAGGCACGCTAAAGGTATTAGCTTTCCTGCCCGAAACTGAACAAACCGTCACAAATAGAACGGTTATTCCCGTTCTCAGGCAAATACCGTGCGCAAAGAACACAAAACTGCAAGTTTGTATCTTAATAAAAGCCACGTGCGCGCACACAAATGTCGGTCAACGCTCGCTTTAAGACTGGTCTCAGCCTTCCTGAAAGTATCAAATAGGGTGAACGGCTGAATGGCACTATTCGTATCATCTGACGCAACAAACCCACATATTTAAGGCAAATCTGAGCACGGCTTTAGATCGACGTTAGCTGGTCACTAATTTTCATTTGGTGATCACAACGTATAGCTTCAGAAACGGCGTGTTTATGCCCGTACTATACGAATAGTAGCAATCTACTGTACACCTTGCTTGATACTTTCAGGAGCCTTTGCTCTAGTTTGGCTAAACTTTTTGTGGAGGTGGTTATAGCGCCAAGTTAATGGCAGGTTAATGGCAGCTTGCTGGCAGCAAAAGCCAAGAAACAGGCAGGCAGGCAGGCAAGAAGGCAGGATACAAGTTGTGATTGGTCGAACTCGACGGGAGCGGCAACAGCGCAAAAAGCAAAGGCTCCAAACCGCAGCAAAGCTGCGGCTTGGAGCCTGCCGCCACACCGCAAGGTGCGGCTTAAGATCAGATCACTAACGCTGATTTATGCTTTAGCGTACCTGATCGATATTGTCGTTGGTGACCTTGACGTATGGGATCTCGATAACCTTATCCTTGATCTCATAGCCGATAAGGTCATCGGTGACCACCTCGCCATTGAGGTAGGCTTCGGTGATGCGCATCATAACGTCAGCCATGCTGCTGTAGTCGTTGAGCACAGTACCAATCATGGTGCCACGCTCCACTGCATCTAAAGCAGGTGGCAAAGCATCAATACCCACAACAGGAACGAACTTGGTTGGATCCTTAGAATCTGGGACATTGTAGCCCTCAGCTTGCAAAGCCATCACAGCACCTAAAGCCATAGCATCGTTGTTGCAGACGATCAGCTCGATGTTAGCTAAGCCATTGCGCTCAATGATGTTAACCATTTGGTTTTGGGCGGTAGCTTGCGACCAGTTGGCGTTGACCGACTCTACTGGCTTTAACTTAACGCCAGCGTCTACGAGATTGCGCACAAAGCCATTGGAGCGAGCGGAGGTGTCTTGGTGGCCTGCTTCACCCTTTAACATGACGTAGGAAATGGCGCCATCCTTGTTCTTGTCGGCTTCTGGGTTAGCCTTAAAGTAATCATTGACGATTTCTGCTTGGTAGTAACCAGCAGAAGATGGATTGGTACCCACATACCAAGCATCCTGATAGCTCTTTAAAGCCTCGTCAGATGGCTTGCGGTTAAAGAAGATGATTGGCACCTTAGCCTGACGAGCAGCACGCAGAGCGGCAGTACCGTTCTTGGTGTCCACAGGGTTGACTAAGATTGGGGTGTGATCACGGTTGATCGAGAGTGCAGTTTGCAATTGCGAGATTTGGCGCAGCAAATCGTCGTTAGCATCGTACTGAGCTAACTTGATGTGGTTGGCCAAAGCGCGGTCTTGTAAAGAGGCGCTCAACTGATTGATGAACAAGTCATTAAGGGAGTAGTAGAACACCTTAACAGGGCTGCTAGCATCGCCAGAAGCAGCAGTAGCAGGTTGGGCAACAACAGCTGCACCTACAGCTAAGGCTGCGGCAGCAAACAGCTTGGAAAGACTCTTCATAATAAAAACAACTACCTCTTGTTTAAGTTGCGGCCATTATACGCCCAATAAGACTCAATCCGCTTTTTTATCGGCCTCTTGCAAAAGAATAGCAGCTGCTAAAGCGATGCAAGAGCACCTCAAATTGCGAGTTTTGCAGCTGGAGTCAGGCACAGACCACGAAATAGCTCCCAGTGCGGCCACACCTCGCGCTAGGAGCCAAGCACTAGCAGAGCACTAGCTGAACACTAGCTGAACACTAGATACTCATGCTAGCAGCTAAGTAGCTAGCTCTATGGCTCGATGGCCCGATAGCTAGCCACTAAGCCTTGTTACTGCTCATCCTTTAAAGCGGCAACAGCGGCCTTTTCAGCAGCTAAGCCAGCCTTGTAGTTTTCGATGAACTTGTTGTAGCCGGCAACATTAGCGGCAATTGGGCTTAAAGTGCTACCCTGAGCGTCAGCAAAGACCTTGTTTTGTAAGTATTGTGGTAAGGTCTCGCCCTCTTCCTTGTCGATCATGTAGGAAGCGAGCACAGCCTGACCCCATGGGCCGCCTTCACCAGCAGTCTCCATCACCGACACAGGGACGTTGATGGCATCAGCCATAAACTGCTGACCCACTCCCTTGGTCTTGAATAAGCCACCATGGCCTAAGAGGCGATCGATCTTGACCTGCTCGTCCTTGACCAAGATGTCCATACCAATCTTGATGGCACCTAAAGAGGCATAGAGATGGGTGCGCATAAAGTTGGCAAGGTTGAACTTAGCGTGAGGAGTGCGCACAAACAGTGGACGGCCTTCCTCTAAGCCAGTGATGAACTCACCGGAGAAGTAGCCGTAGCTCATTAAGCCGCCGCAATCAGCATCACCGTGCTCTAAGGCGTTGTTGTAGAGCAGACCGAAGAGCTGGTTGGCATCGAGCTTAGCGCCAGCAAGTTCAGCGAACTCACCGAAGAGGTTGACCCAAGCATTGAGGTCGGAGGTGCAGTTGTTAGCGTGCACCATGGCCACAGGCAGACCATCTGGAGTGGTGACCATATCGATCTCACGGTGGAGCTTTTGTAAAGCCTTCTCTAACACCACCATGGCAAAGATCGAGGTACCAGCAGAAACGTTACCAGTACGCACTGCCACAGCATTAGTAGCCACCATACCAGTACCAGCATCACCCTCAGGAGGGCACAGTGGGATGCCAGCTTGCAGCTTGCCACTTGGATCTAAGAGCTTGGCGCCCTCAGCAGTTAAGGTGCCTGCATCTTGGCCTGCCACTAAAACCTGAGGCAGGATGTCGCGGATCTTCCAAGAGAAGCCTTCATCCTTGATGAGATCAGAGAACTTGGTGAGGAGGGCCTCGTCGTAATCAAACTTAGTCGAGTCAATTGGGAACATACCGGCGGCATCACCGATACCTAAGACGCGCTTACCGGTGAGCTTGGTGTGGATGTAACCAGCTAAAGTGGTAAAGAAATCGACGTCCTTGACGTGTGGCTCGTGGTTGATGATGCAGTGATAGAGGTGGGCAATAGACCAACGCTCTGGGATGTTGAACTGTAAGTACTCGGTGAGCTTCTCAGAGGCAGCGTGAGTGTTGGAATTACGCCAAGTTCTGAAAGGAACTAAGAGGTCGCCAGCCTTATTGAAAGCTAAGTAGCCGTGCATCATAGCCGAGAAGCCGATGGCCTTTAAAGTGGTGATCTCCAAGCCATAACGCTTTTGCACATCCTCTTGCAGCGAGGCATAGCAAGAGTGTAAGCCAGACCAAATATCGTCTAAGGAGTAAGTCCAAATGCCGTTCTCTAAGCGGTTTTCCCACTCATGAGAGCCGGTTGCGACCACAGCGCACTTCTCATCGACCAACACCGCCTTGATACGGGTCGAGCCAAATTCAATACCGAGGGCACACTTCGCTAAATCTAAAGCCATGATCACACCACCTTAAAAACTTGCCACGGCCCTTGCGGCCACTAGCACCAATAACAAAAAAACCTGAGGCCTACAGCTAACAGCTACTAACGCTGCTAGCGCTACTAGCTCGACCAGCGCGGCTAGAAACAAAACCCGTTCTATCTTTGGGGCTAAGCCTTTAGCTCAAGACTCTCACCAGAGAGCTCCTGAAAGAACCTGATAGCAACTGAGAGCGCCTTATGGCTGCTTAGATGTGTATGATTGAAAGCTCTGAGCTAAAGGTTTTGCCTAGTTTGCCCTGCCCTAAATGCTTAAATAGGCACGGCTTGCGCCGTGCCTAGGGCGACATCTGAGGAGATGCCTTGATTTAGGTTTGGTTGGATTGATCTTCAGCCAACTTAAGATTGGGAATCCCCATCTTATTGGGGTTTACCCATCTTATTGGGGTTTACCCATCTTATTGTTGCTGCTTCTTATTCTTCTTGTTTAAGGACTCAGCACTTAAGCTCATTAAGCGGTTCTTGTGCTCGTTGACTAAAGCCTGCATCACGATGAATAAGCACAGTAAGATACCGACCACGATCTTGGTCCACCAAGCCGATAAGGTGCCTTGGAAGTTAATGATGGTCAGGATGGTACCTTGAATCATCACACCGATGATAGTGCCTGGGATAAAGCCCACACCACCCATCAGCTGAGTACCGCCGATAACCGAGGAGGCGATGGCGTCCATTTCCATACCCATGCCGTGGAATGGGTTACCAGAGAGCATGATCCAAGAGAAGACGATACCACCTAAGGAAGCACAGAAGCCGGAGATGATATAGACCTTGACGCGGATGAGGTCGACCTTTAAGCCCATGAGACGTGCGGACTGCTCATTACCACCAACAGCGTAGACGCTGCGGCCAAAGGCGGTGTACTTTAAGACGATGGTTGCGATAACCACCACAATTAAAGCCAAGATAGCGCCGATGGAGATGTAGCAATCACCAACCTCTAAGGACATGAAGGAGAGCTCAGAGTACCACTCGTTGTCGATACCAACAGACTCACGCGATAACATGGCGGTTAAACCACGGCATAAGAACATGGTACCTAAGGTCACGATGAATGGCTGTAACTTGAAGAAAGTGATGAAAAAGCCGTTGATCGCGCCAATGACAATACCGATAACCAAACCGATTAACATGCACAGCACTGGGTGAATATCAGTATCGCGCATCAACACAGCTAAGGTCATACAGGTCAGCGATAACACTGCACCTACCGACAGGTCGATACCACCGCCACCTGAGAGAATGGCAAAAGTAATACCCACGGTGATGATGATGAGGTGGGCGTTATCAATAATGAGGTTGAAGAACACCTGCCAGCTTAAGAAGCCTTCAAACCAAGCTGAACCTAAGCCGAACAAGATGATGAACAGTAAAGTCGTCACATAGAAAGAGAATCGTGGCGAGGCTACGAGATTACTAAAGAACTTAGCCATTTATGCCACCTCCTTGGACTTGTTGGCGTTGGTAGTAGCGTCAAGCTTCTTTAAACGCCAGTTGCGGTACATCTCACGGAAGCGTTGCGATTGAATCGTAATGATGAACAAGATGACCACAGCTTTCACGGCTGGCAGAATGTCAGAAGGCACACCGACAGCGTACATGGTGGTAGTTAAGGTTTGGATGGTAATAGCACCGATGATAGTGCCGCCGATGTAGTAGCGACCACCAACCATCAAGGTACCACCTAAGGTCACAGCCAAGATGGCGTCCATTTCCATGTTCAGACCGGCGTTGTTAGCGTCAGCAGCACGGATCAGGGAGCTCTCGATCAAGCCTGCGGTACCAGCGCAGAAACCAGAGAAGATGTACACAGCAAAGAGCACTGCGGTCACTTTCACACCGGCATAGCGCGAAGCAGTTGGGTTAATACCCACAGACTGAATCATCAGGCCCAAAGAAGTCTTACGGTCTAACACGATCACCAGAACTACCATGATCAGGGCGATGAGCATGGCAGTTGGTAACATGAAGCCTGGGATCACACCACCGATGTAACTAAATGGACGGTAGTACACGGTGATGATTTGGCCATCAGTTAATAACTGAGCGATACCACGACCAGAGGTCATCAGAATCAGGGTAGCAACCATGGCTTGGATCTTAAACTTGGCCACCAAGGTACCATTCCAAATACCGGAGATCACACCTGCTACCAAGGCAGCAATGATGGCTACAGCAAATGGATAGTGAGGCACGCCGCTGATATCACCGCCTAACAGTAAGCAGCAAGTAGCAGCCGAAATAGCGACCACAGCACCAACCGAAATATCAACACCGCCGGTGGCGATAACGAAAGTCATGCCGAGCGACAGGATGATCAGTGACGAAGCACGATAGAGAATATCGATAGGACGACCATAGAGGTTGCCGTTGTCCATCACGCTGATGGTAAAGAAGTCGTCAACGAAGATTGCGTTGAACAATAACAACAAGCACAGAGCTGCTAAAGGCAGTGCGAGTGAGCTTGAGGTGAACTTTTTAATTATGTCCATGGTAGTCTCCTGCAATTGCCTGCATGATGTGAGCGGTAGAAATCTCATCACCGTTAAGCTCGGTGATCTTCTCATGGTCGCGAATCACTAAAATACGCGAACAGGTTCTGACCATCTCACCCATCTCACCGGAAATGAAGACCACAGACATACCCTCTTCTTTAGCAAGACGCACGGCTAAGGCCTCGATTTCACTCTTGGTACCAACGTCGATACCACGGGTAGGCTCATCTAAGATGAGGAGATTTGGTTTGGTTGCCAACCAGCGGGCGATAATCACCTTTTGCTGATTACCACCAGAGAGGTTACGAATCAGCTGCTCTCGATCAGAGACCTTGATACGCAACAACTCAATGTACTTGTCGGCCAGCTCACGTTGCTTGCTTATTGGCATGTGCTTGAACATACCGTCCTTAGCTTGTAAAGCTAAGATGATGTTCTCACGCACCGACAGATCGCCGATGATACCTGCAACCTTACGATCTTCTGGGCAGAAGGCGATACGGTTCATCATCTGATCCATTGGGGACTTGACCTTAACGGTGACGCCATCAACCTTGAGCTCACCACTGTCGATAGGGGTGATACCAAAAAGGGCATCAGCAATCTCAGTACGACCAGAACCCAACAAGCCAGCAAAGCCGACGACTTCGCCTTTCTTGATGTTCATGGTGAGGTCTTTAACCTTACCTTCGACCACCATGTTCTTAGTCT
The DNA here is from genome assembly GCA_944393075.1 of uncultured Anaerobiospirillum sp. GTDB lineage: Bacteria > Pseudomonadota > Gammaproteobacteria > Enterobacterales > Succinivibrionaceae > Anaerobiospirillum. Next base: position 18,027 of record CALXYZ010000014.1, on the reverse strand, counting down.
CAACCACGTTAGTGTCTTGTGGTACCGACTTATCAACATTGCTCTCGATCTGGTTTTCGTTGACCTCTTTACCCATCATCTTGGAGATCAGCTGAATACGCTCTAAGTTCTTGATCTCGTACTCACCGACATACACACCGTCACGCAGAATGGTAATACGGTCACAGATGGTATAGATCTGCTCTAAGAAGTGGGAAATGAAGATAATGGCGATGCCTTGAGCCTTAAGCTTGCGCATGATAGTGAACAAGCGCTCGGTCTCACGATCGGACAGCGAAGAAGTTGGCTCGTCTAAGATTAAGATCTTGCACTGTGTGTCGATGGCACGGGCAATAGCGATCATCTGCTGAATAGCCACAGGGTAGAAGTTCAGCACGCGGTCGACATCGAGGTCGAGGCCTAACTCGTCGTGTAAAAGCTTCTTAGCGTTGGCATTCATGGCATGCCAATCGATCTGGCCGAACTTACCACGAGGCTCGCGGCCGATGTAGATATTCTCAGCAACGGTGAGGTTAGCGCAGAGGTTAACCTCCTGATACACGGTGGAGATACCGATTTGCTGGCTCTGCAGTGGCGACTCAGGCTCGATTTGCTTACCGTCGAAGATCACTGTGCCATTGGTTTTGTGGTACACACCGGTCAGCACCTTAACTAAGGTGGACTTACCGGCACCATTTTCACCCATCAGTGAGTGAATCTCACCTCGCTTGAGGTTGAGCTGGGCATGTTTTAATGCCTTAACACCTGGGAAGAACATGTCAATATCCTTCATTTGAAGGATGTAGTCATTATCACCCATGCGTGCCTCCTACTAGTGTTACACCACCAAGCAAACGCACCAAGACCAAAACTGGAAACTGGGACTTACAAAAACAACGACGACCAAAAAACAAGTGCAGTGCGAAGCTGTATACCTGAGGCGGTAACCTCAAGGCTGTATCCCGTGAGCACTACCCGTTGGTATTACCGCAGCTTTACCGCAGCTTTATCGCAGCTTTACTGCTGGTATTACCGCTGGTATGCCAGAGGTTGTACTGTAGCGTCCATCGCACAGAGAGGAACCACTCCTAGCCCCTATACAGCAAAAGATAACTGCTACCACACTCGAAAAAGCTTCACAGCCAAACCCAATGCTTGCCCAACAGTAAATACTTGATTTAGTAGCGCTCTGACCTCTTACCTAGCGATAACGTTTGCTCCACGCTCAAGGCCAAACAAATCAGCCTCATGAGTTTTGCGATTGCGTAACGTTTAGGTAAATTTCCCAGAGGGATGCGCCTTTGCAGCACATCACCGAAAACGGTTACAAAGTTAAAGGTCAAAAACGACCTCAATCCTCACTACCGTATAAAAGCGCCTTGCCAAACTAGCTTATTAGGGCGAACCCAAGACCACAGGTCAGAACAGGGCATCAAGCAAGCAGCTAAGCATCAAAACATCAAAGCAGAGGATCGGTAGATCACGTCTGCCATGCTCGTGCTCATAAAGTGAGTGTTAGGTACAGTAAGGTACAGTACAGTAAGGTTTAAGTTTGGTTCTGGAGGAGAAAACAAGTTCTCCTTGCTTCTCCTTGCTTCTCCTTGCTTGTCCTTGCTTGTCCATGCGACTTGCCACAGACTGCAACTTGCAATTTGCAATTTGCAATGATGCTATCTCGACTCGCCACAGATCCCGAGCGGAGACGAGCTTTACATCAGCTAACTTTAGTTTGCTTTAGTGTGCGTGGCTAAACAAAAAAAGCCCACGATCTACTTTTAGTGGGTAGAGGTGAGCTCCTTTTTGCATGTATTTGTGCAACGCCATCTTGAGATCGTTCGGCGTTGCAGCTGTTGTAGCTTAAGTACTTATCTAAGCCTCGCCCCACCTGAGCGAGGCTCCTGTAAGTTGACTTTATGAAGCCAACACAGGCAATTGATTAGTACTTACGGGTTGGGAAGACTTCAGCGGCGTTAGAAGCGTCGTAAACACCTTCCTCAACGTAGACGCTCTTAGGCACTTCCTCACCAGCTAAGATCTTCTTGCAGGTCTCGAAGAAGAGGTCACCTTGCAGAGGGTTGCACTCAACGGTAGCGTTAGCCTTGCCGTCGATCATAGCTTGGAACATGCCCTTCACAGCGTCAGCACCGACGATGATGATGTCCTTGGAAGGCTTTAAGCCGGCAGCCTCGATAGCTTGAATAGCACCTAAGGCCATGTCGTCGTTCTGGGAGAAGAGGATGTCGATGTCGTCACGGTAGTTCTTTAAGAAGGACTCCATAACCTCTTGGCCCTTTTGACGGGTGAAGTCACCGGTCTGGGAGGCTAAGATCTTGTACTTGCCCTTGTTAGGAGAAGCATTGAAGGCCTCGTTGAAGCCCTTGGTACGGCCGACAGCAGCGGAAGCACCAACAGTACCCTCTAAGATCACGATGTTGAGAACATCACCGCCGTTACGTGGCTTGATGTTGTTCTTGGTGACATAGTCGTCGATCCACTTGAAAGCGCGACGGCCTTCTTCAACGGAGTCGGTACCGATCTTAGCGGTGTATAAGCTATCGTCAGAGACCTTTAAGTCACGATCCATAACGACAACTGGGATCTTAGCGCGCTTAGCTTCACGCAGCACGTTATCCCAACCGGTCTCAACGATAGGCACAAAGCCGATCACGTCAACTTTCTGGGTAATGAAAGAGCGAATAGCACGGATTTGGTTTTCCTGCTTTTGTTGAGCATCGGAGAACTTGAGCTCAACGCCAGCACGCTCTGCAGCAGCCTTCACGTCATTGGTGTTAGCAGTACGCCACTCGGACTCAGCACCGATCTGCGAGAAGCCGACCACAATCTTGTCTTCAGCCTGAGCATAGGAAGTAGCAGCGATAGCAGCACCTAAGGCAATGGCGATTAACGACTTTGAAACCCTCATTTTTACTCCTCAGTAAGTAGTGACGCGCCTAAGTTCATGTGACCTTTGAGGAACAATAACAAAAAGAATTGCAGCTCATAAGTCAGCCACCAAACAAAGACAACACAGTCAAACAACAGCGCAAAACTAAAGCAAAAGCGAAAGCGATCGCCAAACGCAGCCTTTGACCGAGCAAAGTGTTTATCTTTGTGGTGCAGCGCAAACCGCCACTTGAGCGTTTAACGCTATTCGTTGGCCACTAGGCCTTGCAACCAGCAGGTGCAACAATTAGCAATTAACGCGCAATGAACTTACACAAACGCTTACGATGCTGTTAATGTAGCGCGCATCAAGGTTTAAACAAATCGCTAAGAGCTAATTTTGTGATACCTAGCAACTATTTGTGATGCTCACGGCCAAAAATCTGATACAGCTCAAATTTTCACACAAAGAAAATTAAAGACGGGATGTTTGTAACCACTGAAAATTACGGAACACCGCACCACATGGCGCTTTCAGCCGCAGCACCACCCCAACACAACCAAGGCTTGCACCAACATGAACTACACAATATTTACCTCATGACCCCATACTCAAAAGGCAAATTTGCCACTAAAAAGAGGTGCTTAGCGCCGATATTTTCTCAATTTCCGTAATCGTTTACGATTTTTCGGAAAATCACCAAAAAGACTATTTTGCGCGCACAACAGGCTTATATTTGCCAGCCGTACCCCGCACCGCAAAGCACCAAAACAGCGAGGTAAAGCAGCAACATCAAGCGTTTCAGGCGCAAAGCACTGATATACAAGATCGGCACAGCAAGGCCAAATTCCGCAAAAGTGTTTGCAAACGGCCCCAGCACCCACGCACAGTGACTGTGCGTGCACTGTGCTTTGCGAATTACGTACAAAACGGCGCCCGCCCCTACCCCCAACCTTAACCACTACCACAACTACCCAACCTCCCTGCCACTGCCACTGATACCGCAGCCACGGGCAAGTGCCACAATAAACACAGCAAAATACAGCCGTGGCTGCGGCCACGGATGCGGCTCCTCCAGTACTAGCAGGCACGCGCTATAATGTGGCGTTGCCATGCAGGCCACGCTCAAGCACGAGCGTTTTTCTGGCTCCTGCATCTAGATTCACTCTCTGGCGCACTCCACTTTATTCTTGCTCTAACGGCTCAGCTGTCTAAACCGAGGTCACTATGCTCTTTACAGAACTGATTGAAGAAACCCCCGCACCGTCTTCTGCTACCACCAAAGACGCTAAGCGTGCGGCAACTGCTGCTACAACCACCACAACCACCAGCAGCAGCAGCAGCACCAGCAGCAGCACCAGCACCAGCACCAGCACCAAGAGCAAGAGTAAAACTCGCAAGAGCAACAAGAACGCAAAGAGCAGTACCTGCATTGATAAGGCAGACGCTGCTTTAACAGCTGATGACCCTATCCTCGCGCCACAGATTGTAGGTCATCGTAACCTCCTGACTCCAGAATGCTTTGGAGACGATGCCGCCGCTGACGCCAACGCTAAGACGAGCTGTGACGCTGCAGCAGACACGGCTGAGGGAGCCCCTACTCTTTCTGCAGATGACGAGGACATGGCTGTACTGACGCCAGAGAGATTGCGTGGTGGTAACAGCAATAAGAGCGATGAGGACAAGGCCAGCAAAGAGAGCAATAGCAAGAGCAAGGCTGAGGGCAAGGCAAGTGACAAGGTAAGCAGCAAAAAAGAAGGGGTGGAGTACTACGTCGGCTTAATGTCTGGTACCAGTATTGATGGTCTCGATGCCGCCCTCATTGGTATCATCCCAGGCAAGAAAGGCTTTGAGAATGTGGCTACGGTTAGCATTGATTGGGATAGCGATCTTAAAGCCCTGCTCCACCAACTGTGCGTCAAAGAAAGCGCCCACGACCGTATCGAAGACCTCTATGCTGCCGGCAATGGCATTGCTGCCACCTCAGCTAAGCTCGTAAAGCAGGTAATTGCTGGAGCCGGTCTTACTGCTAGCGACATCACTGCCATTGGCTCTCACGGCCAAACAGTACGTCACTGCCCACAGCAGCACTTCTCGGTGCAGATCGATAACGGCCCACAGCTCGCTAACACCACTGGTATTGATGCTGTGGTCAACTTCCGTGCTGCAGACTTAGCGCTCGGTGGTCAGGGCGCTCCTTTAACACAGGCTTTTCATCAGCAGATCTTTGCTAGCAACGATCGCGTGCGCTTGGTGCTCAACTTAGGTGGTATTGCTAACCTCACGGTGTTAGCTCCTAAAGGCAAGCTCATTACTGCTTTTGATACCGGCCCTGCTAACACCCTTATGGATTACGTCTGCCGTAGCTACCTGCAATGTGGATACGACGAAAAGGGTAAGCACGCCCGTATCGGTCACATCGACCACGAGGCACTCTCAAAGTTGCTCACTCACCCATACTTACAGCGTGATCTGCCAAAGTCCACTGGTCGCGAAGACTTTAATGCCGACACCATAGCCTTTATGTTAGGCGACCTGCCTGACTTGGCCTTATTACGCAGTCCTGAAGAAGAGCAGCGTCTGTGCGATATCCTCGCTACCTTAACAGAGTACACAGCCATCACTGTTGCTGATGCTATAGCCAAGGTCGCCACTAAGTTCGCCACCCAACTAGGCTGTAATGGCAGCAAGCAGCAGCCACAGCTGCCTCTACTATCTCAGCAACCTCAGCAACCTCAGCTCAGCGCTGACCTGATTGTCTGCGGCGGCGGTGCTCTTAATGTCTTCTTGTGCGAGCGCTTATTAGCCTTAGCTAAAGAGCGCGGCTTAGATTTAGAGCTCAAGTCCTGCTGTGAATTTGGCGTTGATCCAAAGTTCTTAGAGGCCCAAGCCTTTGCCTACTTTGCCTACTGCTGCATCCACGCTAAGACTCTTAACCTAGGCAGTACTACAGGCGCCACCTCTCCATCGATCTTAGGCATGCTCTGTCCAGCCCCACATGGTGCCTATACTCAGCGCACTACAGCCTTCTACACCAAGGCCTAAAAGCCCTGGCCTTGGCCAGCCCCTAATTGCTGTAAGGGCCGCCTACCATCCAAGCGCCGCTGCAAGCTGCGCGCTTGGATGGGGCGCCCCACATATACTCACGCCCAGCACTCCCCAGCCAACGCAGTCAATACAGCAATCACTGCTTCACTACAACCGCGCAGAAAAGCGATTTCGCGCGTGAATTTACGTACCAAATGCCGTATTATGCACGCTCTAAGATTCACGCTGCGCTATGATGCGCTTGCACTTTTCTATCTGAAGCTGTTGCTGGCATGTGCTTAGCAGCGTTCAGCAAGCCTAGCCTAGGGTGGGTTAGGTTTTAGCCCTATAAGTACCTGGAGTGATATGAGCTCGCTTACCTTGACCACCATAGTGGTGATCACCATTGTGATTGCTGGCTTTATTTTGCCGCTGCGTCTTTCGTGGCGTTCTAAAGCCGTAATGTGCCTAGTCGCTTTGCTTGCGCCTAGCAAGGGCTATATCTACCCTATTGTTGGCGGTACTGTCTGGGATCCAGAGATTCCATACAACCTGTCGTTTGTTTTTGACATCGCCCGCGCCACTATGATGTTTTTGACCATCTTGGTGTTGCTGCGTTTAGTCATCAACGGCTTTTACAAATTAGTAACCTTTACATGGTCTAACACCCTACTGCCTACCTTTTCGCTCTTCCATGCTCAGTTGATGCTGATTGTCTCGTTTGCACTTGCTTGCTATGGCACCTCATGCGCCTACGGCATGCCAGAACTCAAGCAGTACTCAGTGACCATGGAGCGTCTAGACCCACGCTTAGACGGTATGCGCGTGGTGATGATGTCGGATATCCACATATCCTCACCTACTGACGTCAACCTAATCTACGCCATGGTCAATAAGGTCAACGCCCTCAACCCAGACCTGATCTTGTTACCAGGCGATCTGATCGATGGCCCAGTGGAACTGCGTCGCCCTATTACCAATCTGCTCTTTGATCTCAAGGCAAAACACGGCACCTTTATCAGCACCGGTAATCACGAGTATTACTCTGACTATCAAGCATGGCGCTCGTACTTTGAGCAAGGTGGTCTTATCAGCCTCGACAATAAGGTCGTTATGCTCCAAGACGCTCAGGGCAAGAACCTCCTCAATTTAGGCGGCATCACCGATCCACGTGCTGAGCGCTATAACCTCCCAACTCCAGACATCAAGGGCGTGACCGCAGCTTTAGATGAGAGCGTGCCTAATATCATCCTCTCGCACCGCCCACAGTACGCTCATGACTTGGCTGCAGCTGACAAAAAGGTCGACTTAGTGCTCTCTGGCCACACCCACGGTGGTCTGATCATTGGCTTAGATAAGATCGTGGCTAACGCTAACGGCGGCTTTGCTTCAGGCAGATATCAAGTGCAAGACACCACTTTAATCGTCGGTAACGGCACCATGTTGTGGATGGGATTCCCACTGCGCTTAGGTGTACCAAGCCAGATAGTTGAGATCACTCTCCACAGCAAACAAAAGCCAGCTAAAGATGCAGTGCTGCTAACAGCTGACTACGACCTCAAGCAACAGCAAATCGCCAAGGCTGAGGCACAAAAGGCCGCCGCTGCCGCCAAGAAAGCCCAAGCTGAACTCAAGGCAGTTCAAGCTCAAGAAGACGCTAACGCTGACGAGGCAGCAGAGGATGCCGCTAAGCTGCAAGCACAAGCTACCGCCGCAGCCAAAGCCCAAGTTAAGGCTAACCAAACTGAGCCACCTGCCATGGGTGAGGGCTTAGGCGCTATTGCTGATGTGCAAAGACCAAAGTCTGAAAATGCAGTCCAAGGCTTACAGCTGATTCTGCCAATGGTGGATACCGAAAGTGGCGCCATCACTGAGAGCGTTACCCGTGTAGCTCTCTTGCCTGAAGGCTTATCCCAAGATCAGCTAGAGCGCATCAACGCCATTATCAAAGAAGATCCAGAGGCAATGGCTAAGGCCAAAGCTGAGGAGGCACTGCGTAAGGCTCAAGAAGCGACCTTAGAGGCCCAAAGCTCACCTACTCATGGCGTGCGCATGGTAGTGGTAAAAGACAGCACCACCATGCAGGAGCAAGAGCAGGCTCAGACTAAGGCCCAAGCTCAAGCCCAGGCACAAACTCAAACAAGCACTCCAGGCACCTTACACCTGATGCCAGCTGCACCTGCTGAGACTGCTCCAGCTGCAAGCGATGCAGCTGCCGCTGCTGTGGCTGGTGCTGGAGCCGAAAGCGATACAGCCACCTCTAAGGATAAGAAAGGAGCTGAAGAGAACGTAGAGCAAAGCGCTATCACTTTACGCCCTGAAGATCACGTACTGCGCTTTGAGGGCGACGACACTGATACTACTTTAGAGCTGCAAGCTGAGTACGCTATTTCCTTAGGTAACAATAGCCACGAGCTTGATGACTCCACGGTCTCGGATCTGCTGACCACCCCACCAAAGGAAAAGTAGAAAACACCGCCAAGCAATGCGGTCACAGAATGGAAGCAAGCCACGCTCATCGCGTGGCTTGCTTTAAGAGAAGAGCGCACTTAGTGCTTAGCACTTAGCGCTTAATGCCGTAGGCGTTACGGGCTTGGAGGTTAGCGTAGTGCTGCTGTGGCGGTGATGATATCGCTGAAGCACTGTTCTCTGGACGATTGAAGCCTACGCCCATTTGCAGCTCATTTAAGGTATCAAGCTGCTCTTGGCTTAGGGCAGCTACTGAGTTGAGACCGTTGTTGACCACCTGATTTAAGACGGCTGTTGGATCCTCATCCTCACCGACGCCGCTCATAGCAGCTAACTCATCGTCGATAGAGCCTAAGCCCATAGGAGCTGACTGCACTAAGTCAGACATACCTGGATTCATAGCAGTAGCAGCCGAGAAGTTTGCACGGTTACGACCTCTACCACCAATGCTTGTACCAGCACCGGTACCAGCGCCTGCCCCTCTACGACCACTTGGAGTAGACATCTGGGCTAAAGCCATATCCACAGTCATACGGTTACCAGAAGCAGCACCCGCCCCTGTAGCACCCATAGGAGCTGCCAGAGGAGCGCTCAGAGGCGCAGCGGCAGCAGCTCTTTGCGCCGCAGCAATGTCTTTAGCTGACATCACCATGCCTGTATCAATAGGATGCGATACACCGATAGACATAGAGGCGTCGGCTTCAGGAGCTTGTTGCACTGGGGTACGAACATAACCCTCAGCAGCCGCAGCAGCTGCCGATGCGGCTACAGCTGCCTCTAATTGAGCCAGCTGATTAGACTGTGGTGGTACTGACGTGCTGAGCATAGCCGACAAGCCATTGCCGGTACTCTGTCTCTTACGACCTGCCATGAGGGCGTGAGGATTACCCGCAGCCATAGCAGCAAGTAAAGCTCTGTTGCTAGCAGCGGCTTGGGCATGAGCTTTAGAGAAGATCTCGTCTTCTGAATCAGCATATGATGAGACGCGCTCGCTACCACCAATACCTCCCACACGCTCAACACTCACAGGCCCCATAGCCACAGCACGAGCTGCCGCAGCAGCACCACGCTGTGCTGCTAAGGTTGCAGGCGATGGGGGGATTTCCTCTACTCCCATACCAGCTTGAGTGCGCTGTCTAGCTTGAGCCACATCAGAGGCGATAGTGGCACGATTGCGTGCTACTGATAAGGTACCAGCACTCATCACCGCAGGGGCATTAGAGGAACTGCGACGTGAAGGCACCTGCACCTGTGCGGCCGCATGCCCTAGGGAGACGTTATCGTCTTCACTATCCAAAGCACTGTCGATACCACTACGCAAATCAGCAATGTACTCGGCGTTGTTTTCGAGGTTGTCGTTGACCGCATGCACGATATCGCGCGAAGCCTGAGCTGCATCACGGCTGTTGTGAATACGAGCTAAACCAGCGTCATACCCCTGTAACTCAGCCTCTAACATAGCCTGGTCATCGCTTGCAGCATCAACCCCAGCCGCAGCCACAGCCACAGCACTAGCGGCAGCTGCATTAGCGGCGCCCACCCCTGTATTCATAGCAGAGGCTGAAGACGAAGCTGTAACAGTAGTCGTAGCAGCAGCGTTAGCACGAGGAGCTGCCACAGCTTTGCTATTACGAGCACGCTTGTTCTTTTTGCGACGAGCGTCTTTTTGCTTATTCTCTTGAATAATGGAATCAGCTAAGCGGTCGATAGCCTCTAAGTTGAGATCGAACTCTGTACCCTCACGCAAGGCAGCATCAGCCTGCGCTTCCTCATGGATATCCGCAGTATTAGATGTCGCAGAATGATTCTGTGCTTCGCTCTTAGTATCAACAGTAGCGTTATCAGACTCCTCAGCCTCGTCAGCATCATCGTCATCAGCAGTAGGCATGGTGTGCGCAAAAGGATCTACCTTTTCCTGCATCATTGAGGCGATGACTTGCTTCTCGTCAGTGTCCAAGGCGGTAGCTGGATCTACCACTTCGATCTTACGCTTTTTGTTGCGCTTGGCCTTAGAGCGACGCTTACGGCTTAGAGAGTGAGCAACCTCTGCTTCCTCTGATGGATGCTCCTCTGCATCAGGCGGGGCCACAATACCAACGCTGACAGAGACGCCACTATCAAGCTCAATCTCGTGCACCGGCACAGAGCGCTTCTCAGACTCGCGAGCAGTAGAGTCTTGGCCGTCATCAGCGACACCTTGCTCATGAGAGAAGAGCTCTGAGACGTTTTTGACCTTACCATTCTCATCAACGTCATATAAAAGACGCAGCTCTTCTTCGCTAAGGCCAGTCTTAGCTGAAATCTCTGCTAGCGAGACACCGGCGTCGATAAAGGTGTGAGCCTTTTCGATGGTATCGATATCGATACCATTAGGCTTTTGGTTCTTTTGACGGCGGACATAATCCTCATCGTAGATCATGTCGACAACAGGGCCTGAAGTGTTCTCAGAACCATCAGCAGATGAAGATGAAGATGAAGATGATAAGGACGAATCAGAGTCGATGTAGTTGGTCTTATAACTTGAGGTAAAGCCACCACTCATCTCTTGGTTGACGGAGACCTTAAGACCATCAACCTCATCTAAGGAATCGCTCGACACAAAGTCGATAGTAAGGCCGGTCTGGGAGTGAGCTTGAGACTGTGAATGCGACTGCGACTTAGTATCCTTGGCGATAGCCTTAGCTTCAGCCTCTGCATGTTGCTTTTTCTTGAAATTCTCGGTAAAGGAGTTGAGAGCATCAAAGCGCAGCTCATCGTTAGCTTCAGCAAAATCGCTTTCTGTAGGGGCGTCTACCTTGTAATCAGGAGTACCGTCGATTCCACCGTCATCAGGCACGAAGTCTAATGGATTAAAACCCTGCGACTCCCCATCGATGCTATCGGTGCTGACAGCAGTAACAACATTAGCAGCATCAATAACAGAGCCACTAAAATCAGAAGCACGGGTAATAGACAACAGCTCATCACCGCTATCGACTTTAGCTAAAACAGCTAAATCTTCAGTCCCCACTGCCCCTTCATCAAGGGACACATGGTTGGCCGAGGTGGCAGAGTCAACCTTGATAGGACCACTGGTTACGGCGGCCAACGCAGCTGCGCTCTCAGCGTTAGTCACACCAAGATCAAGGGCAGTGCTGGCATCTGTTAAATCTACCTCAGGCACAGCAGCAACAGAAGCTGAAGCTGAAGCTGAAGCTGATTCTTCTTCCTCTTCTGGCACTAAGTCAGTGGCGCTAATGGTAGTCACGCTGTTGATATGCACCGCAGGAGTAGCAAAGATAGCAGGTACCTCAAGAGCAGAGGTGACAATGTTTTGTACCACTGGCTTGGAAGCTACTTCGGCGGCGGTGGCAGCGGCAGTAGCAGTGGCAGTGGCAGTGGCAGCTGCGCTGGCTGACGATTTGGCTGCAGTATCCTTTTGCGATGCGGCAGAATCAGTTAGCGATTGCTCTGATACGCCCTCATTGCGCTCGTTCGCAGTCTGGTCGAGAGTGCCCGTTGCGGGTAACCCTGGCGTGGGAGCTAGCGTGCCCTCGCTACCGCGGCTCTGCACGTCATAGCCGGCACCGTTATAGGAGTGGTTGCTCTGTGGTACCGACACACCGTAGTTGCCCATACCCAAAGGATTCATAGGATCACGACCGGAGCTGCCACTAGAGATAGTGACACTGTCGTCGGCTACAGCACCTAAGTCACCTAAGCTATGCAGTTTGTTCTTTAAGGAAGCAAGGCTAGCGCTGATATCAGCGACGTCATCGCCACTAACACCAGCTAAATGCTCTCCAATAGTGGCTGGAGGTTCTTCTAATGGACGCTTGTTGTTAGCGACCATTTGGGCAATGTTGGCAGCAGTAGTCTCAAAAGACGAGTTCTTTGAGCCACTCTCGGCACCAAAGATACCATGACGATGACGAGCAGCCATTGCATCGGCACTGACAGCGGCAGCAAACTCGTTATCAGCCTCATCGATGTAATCGCTCTCACTCATACGCTCACGCGAGCTAGAACTAGAAGAAGTGGCGCCCGAATCAGCCTCATCAAAGGTGTTACCGCTGCTGTTTGCGGCGGCACGGGCCATAGTACTAGTTGGCAGGCTGGAGAGTAAGGTCTTAAGTTGTGAGATCGAGTGCTTGAGGCTCTGCTGATCTTGCATGATGTTTTCGTAGGACTGCTGCTGTGCGGCGGAGACAGCATCGATACGCTCGGCTAAAGACGCCATAGCATCATCTAAAGACTGCTCGTTACCCTCACTATCGCGCAAGGTCACAGAGCGGCCGCTCATGCTGCCACTAACCCCACTACCGCTGACAGCGCCATCGGAGAAAATGGAGACGTTATCGCCAGACTCAGAGCCATGTTTAAGGCGCTCTTGCAGCTCCTCTAAGGTGTTCTCTAAACGCGAGGCACGACGGGCGTTGAGGACAAATGACACCAAGAGCAAAAGCAGCACCACGACAAGGCCGCCCATGATGTAATACATGCGGATATCAATGCCGCCACTACCAACGTCTACCAATTTAAAACCCCAAAACAAGCGCGAGAGCCGATAACTCGCGCACCTTCTCCGAACGAAAATGACAACTGAGCAACAAGCTCAGTGCTTACCCCTAAGGGCACAAAAGCCACACCCTACCAAACAAGGCATTGCCATACAGACAAGAAGAAGGCCCAATGGCCTTCCATCTCAAAAAATCCTAGCCAGCGCGCGCTACTGGCAGTAGTGTCTAATTATTGGAACCGCTAATCGACTAAATTAGCGTATCCTGTACAGGCATCTTTTAATCCCAAATCACAAGCCTTACCATAGAATTCTTTTGCTTTAGTTATATTTTGAGGAGATTCGATCCCCACTTCGTGGTCTAATGCTAAAAGAAAACAAGCCTCTCCATAATTGAGATTACAAGCTTGCGCAAAAGCATTATTTGCACGCTTTGCATCTTTCCTCACATAAGATCCTTTCATAAAGAGAAGACCTAGCTCGAAGCAAGACGCCGGATATTTTAAGGAACAACTTTCTTCTAATAACTGAATGCCCTTATTCAAGACTCAACATCAATTTTTTCCCCTTTAGAAGCGACCTCTATCAAACTTGTACCTTGGTAATGGCAGGAGGCTACATCCTTTAATGAACATCCTTTCTCAAAAGCTTCAATTGCCTTTTCATTATCTATTTCAATACCATCTTTACCTAAGATATACTCGACACCTAACGTTAAACATGCCTTAGGACTACCAAGATCGCAACCTTTAGAATAAAACTCCATGGATTTACGAACATCGCGCTCAACACCTCTACCGCTGTTGTACATATTACCTAGCAGAAAACAGCCTTCTGAGTAACTTAGGTTACAGCTCTTTAGATATAACTCTTTTGAGTGAGTGTAATCATTAAAAAAACTTTCACCAACTAAGCCTATAACAACACAAGATTCCGCATCATCAAGGGCACAGGCTTTGGCAAGCATAGTTAATCCTAACTTCGAATCACGGCTAACACCCTCACCCTTCAAATACATATCGCCCAATAAACGGCAGGCTTCGACATCTTTAGCCTCGCACTTTTCATTAAGCTCATGCACTTCAGAATTAGTAGTTCCCTTCTTATCAGCAGTCTCAGCGTAAGCACTTGGCGCGGACAAAGCGATAGCAGCAGCAAATGCCCAAAAGAGCACAAGCATGGCTTTGCTCAGGAGTTTGGTCATCATGGGTGTAGCAGTCCTTGATGTCTTAGATAGTAAAGATGTAGCTCAACGTGATAAGACCTGGGGCTAGGCTCCTCAAATGCAGCAAGCAGGAGTCGCACAGGCATGGCCAGCAACACGATTTATAGGCCTTTTTGCAGGTGGAAAGTATAACACGAAAAAAACTCGCCTAAAGGCAGCTGCGCCAGCAAAACGCCAAAACACACGGGGTTCCACACTAACGTTTATCGAGAGCAATCTAGATCAGCGAGGATTTACGCGGATGGTGCAGACATGCTTGGATTGTGACCTTGTTGCACGCTTTGCAAATGAGGCAAGCATAAACAACAATGGCCTCAAACGAGGCCATGATTGTCCATGAAAATGGCTGCTCTAACTTAGTTAGAGAGGTTGGCGATGTCTTGCCACTCTTCTTCGGTAAGGAGCTTGTAGAGATCGATTAAGATCAAGAGGTCGTCGTCACGGTTGCAGACGCCACAGATGAACTTAGCGCTCTCTTCGGTACCAACATTAGGAGTATCGTCGATGTCCTTGGTGTTAAGGTCAACCACCTCAGCCACCGAGTCAACTAAGATACCAACCACCTGACGCTCAGACTCAATGATCATGATACGGGTGTTGTCAGTGACCTCTGATGGAGGCAGACCAAAACGCATACGGGTATCGATCACAGATACCACATTACCACGGAGGTTGATGATGCCTAACACGTAGGCAGGAGCACCTGGCACTGGAGCGATATCGGAGTAGCGCAAAACTTCACGCACTTGCATGACGTTTACGCCATACATTTCCTTATCGAGCTGGAAAGTAACCCAACGCAAGACCTCGTCTTTTTTGTTGCCATCTGGATCGTAAATTGAGGTTGATGCTTCGTTAGCCATGAGAAAAAAATCCTCTCCACAATCTCCAACCAACAACAAAGCGTTGGAGCTAAAAGACCACTAAAGACTCAAACTTGAGTGAGATAACAATGCCTAGATGTGCTTTAGGGTCTATCTAAATACCAACATGCCGGCAATGCTAGCACGCTATGAGCCTGTGCGCGCACGCGCTATTATATCGTAGATATCGGTCACAAACAGGCTTGCCTTTAGCTCTAGGGCTAAGGCTGTGAACTGAGGCGCTTTTTTGTCTCATTGTTGCGCGCCTCTTGTTTCTTTCTACTTAGCGGCGCGAGCGGCTTTGCGGGCATCCTCTTCGGCCTTACTACGAGCCTCTAAGTCGCGGTTCAGGTCATCGATGTCTGCACCTGCTTCAAACAGCGAAATCAAAGCACCGACATGCAATAAAGCACACTTATCGGAGGTCACGATACCAGCAAGCCATGGGCGAGAACCAGGGATCTCACGCCAGCGGATCTGCGACTTCGATAAAGTACGGTTACCCTCTAACACATCGCAGCCAATAGACCACTGACTCTTACCTAAAGAGATCAGGTATGGGTACTTGTCAGGGCTATCACCAATCTCAGGCATCACCCAGCGCAAAGTATCGACGATGTTGATCTTAGCGCCACGGATGTCAGTAATGCCCATAAACCATGATGGTTTACCAAAGAGCTGCGTGATCTTATCACACTCAAAAATACCGCCTAAGTCGATCAGAGGCACAGCAAAGCGCACCCCCTGTACCAAGAAGAACAGCACTTGGAACTGCTCGCCTAAATCGACGTTCCGCCACTCACTAGCAATCTGCTGTAACTTAGCTGACATGCGCTCCTGAGCTAACTGCTCTGGAGTCTTCACGATTTGCTTTTCTTTGCTCTTGACAGTGGTGGTGGTAGTGGTAGTTACAGGAGCAGTAACTGGGACAGGGGCTGGGGCTGGAGCTGGAGCGACAACAGGGTTATCGACCTTGGTTTCAACCTTAGTTTCGACCTTCTTTTCAACCTTAGTCTCGGTCTTGGTCTCAGTCTTAGTCTCAATCACAGGCTCCGCAACTGCGGTGGTGGTTGGGGTAGTCGAAGCAGCAGCAATCTTGGCAGCTAAAGACACCTGAGTCTGCACGGCAGTGTCAGTGGAGGTATCGATAGAAGCTAAGAGACGTTGCAGGCTATCGCTAGGTTGGGCGTATGTGGTCTCGCTCTGCTCAGATTGTTGTGGTTGTTCTTGGAGCTGAGGCTCAAGCATGCTCTCAGCTGCAGACATGGCAGCAGGATCAACAGCAGCACCACCTTGCTCATAGAAGCCATACTTAGACTCCTGCATGCTCTCGTGCTTGTACTCTTCGCTGTTGTGCTCGCTGTAAACAATAGGATTGATTGGAGCTAATGGATTGTCGATCACATCGATGTCATCGGCCATAGCCATCTCTGCGGCGATCATATCGCGGGTAGAGATATGGTCGAAACCACCAACAGGGTTCTCAATCGAGTTTGCAGAGCCTTGATCTTGAGCAGCCTTGATATCAGCGTTAGCGCTTTCTAAAACGGCGTGGCTAGCTTCAGCACTTTGGGCTGAGACTTGGACAGGAGTTGGCTCCATCTTGCCTTTGACATCATGAAGCTCACCATCAAATTCCTCGTCATCGACTTCAGCGAGCATTTGCTGGAAGTAGGCGATGAGAGTCTCCTCCTCGCGATCGTGATGACTTGCCGACATGAAACAACTCCTTTGCAGACTAGCCTTTGTACGCTGGTTCTTTGTTATTCTTGTGACGCCACCTCAAGGTGGCTTACCAACGCGCTATACACGCCATGTGGTTGGTGCCCACAGCATTTTACGCGTCTTTGCGCCTTACTTCCTAATTGCTACCACCGTCGTCTGCTAACAACGCAGCTAAACGTGGGCTGACGTTTTCGCTATTGCGCGAGAGCTCACGTTCGACAAGGAACTTTAAGAGCTTACGGTAAGCTATAGCACCGCGACGGTTTGGATCCATTAATGGCAATGGTAAGCGCTTGGCGGAGGACTCTCTAAAGTAAGTGTCGATTGGGATGCAGTCGTTCCAAATGCGGTCGTGATAGTGAGTTTGGAGATAGCTTAGGCTCTGTACGCTTGCCTTGGTGCGGCGGTCGTACATAGTAGGCACGATGAGGTACTCAAAGTGGACACTTTGGTTGGCACGCTGCATCACATTGAATGTGCGCACCATGCCCTCAAGGCCCTTTAAAGCTAAGAACTCAGTTTGGGTTGGCACAATGATGGTAGAGCTAGCGACAAGGGCGTTGACCATGAGGGCGCCTAAGACTGGAGGACAGTCAATCAGCACCACGTCATAGCAATCTTCGATCAGCTTTAAGGAGCGTAACAGAATGCGACCAACACCTTGACGGCCTGAGAGCTGGCGGTCGATAGTCGCTAAGGTCATCGATGCAGCAATCAGATCTAAACCCTCATGAGCGGTGTGGGTGATGCAATGCAAAATACCCTCACGGGTAAGGTTCTTCATCGCATACAAATCAAATAGGTTATTGTGCTCTAGTTTGTCGTCCTCGTAGCCTAAGTAGGAGGTTAAAGAGGCATGAGGGTCGGTGTCGACCACAAGCACCCGCAGATTTTCTTTTTGTAACCAGCCAGAGAGCGAGGCTACACTAGTAGTCTTACCTACGCCACCCTTCTGACTTGCAACTGCCCATACTAACACTGCCAACTCCCAACTTTTGCCAAACTCAAAAGAACCTACGACCTAAGTCGCTGATATTCGCTATGCCACATCGTACCGCGCGTTCTGATGTTCTTTTGTTCTGATGTTCTTATTGTTAGCTCTACTTTGCTCTAAATAGTGCAATCTTAGCACAGCCTTAGGCGCACAAAGAAAAACTACCAGCATACAGAGTGTGAGATGGCTCATCGTTCTATCGCCACAAACACTAAAAAAACCAAACGCACGATATTAATCATTTTAATGGAGATGCCGCATGAAAGCACGCGTTACCCAAATCTTGCGCTTTCATCTAATATCGGCGCGGATACCCCAGAGGTAACTCTGGGGAGGAAGCGCCGCCTCCTTCTGTTCTAAATT
>CALXYZ010000013.1 GCA_944393075.1 uncultured Anaerobiospirillum sp. | reverse complement strand
ATTTGGTGACTTGCCGGCTAAAGAGATATTACCGGTGTGAGTGCCCTCGCCTGCTGCAACTTGGTAGACATCCTCAACGACAAGATCACCAGAGGATCTAACGCCATCATTTTGGGTATCTGCAAGCACTACTTTGTTTTGCAGATGGAACTTTTTGTCGTCAGAGTTAGTAGCATCGAAAGTAACGTTATTCGATACAATTGCGCTATTGAAACCTAGGTTGTTAGCAGCTGGATCGGTTTCGCTAGTCAGTTCGAGGGTTTGGGCCTTTACGTTGAGGTTGAGAGTATCATTGTTGCCGATGCTATTAGCAATCTTGATTTTATTGGCCTCAACCGTGCTTGCCTCGCCGTTTGCGTTCACAGAAATCTGGGCTGCAGTAGCATTGCCGTCAGTGGAGTTGGCAAAGGTGTAGCCGCTAAGGTTGATACCAGTAGCGGGATCAGTGGCTGAAAGCTGAAGGATGCCACCGCTTAAGACAACCTTACCAGAATTACTACCAGTAGTACCAGTAGTACCAGTAAAGCCATCTAACACGTTTTGGGTTAAGTTAGCAGTGCCTTGGACTTCCAAAGTACCAGCACCAGAGATTTGGCCACCATTACTTACCGTGAGAGTGGTTTGCTCCTTGCCTGTCCAAGCAGGATCTGTCGTGCCGTAGGTGCCGCGACCCACAACAACCTTGCCGCCTTCTTCAATTTTGATGATGCCGCCAGTGACAGTGATATCAGCAGCTGCGTGACCTGCGTCTGCTAGTGACGTGCCGGCCTTGATCATGTCACCGTCTAAGTTGAGTACACCTCCTGCACTCACATTGACGCTACCACCAGAGATGTTTACCGTTGGAGCGTAGATACCAGCATTATTGCTAGTGACATTGATGGAGCCACTCTCACTTAAACTGATGATGCCACCAGACTCGGTATTAGTTGAATCAAAGCCAGTGTCAGTGAAGTTATCAGCCCCACGGAGGAAAGCCTCACTGCCGGAGAGATTAACGCTACCACTACCATGGATATTCATGGTACCGCCAGTGTCTACCACCAGTGCGCCATTATCCTTGAGGTTGAAAGAACTGCGGCCTTGAATATTAAAGCCAGCAGGTTTTCTCACAGTATCGGTAGAAGATAGACCAGCAGCAGCATGGATTCTTGAGTGCTCGTCCCAATTACCGGCACGACCTTCGATAGTGACTGTGCCGTTTCTATTAGGGGCGGTATCCACATTGTTGGCGTAAACAATACCGTTAGTCTGATTTGCGGTACTGCCAATGTTGATAGTACCCAAGGCTTGAACAGTTAGATCTTGGGTTAATTGCTGGTTAGGTTGTAATGCTTGTTCACTGCCATAGATATAAGCATTGCTGCCGCTAGCTCCGCTAGTACCAATATTAACGGTACCGTCGCCATGGACAGACAAGTAGTTTTTGATATGAGCTGACTCACCGCCATTAATGTTGATTGCGGAGTTGCCAGTAACTCTTAAAGTGCCAAACTTATTGAGGCTTGGGTTAATAGTGTAGTCAGTGTTACCATCAGAGGCTACTTTCTCTCCAGTGATATTATCGAAAGAATCGAAAGAATCGAAGCCATCAATAATATTCTCTGCACTAACTTGAGGGGCTAAAAAAGCAGAGGAGATGGCGACAGCAGATGCTAGGCCTTTCACATAGGCGCGGCCGTAGACAGAACGATACTGTGCTGTCAGGAAGGTAATAGCGTTTTGGCTTTGCTTCATAGTACGTATTAGACCAAGGTTAAAAAAGAAAGACCTAAAGCAAAGCAAGTGGTAGACGTGACGAGGCTATATCAGATCCCGAGCCAGATCTCCCATCACATCAAGCTAAGATTGCGAGCGCTTGATGCTGCTTGCGACAACAGTCGTATCTTGCTAGGTCAGAGCACACATATATTTTGCTGGGCCAAACGATCTCTCCAAATGCGATCTTTACTAAGCCCTGTAGCTAGAAACTGCATGGAACGCCCTATTTATATCGTTTCAGTGCAGATCCCAGAGGGAGTAGCGCAAAACTCATGCCACGCAAATTATGCGTATTTCACCTGTGAACACAGCAATTTCTAATTGCACTGTGTGCTGTTGTGTGCTAAAGCGGGGTGCCATTTATCTTGTGGACTTAAGCCTTGGATCACACTTTGAGTCTTTTGTGCAGCGAGCTAGCTAGTGATCAGTTTCAGGGGCGGGAGCTGTGCTCAAGCTACTCTTCTGATTTGCAGTGTTCTTTGCATTTCTTAGCGCAGCTCACATATTCGATATGTCATTGAGCTGTGTAACACTGCTTGAGCTTGGCTTGAGTTTGCGCTGTTGTCGGCAGTTATGACAAGGTAAATCTCTCTTGCTTGTACCCTAAATAAGGCTTGCGGTACTTGCTTCTTTGCCACTATAGTCGCTTTTTGCAGTCAATATGTGCAAACTTGTAGGGAAAGCTCAAGGCGACATTTACTCAAGCGCTATACGCAGAAGAGCAGTGCTAATCAGATAAAGGCTAAGGATGATAGGCGGTAGGTGCTTGGAGGATTGGGAAAGCGGGAGTTACATGCGAGCTAAGAAATAAGGGCGCAGGTTTTACCCCGCGCCGCATAGATTGGTCTCGTACTGTGAAAGCTTAGTACCGCCTAAGCTCGCAAATAGGGGGCAAAGCCCATAACACAGTATGAGCTCATTGTAGCAGCTTTTTTTTGAGAAAAGAGCGCCTGTGTTATCACTCCTGCAAATTTGTCTAAAAGCGGCGTAGTAAGCGCTTGTCGCTGATGGATTACAGCAGATAGCTAAAAACCTTGGAGAGTGAGAGAAGATGGGGCGTTAAGATGACAACGCCCACTCCTCATCGCGTATGGTTACAGGGGCGGGCGCTGTTATGAAAGACTAAGTCGGTCTTAAGCGGCAGCTCTAAGACTGCCGTTTGCGACTTGGTTAGAACACGTACTTAGCGTTAGCTTGGATACCAAACTCTGTTGTGTTGCTAGAGCCTTGGTAGTTGAGACCAACGCCAAAGCTGAAGTTACCGTTCTGACCGGAGACTCCAGCGGCAACACCATAGGTGAAGTCATCAAGAACTTCAGAGTTGGTGTTAAAGTGCAGATCTGGGCCAGAGGTAGTCTTAGCAAAGTTGATGGTGCCCGAGGTATCGGTATCGCCAAAGTTGCCTTGTAAGGTCAAATCTACAGAAGGCTTGAACACCCAATCGCGCGACTTGAACTCCTTTGCCACTGTGACGCCCACAGGGATGGAGAAGATGTTGAGCTCATCGCTATCGTAGTTAGCAAAGTCACCTGTGCTCTGACCCTTAACCGAGTAGTCGTCCATCTTGATTTGGTTAAAGCGCAGACCAATGTGAGGCGAAACCTCAAGGCCTTCGATCTCCAGATCAACCTTACCCGTGACGCCTAAGCTTAGGTTGGTGGTATCAAAGCTGGTTTCGATGTTCTCCACCACAGGGCTAGAACCAGTGATATCGCTATCCACAACGGTGTAGCTTAAGTCACCAACAACAGTCAGGAGGCTCTTGGTAAAGCCCAAGTAAGCACCAAAGCCATAGTAGTTGAAGTCGTTGCTGATACGGTCAGCTTTGTCGTTACCATCAGCCGAACCTCCACCTATGTTGAGCATAGCGCCCAAGGTCAGCTCGCGGCTGAGCTTCATATCCGCGCCAACAGCAATACCATAGAGATCTAAGTCCACGCCGTGGCTGATACCATCAGCATCAAAGCCATCAGTCGAGTTGTATTTGTACACTGGGTTAGCCCAGAAACTGCCTCTGGTTCCTTGTCTGCTGAATGCAAAGTCACCAATCTTGCCATGACCGATACCCATGCGGCTTAAGATCATCTCGTTAGTGCTGTTACCAGCCACAATGGCAGCTTGAATAGCACCACCAAATACGCCTAAGTGCATAGCATCGTCATACTCGCGCTTATCGGTACTCTTGACGGCTACGCTGTCTAAGAAGTTGTTACCGGTGTTGCCCTTGTAGTCGTTGATGATCGAGTTCTCTATGTCATTGGCTGGGCCAGAGATACTTGGGTTGTTGTTACTGCTACCAGGGTTATTTGGATCGCTTGGGTCAGTAGGGTTGTTTGGATCATCAGGATCGGTATCACCGTTTGGATTGTAGGTTAAGACGATGTCATCGATGTTATCGCCAGCCTTGATCTGAGCGCTCCACTCCTTGTTCTCCGAGTAGACAGTGATCGTACCACCATCTAAACGCACGCCTTCAGCACCAGCAGCATCTTGATCAGCAAATAGCTTTAACTCTCTACCTGCGCCGTACTCACCTGTCAGCATAATGGTGCTACCAGAGGACGAGGACTTAACGGCAGCGTTGGTCTTTTCGAAGGTTAAGGCAGCAGTTTGGGTTTCACCCTCACTAAAGGCGTTCATGTTGACCAACATGGCCGAGCCATCACTCAAGGCTAAGTCTGCTAAGTGACCATCGCTCATGCGACGAGCAGACTCCACAGCCGAGCTATCTGCTGAGGTGAGTTTGTGATCAACGACAATGTAAGAGCCATCTTGCACTCGGGTGCTCTCGTTTAAGACTAAGAGAGCTTTGTAATCACCAAGGGCACCGTTGCTATCTAAGAGGTTGTTAGAGCTCAGGTGGTTACGCAGTTGTGTTAGCAACTCCTCTGGAGTGTTGTTGGTAGTGCCATCAAAGCTACCAATGCTGACTGCGGCGTTGTTACCAACGAGCAGATTACCGTCAATGACTCCGTTTGGAGCTTGATTGTCTGTGGTACTGAATTTACCAATAGCCACCACAGATGGGCCGTTGGTGGATGCTGGATCGACAAACAAGGTCGAGCCTTTCAGCGATAAGGTGCTTACACCTAAAGCACCGCTGGTGCCGGCAGCGCCACTGCGACCAACCGTGATCACTTGCTTGTTATTATCAGCAGTTAAGCTATCGAATAAGGCGGTACCACCATCTGCAATCGTCAAGGTATCAAGACCGCTACCTAAGGTCACAGCAGTGGCAGTGGTGGTCTTGCCTAAGATCTCGGTGTTCTTGTTGAAGGTAGTGTCGGCCAGCTTGTTCTCGCCAGAGAGCTTAGTTGTACCGTTAAAGGTCAAAGTGCCACTGACGTTCAGGTTGCCTGAAAGCTCAGTATTACCAGTAAAGGTAGAGTCACCGCTGACATCAAAGTTACCCGCGAGCTTAGTCTCGCCTTGCTCACTGTTGAAAGAGGCATCGCCTGCGATCACTGCGTTACCGGCATAGTCTGTAGAACCAGTAACATCAATGCTCTTGCTGTTAATCGTGACATCAGCTACGCCGCTTAAGCCCTCGCTAGCCACAATGCCATTAGTGCCTTCAACCGTCAGGTCACGATTTACGACCAAGTTACCAATACTTACATCGCCAGAGACAATGGTCTCACCACCGACAAACATCTTGGTGTTAGCGGTGGAGCCATCAGCTGCGGCTGAACCGACGCTAGCGATATGAGTGATGTCGTTAGAAGCAGTTCCTGAGGAGTCGATGATTAATACAGTAGGATTATCAGGATCAGTACCGCTACCAGCCTCAAGAGAGATATCGCCAATATAGCCACCATTGCTGAGCTTCAGATGTGAGTCGTTCTTCACAATAGCGCCTAAAATTGCTTCATTGTCATTGGTGATAAAGACGTTTTTACCATCGCTAATAGGTTTGGCAGTACTTAATCCTAAGTCCTCGGTTTGGACTTTATCTACTCCTAAATTTGCGTGAATACTGCCGATATTGCCAGTGACGACATCTTCTGCGTCTACATTGCTTGCGATAGAGGAGTCTAAGTCGCTTGTAGCGAAGTCAGCGAAGTCTTGGAACTTTTCCTTGAACTGATCCCAATTAAAGATCTCGCCAGCGTCAATATTGATTTCTGAGATCTTGGCGTCACCTAAGTGAATCACACCACCTTCGATGAGTCCAGTGCCGTTGTAGTCTGCAATTAAGCCATTACGCAAAGCCACTAACTGATTCTCGGTGAGCTCTTGATCCGCGCCTAAGTTGAGATTCAGTTTGCTGTTATTCTCTAGGTCGAAAACCTTACCGTAGCCAGAAGCGTTGATGCTATTCTTATCGGTGTTGAAATCGATTTGGTCGGCAGCAGCAGAGTCAAAGGTCAAGCTGGCGTTAGTGCCGTCAATCACCACTGTACCAGCGTTTTCGCTAGCAGTGTCCACCGAAGTGGTGATGGTCATGTTGCCAAAGACCTGAACCTTGCTGTTGTCCTTTAAGGTCAAGCTCTCAAAGGTTGCATTGCCATTGGCATTCACATTGGCAGCGCCGCCTGAGCTTAGGGCGAGGCTAGAGCCGCTGAAGTTGACCTGTGGATCTGCTTCGGCTGCGGAACTTGAGCCGAGCTCAAAGGTACTGCCACTGCCTTGAATAGCGATATTCTGCGCTGTCCAATCGCTACCATTGACCGAGAGTACAGTACCACCACGCAGATCAAGGTCGGTTCCAATCGAACCACTCTCAGTGCTGCCAGTTTGACCTAAAGCCATAACAACGCCATTTACAGCGCCGTCCACACCAAGCTGTAAGGTGGTGTTATCGGAGTCTAAGGTGGTACCGACGTTAAACACTCCTGAGGCAATCACAGCCTTAGTAGCACCAGATGCCTTATCAGAAACCTTTAAGGCTCCAGCCACATCAACTCTACCAGAGCCAATGTCTAATGCATCAGGAGTATCAACAGAGGCGCTATTGCCTTCAAGAGTGAGATCTTGAGCGTGCAGCGTACCGCCAGCGTTGAAGTAGATGGTGTCGCTGCTTGCAGTAGAGCCATCGCCAGAGGCAAGGTTTTCAAAGGCTAAAGTAGGTTGAGCTCCTGTAGTATCAACGTCGAGAACAGCCTCACCAGCTAAGATGATAGCGGCGCCTGATTTAGCAGGCTTGTCCTTATCGATTAAGGTTTCAAGTTGTTCGCCGGTGACCTTTAAGGTGGCAGCGGTATTATCACCTGAGCCCACATTGATATTGGTGAGGTTGGTACTACGAGTCACGGACACGGTGCTCTTTGTCAGATCAAGTGATGCCGAGCGCCCCGCACCGTTGTTTGCGATCAGGACTTCGTTAGCAGCATTTACGTTGTTGAAAGTGACATTAGAGCCCTCTGCAAAGGACAGGGAGGATTCCACACCACTATCAGCAGCATCGGAGCTGTTCCCAACGACTAACTTACCGCCACTCAAGGTCATATCACCGCTGTGAGTGATGTTACCTGCGCTTACGTGATAGGACTTATCGGAGGCGGCGCCTGCTAAGACTACTTTTCCTTGGCTGTTGCCACTTGCGGCAACAATTTGCCCGCCAGCTTCATTGCCTACTGCGTGCAGGTTTAAGGAGTCTTGCAGTACGAAGTTACCACCATCATCGGTACCTCCTGTGAAGGTGACGTTCTGGGCAGTAGCTTCTGCAAAACCTAAAGCCTTTTCGCTCGACTTGAAGTCAGCAGACCCTAAGGTGAGATCTTGAGCTTCAACCTTAAGGTCAAGCGCAGTACCATCTGCTAAAGCCTTAGAGACAGCGAGCTTAGTACCGCTGATGGTTGCAGCGACTGTATCACTACCATTATCGATAACGTGGATCTTTGCATTACCTTGCTCTTGGGCGTCGTAGGTGTACTTAGCAAGGTCAACCGTATCCGTATCGCTAAGAGTGACTTTAGAGTCGGATTTTAAGACTAAGTTAGCGTGCTCACCATTCTGATCTGCAAGCAGGCTATCTAAGCTGCTCTTGCTGACAGTGGTGGTAGCAGCATCAAGCTCCAAGCTACCAGTACCCGAGAAGCTGGCGCCATCGATGGTGGCGGTGCCGTTTGCAACGACGATCTTACTGGTGCCATCGATAGTGGTTTGACCACCACCTAAGGTGAGATCTTTGGTATTCAGCGTACTGCTGTTGCTAACAGTAAGGTCGCCTGAACTGGTAAAGGCTTCAGCGACGGTGACATCGGTATCATTGAAGCTTGCAGTACCAGCTGTGATACTGATGTTTGTGCCAGAAACAGTGGTTCCAGTGAAGTCTAGAGAGCCGCCGTTTCCAGTGATATCAGCTGTGACCGAGCCGCCAGACACGGACATAGTGCCGGAGTTGTTGGTGATGCTGGTGGCGGTGACGTCGCTGGCGTTTAAGTTGAGAGCAGTATGAGCACCGCTGATGTTGATGGCACCTAAGGCCACATCTTGGCTATTAGCGATATCAACAGAAGCCTGAGTTGAGCCTGCAGGGTCGCTGTTGGAGATCGTGATGTTGGTCTGACCTTCAAAGCCACTTGCGCCAGTGATCTTGAGAGCAGCGCTGTTGGTAGCATCGCCTTGGATGGTAAGGCCAGTAATGCCCTCATTAGCAGTAAGCGAGGAAGTAGCTTCAACAGTACCGCCTTGCAGCACAAACTCGCCTGAGCCTTGTAAGGTTAATGCCTTAGTGTTGATGGTGCCTGTGCCTGCGTTAAGGACAGATCCGTCACTGTTATCTAGCGTAAGCGTGTCAGCTTGCAGTGTACCGCCATT
The DNA here is from genome assembly GCA_944393075.1 of uncultured Anaerobiospirillum sp. Lineage (GTDB taxonomy): Bacteria > Pseudomonadota > Gammaproteobacteria > Enterobacterales > Succinivibrionaceae > Anaerobiospirillum. The sequence goes on along the minus strand of CALXYZ010000013.1, from coordinate 19,450 downwards.
ATCAAAGTAAATTCGGTCGCTTTCAGGGGTAGCAGATGAATCAAAAGCGGCCACCTTACCAGCATTTAAGACTGCATTGGCTCCTGATACGCTCACTACACCTTTGCCACGGATAATGACGTTAGCACCAGTACCTTCTGCTCCAGCGCTATTTGTAATCTCTCCAAGCTGCTTGTCAGTGATCTTCAGCATGGCATGGGTGTGATCACCGCTACCTACGTTGATCTGAGTGATGTTTCCGCTACCAGTTGTGTCGCGATCTATGACAAGTTTAGTGCCCTGAAGGTCGTAAACAGCTTGATTGTCGGAGCTTGGTTGTTCGGTCGAAAGGTTGTCTGCAATGGTGATGACGTTATTGCCTGTGTTATCAAACGTCATCTTTGGAGCTTCGCTAGAGCCAGCGCCAGAAGTCTGCTTAAAGCTTACGGAATCATTAGGGTATTGATCGGAAGCACCACCGATCAGCAGGTGTCCACTCTTTAAGGTGATATTACCCGAGTGAGTTGCCTCGCCATTAGTGTATTGCAGAGGCTTATCATCGCCACCAGAGATAACAACGTCGCCAGTACTCTTAGCGGTTGCGCTGCCATCGGAGTAGACAGTAACTGCATCTTGTAGAGTGAATTTGGTTGGTACACCCTGTGAGTTAAAGTCTTTATTGAAGACCACGTTCTTGGCTGAGGCCTTTTTAAATCCTAAAGCCTGATCAGCAGAGACAAAGCCACGGTCACCGCCTAATTGCAGCTCAGTGCTTTCTAAATTGAGGTTGAGAGTTTCTTGCCCAGAGGTTAATGCTGTGCCAACGGTAAACTTGCCGTCGGTCTTTAAGACTGCAGCATCACCTGCTGCGGCTGATTCGCGTACGAGAATGTCAGCAGTACTACTGTTGGTGTTAGTTCCATCAGACTCAATGGCCTCGAAGGTAAACTCACCCAAGTTACCATCGCCGTTGACCTGCACCGTGCTTCCTTGCACAAGATCCATATGGCCTGTAGCTGGAGTTGATGGACTATTGCGATTACCTAAGAATCCCTCTAATACGCTCTGTGTAAGCTCTGTTGTGCCATGTACTTCCAAGGTGCCAGCACCACTTAAAGTGGCGTCATCTTCAAAGGTTAAGGTGGTCTGATCTGGGCCTTTGTAGTTAGGATCAGTAGCTCCATTGAGGTTGTAGGATCCCTTGCCGACTACTAAGCGACCACCGCTCTCAATAGTGAGAAAGCTTCTTCCATCAACATTAATTTGAGCCGCACCATGCTGAGCATCAGCAACGCCCACACCTGAATTTAGGAAATCACCATCAAGATAGAGCTTGCCGCCCTGATCGACAGTGACGTGAGCGCCATTAATCAGATTTACTGTTTGACCGTAGATCGCATTATGACCACTACCTTTAGCGTGGACATTGGCGTTAGCAGTAAAGATGATGTTACGATCAGCATTAACTGAGGTAAAAACGTTATTACCGTAGTTGTCTTTAACGTAGTTGTCGGCTGCACGCAGAATAGCGCCCGCGTCGCTTGAATTAGAGTTCAGAGTGACATTGCCATTAACACGTAAGGTCGTGCCCTGCTCAACGCTAGCCATACCATTGTTGGTAATGGTGAGCTGAGCTCCTTTGTTTACATTGATAGCATAGTCAGTATTATTCTTTGGTGAGTTGTCGTAGCCAGCACCGAGAGTAGAGTAGTCGTCCCAATTACCACCGCTACCGCCTTGAATTACGGTATCAGAGCCACTTGCCAAGGTGACACGGTTCATCAGTACTTGGCCGTTGTTGCTGCCTGCATGAGCAGAACCGACAAAGACACGGCCGCCACTCTTGTTTTCTAAAATGCCTGTAGCTGCGCTCTGGCCATCAGCAGCAAGATGATCCCAAGAGTAGATGCTTCCTGTTGTAGAGAGCCTACCGCCATTCTCAATCTTTAAGGTGCCGCGAATAGTGGCTGTGTCTTCAACACGTGGTGCTTGACCGACTTCGAGAGTGCCACCTTGAGCAACGGTGATGTTCTTAAAGAAGTTTTTCTCTAGAGATAACTTGTTTGATCCTTTGATCGTGATATCGGCAGTGTTTTGAGCATCATTCCAGCTATCAGCACCAGCTTGTGTTTGAGCTTCAGCAGTTCCTGGAACAGTGATAGCGGCAGCAGCTGAGGTCATCACCACTAACGAGGCTAGACCTTTGACGTAGGCACGCCCATATACTGCACGGTACTGAGCAAGCAGGTAAGTTAAGGCATTGTGGCTTTGTTTCATAAGATGATGACCTTGATCGAATCAGTTGCACTGGTTTGCAAGAAGCTCTTGATCTGATGAGGGCACGCATGATCTTTGGTGGAGTTTCTTGTAGCCATTGCAGCAAATGCAGATAAGCGAGCCAGACTTAGGACAGACAAAACAGTCCATAGTGCAAGGGAGCAACAAGCATGCCTTATGGCATAGGTCAAAATGGCTTAAATATCAGGCTTGAGCGTGGTCAGGGCTTGGTGCTGGCGTCAAAATCATGGCTGTGGAGCAAGCCTGTAGTCGTTGCATCCCCATGTACGACGACTACAGGGTGGGAGAGGGTGGCAAGTGATAAGGTCGATCAAAGCGGCGGCAGAGGATCTGCCTTGCGTACCTCGGAGTTACTGCCATTGGTGGTGTGCTTGAAGACTGCAAGGCGCTCTGCTCTGAGCGTTTTGTTGGAGAAAACTACTGCGTAGCACCAAGTGTCGCGCACAGGGAATTGGTCGTAGTAGCGGCGTGTCTTGATCTGCTCAAGGGCTTCATTGAGTTTCTTGTCATAGGAGGCTTCAACTGCTTTCTGGTCTTTGGCGGTGCTCTTATCAAGCTTCAGCTCAAAGACTAGGTTCATACGCGCTGTAGCTACAAAGATATCTGCATAGCCGTGCGGACTGAGCTTTTCCTCGCTGACTTCAAGCACTTGATTGTCAGTATCCTTTGCATCATCAGTATCATCTGAATCATCAGCAGCAAAAGGCACCACCTCTTGCGTCTCGGTGTCGCTCTTGTAAGGTGGACAGAACACGAACTCGGTTTGGCTTGGGTCGGGCAAAGCGTGAAAGACAGGTAATGCATCCATCACCGATTGGTCAAAGCGCAACAAGAACGCAAGGATGCCGCGCAAAGTGGACTCAAACCTAAAAGCTCTACTGTCGGCAGATAGTTGCACAAAGAGATTGTTGATGGCGGTTATAACCTTGTTGGGTTTGCCAGAGTACACCTCACTTAGCAACAAGATGAATGGTGAATCTATGCCGGTAAGCAGTGGCTTAATCTCAGCTGTGAGAAATGAACTTATTTGTGGCCAAAAATCATTGCGTAGATGTTTGACAATCTCATGATTAGGCACATTCAAGAAAAGCAGATCTCCGCCTTTGCTCAGGGCAATTTGATAGTCACGGTTTAGCGCTTTAAACTCATTGCGTGAGAGCACCTTAATGGTGTAGTAGCCAGACAAGATCATTGCTACCCGTAACTCGGTCAGGATGTCCTGAACCTCGTTAGCGTTGTAGGGATTGCGCGGTTGCGTTAGCCGACTAGCTGGTAGTAAGAAGCTGGTGGTTAGATCCGTGCCCATTAGTAGCAGAAGGTCTGATGTGGAGCCTTTCTTACGAGTGTTTTGCAGTTGGCAGTGAAAGAAGTTGATGAGGAATGTAGAAACTGAGCCTGACTGAATCCAGAAGTCAGCAAAGATCTTGTTTGTCAGTAGACTATCACTGTATTTAGCAAAGTTTGCAGCCGTCTCTGCTTCTGTTTCCGCATCCGCAACCTCATCCGCAACCTCATCCACCCCAGTCTCGTCGAGGTAAGCGGCATAATCAATTCTGCTTGAGGTGGCGACTGCATGGGCGGCAGTGTTGGTATCACCTAAAGCGGCAAAAGACGACAAAACAGATAGAGGGTTGTAGACCTTGGTGGCACTCTTGTCATTAGCAAAGCAGTAGCCATCGTACTCGTGGCGTAGACGCGCCATGTACGCCTCTGTAGACAAGCTAGTTAGCTGTGCACCATATTCGATGTATGGCCCGAAGTATTGCTCTATCTCCTCTTCGGTGTAGCCCAACAAGGTACAGTACTGCGTGGAAAAGGACAGATCTGTGAGGTTATTGAATCCGGAGAGAATACCGGTGTGCTTGTAACGTGAGACACCAGAAATGTAGAGAAAGCGCAACGTTCCGCTTTCATGCATGCCTTTGATGCCACGAAAGAACTTAGAAAACCAAGTGACACGGGCTTCATAGCTGCTTTGGTTGTCGATGACATCGTTGAGCAAAGCATCATATTCATCGATGATGATGACGCTAGCCTCACCTGTTTTTTGTTTGTAGTTGCGCACAATGGCATCGAAGAGCCCTAAAAGATCATTGTTCTGACGCTCTACGTGCGCGTTGAAATCAATACCCACTTCCTGAAGTTGTTCAGGTAATGATGAGTATCTAAGCTGACGGACAAGGGTGGAAAAGGTTTTCTCTACGAAGTCAGAGTTGTCGTCTGCCACATCAACGTTAGCGAAGCTAAGCTTGATTACAGGAGCTCTCTTACCTTGCCAGAGGTGCTCAATCGCCAGCCCCTTGAAGCTTTCGGTGCCATGCGCAAAAAGCTCTTCTAGGGTGGAGCACAAAAGGCTTTTGCCGAAACGACGAGGGCGGGCAATGAATACAGGGTCAGGAATGTTGGCAAGCGAGGCGATAAGCTTAGTCTTATCAACATAGAGCAATTGGTTCTGACGTCGAGTGACAAAGTCGGATACAGCTGTAGAAAGCGCAGCAAAATTAGGCTTCGCTACGCCATTAGGGCTTGGCTGCACAGTCGTATTTGGTGTTGTTGCATCTTGCATTTCTGACTCTGGTTCCATGCCAATTAACCAAACAGAGTAAAGCCCAAAGCCTAATGGCAAAAAGCCTTGGGGCGGATCAACACTGCTGTTGTGTTAACGTTGCTTTCTGAGTATAGCAACAAACTCGGGTTTCTTGTCTGCCAGCAGCTCAATGACTTCATCTGTGATGAGATCCGAGATGTCAGACCAAAACTCGTAGTGCAAGTAGGTTGCTACTTCGTTGTTGGGTACAGTCAGAAAGAACGGAATCGACCCATCCACGCAGTAGAACTCGCCAGCACTTTTCAGCTCCTGCGCCTCACTTGGGGAGAGTTCTTTTAGAGTGTAGTAGCCAGCTTGCACCATAGCTACTCTAAAAGCAGTCACGAGATCCTTTCGAGCGTTGTTGTTGTATGGGTCACGTGGTTTTTTTAGCTCTGATTGTGGCATAGAAAAATCGGCCTGTAAGTCGATTTTGAGAAATGACAACAGCCTTTTTTGCGATGCTTCTTTGCTTACACCTTGCAGTAAGAGCTTGATGAAGTTCACTAGGAAACTGGAAATAGAGCCTGAACCCACCCAAAAATCAGAAAAGACATTTGCAAGCGCAGGGCGTTTAACAGATAGAGCGTTCAAGGAATTCAAGATTGACCATGGGTTATAGACCTTGGTAACAGCAGTTGCTTCCTTTTCAGACGATTCCTTTAACTCTGTCGACTCTTCTGAGTCTTCTGAATCTGACGGCTCTTCAAAGTTGTATCCATCGTACTCGTAACGCAAGTGCTTGAGATAATCATCGTTAGACATGCCAAACAGCTTTGCACCATACTCAATGTATGAGCCGAAGTACTGCAGCAGCTCCTCTTCAGTATAGCCAAATAGGGCACTGTAATTGGAGTTGAATGTTAGATCTTGGTAGTTGTTGAAGCCAGAGAAAATGCCTGTGTGTTGGTAGCGTGTGACTCCAGTGATGAAGACAAAACGTAGGCATTTGTCGTCTTTAAGGCCTTTTATAGTGCGGAAGAAGTCTGAAAACAGCTGCAATCTAGCATCAAAGGCGCTGTGGTTGTTGATCGCCTGTGTGAGCAGGCTGTCGTACTCGTCAACGATGATTACAAACTGGTGGCTGGTTTTGTCGTGGTAGTCGTAGAGCACTCTTCTTAAGAGCATTGCAGCATCATGATACTGCCGCAAGTAATACTCAAGGTCGATGCCTGCGTTTTGTAGAAACTGAACCGTTTGTGAGCGCTGTAACTGCTCTTGCAGGAGACCATATAAGGCCCGATCTAAATCAGAGTTGTCTGTAGAAATACTGAAATTAGCAAAGTTGAGCTTGATGACAGGATAAGTGCGGTCAGACCACAGGTGCTCAATTGCAAGCCCCTTGAAGTTCTTCGTGCCATGAGCAAAAAGATCCTCAAGAGTGGAACATAACAGACTTTTGCCAAAGCGACGCGGGCGCGTCATAAGAATGGGTGTGGAGGTCTCTGCAAGGCTTGCAATCAATGCCGTCTTATCGACATAAATCATGCCTTGATCTCGGATGACAGAGAAGCCTGCTTCTCCAATAGGTAGGGCATCAAAGTCAGGCTTCACAATGGCATTGGCTTGTGACAGCTCTGCTTTTGTTGGTGTTGTTACATCTTGCATGTGAAGCCCCTATTGGGTTGACCATACTCCTCGAGACAAGAGGCCTTGCCTTGTCTCGTCTAGACCAAACGATCCATGCCCTCATTATACGCCGCGGGCTTGCGATGTTGTGGCACAGGCCTGCACCTGCCAGCCTGCGCCTGCCTATGGCTAGAAGTATTCGCAAGAACAAGAAATAGGGGGCGGGCGCTGTTACGCAATAGCTTAGGGTGGTGTGAGACTTTCGGTTTTGACCGGCATTTTGGGGGCTTTTGGCCGTTAAGTCGCGGTGTGGTTTTGAGCTATGCGAGGCAGAATGGCATAAGAATGGGGCTTTTGCAGCTTTTTCGCAAAAATGTGAGCTTCGCTAAATTTAAAGCACGCTAAAAGTGATTTGTATGACAAAAATGATATTTCTTTGATAAAGATTTGTGTTGCTACAAGTTATCATATCTCTATCGTGATTAGGGTAGGTAAAGCACAATATCCGTAAGTTACGACAATAGGCACGGTTTGCGATTTCATGGTCTGCAACGACCATATGATTGCGGATCGTAACGCGCAAGTTGTTTCGTTTTAGCACGTAACACTGTGCGCTGTGCTAACGTCAATTGCGGAAGCCTTTTTAGGTGGTGCTGGTTTCTTTCTCTTATCACCCTTGTCTATGTATTGTCTGTTGTGACATGACATCTTGCCTAGTGGAAGAGATGTGAGCTCTTCTCGTGGGATGTAGCCATAGACACCAAATGCGGTGCTCTTCGCGCTTTGCTACTTGAGTTTGGGTCTTTCTTTGGTGGAAAAGGTCTTAGTTCGATAGCAAAGTTTGGCTTTAGCTACTTACGTGTATAGCGTTACGGCATGACGCTGTAGACGTGCTGGTGAAGGTAGTTAAGCTCAGCTTCTGAGATCTGCATGAGGTTTTTGGCTTTGGGGCAAGATGCGTTGTCTTGGAGTTTTTGTTATGAAGTTTTCTAAGATCTTCGCTGCTGTGGCTGTTGCTTGCGCCGCTACTACTTTCACCGCTTCGGCTTTCGCCGATGAAGCTGCCGCTCCAAAGCGTTTAACTGGCGGTGGTAGCAACATCATGTACATCATCACCCCATCGCACTCCAACCCATTCTTCAAGACCGAGTCCGATGTCGCTGCAGCTACCGCTAAAGAGCTTGGCTATGAGGTCAAGACCGTGTCTCACGATGATAGCCCTGTGAAGCAAAGCGAGCTCTTTGAGACTGCAATCTCCGATCGTGCCGCTGCCATCATCTGCGATAACGCCGGTGCTGACGCTACCGTGGCTGCTGTTAAGCGCGCTTACGACAACAACATCCCAACCTTCTTAATCGACCGTGAAATCAACGAGCAAGGCATCGCCGTAGCCCAGATCGTTGCTAACAACTACCAAGGCGCTAAGGAAGCTGCTGAAGTCTTCGTTGAAGTCATGGAAGAAGAAGGTGAGTATGCTGAGTTATTCGGTATCGACTCCGACACCAACGCTCAGACTCGTTCTACCGCTTTCCACGAGGTTATCGACCAATACCCAGACTTAAAGTTGGTTGCTAAGCAAACCGCTAACTGGGATCAAAACCTCGCTTACCAAAAGATGGAGACCATCTTACAGTCCTACCCTAACTTAAAGGGTGTGATTTCCGGTAACGACAACATGGCTGTTGGTGCCGCTGCAGCTGCTAAGGCCGCTGGTAAGACCCTCCACATCATCGCTGTTGACGGTTCTAACGATGCTCGTGACGAGATCATCGCAGGCAGCATGACTGCTACTGCAATGCAGCCAGCTGCTTTAATCGCTGAAATGGCTGTCCGTCAGGCTGATCAGTACTTAAAGACTGGTTCTACTGGCAAGCCAGAGAAGCAATTAATCGACTGCGAGCTCATCACCATCGATAACGCCAAGCAGCTCGACAACTTCAAGTTATCGAAGTAATCCCCATGCAAGAGTAGCTCACTACTGATGTAGTTTCTACTGTTGCTAAACCAAGCCTCAGGCGCGGCATGTAAATGCCGCTGCCTGAGGCACAAAGAAAAAGATGAAGTCACGCTCAATAGCCATGCTTCATCATCGCATCCAATTTCCCACCTAAGCTAAGTATTGGCTTAAGCGTTGGGGACAATTAGAGATCTGACCTGAACTTAAGTGAGCGTACGTACTTTATGAGCTCATAAAACTAAAGCTAAAGCTAAAGCTAAAAGCTTCAGTATCTCCCAAAATAGGGAGTAGGTCAGGACATAAAGCGATTCTTGTGTGCTCATACAGCACCATTGCACCGGCACCGTATCTCATCTCTATAGGCTTCTCCAGCCTGTGCTTGCGGCAATAAAAAAGCTAAGCATGTCGTAGCTTGGCTAGTTAGCGTAAGCGTCTTGCAACAGCGTCTTGCAACAGCGTCTTGCAATCATATACCTCATAGGCAGTTTTGGGTAAGTAGTCATAGCTATGTTACTAGGCCCCTGCCCGAAGTGTATCTGTTGTATGGCAAATTGCTGCTTTTAAGACGTTTTAGGGATGTTGTAGGTGGTTGTGGTTCCGGTGGTTCTGTTGTGGGGACGCCAAGGGGGAAAATATGTCGTTCTTTTCGTCAAAACGAAATATCGTGATTACCGCCATAGCTGCTCTGTTTGTGGTTTACTCAGCAGCTACCGTTACGGTGGTCAAGGAAGGTGAAGAAGCTAAGCTCACTGGTGAGGTGGCTTTCGATCCTACTACTGTTGCTACTAACTTCTGGCAGAACAATGCCGACGAGTACTTTGCCAAAAATGCTGTCGACTTCAACACTTTAGTGGCTGAAGCTGGCGGTGACTTCACCACCTTAGCCTCGAAGTATGGTCACTACTCTATGGGTGACAGCGGCGAGCTCTCCTTTATCATCAAGGGCACTGGTACCGTCGAAACCGTCAAGAACAAGCTGCGCGCTGGTTACCTTAGTCTTAAGTTAGATGGCTACGAGGGCAACGCCCAAATCCGTCTGCAAATCGGTCCAGTCTTCAAGGGATCTGCCGTGCGTGACACCATCAGCCTCATCAGCTACAAGGACTACAAGAACCAGATTGAATGGGCTCAGGTGTCGGTGGCTTTCCACGACTTGATCTCCAAGAACGTGTTAGCTCCAATCGATATGGCTGCAGCTGAAGGCAAGAAGGTTGAGTTCATCGGTTGCTTTACCGTTGGCCGTCCATCCCAAATCCTCATTACCCCAGTGGCTTTGAAGATTGAATAAATCTGCTGCATTGGCAAATGCAGATGCAGATAGCCACACAAGCTGAGGCTGATGCTGTTGAAGCTGAGCTCTTTCAGCGGGCTTTATGGATTTGACGGAGTTTTTTATGGATGAGATTTATCTGCACGCCGAGAAGATCGACAAGATCTACCCTGGTACCAAGGCACTAGACCAAGTGTCCTTCGATATCAAGCGCGGTAAGGTCAACGTCTTGATCGGCGAGAATGGCGCAGGCAAGTCTACCTTGATGCGCATCATCGCTGGCATTGAAAAGCCAAGCGCCGGCAAGCTCTATTTGCAGGGTAAAGAGGTGAGCTTCAACTCTACCGTCGACGCCCGTGCTAATGGTATTGCTATTATTCACCAAGAGCTGTGTCTCTTCCCTAACCTGACTGTGTTCCAGAACCTGTTTATGGCTTCCGAGCGCACGAAGGGTGGTGTGTTAGACGACGCTGAGCACCGTAAGCTTGCTCGTAAGGTGTTAGCTCGACTCAATTATCCAATCGACCCAGATACCCGCGTGGGTGATTTGCGCGTCGGTCAGCAACAGATGATTGAGATTGCGCGCAACCTTCTGATTCCAAATCTGAAGATCCTGATCATGGATGAGCCTACTTCCTCGCTCTCTGAGCAAGAAGTGGATGTGCTCTTCAACATCATGCGTGAGCTCACCGCATCTGGTATCTCCATCGTGTACATCTCCCACCGCTTAGAGGAGTTAATGCGCATCGGTGACTTCGTGACCATCTTCCGTGACGGTAAGTTGGTGGCAGAAGCTCCTGTCAAAGAGATCGATGTGCCTTGGATCGTCAAGCAGATGGTGGGCGAAGGTAAGAGCTACCCAACTCGCAAGGAGCAAATCGATTGGTCTAAGCGCGACAAGGTGCTGGAGATCAAGGATTTAACCTTACCAAAGAGCGGTGGCGGTTATTTGCTCAACAAGGTGTCGTTTGATCTGCACCAAGGTGAGATTTTGGGTCTGTACGGTCTGTTAGGTGCCGGTCGTACTGAGGTCTTTGAGTGCATCATGGGGCTGCGTCCAGAGCACACCGGTGTGATCAAAAAGCACGGTCAAGAGCTCACCATCAAGTCCTTAGATCAGCAGATCAAAAACGGCTTTGCTTGGTTGCCTGAAGATCGTCAGCGTGACGGCTTAGTACAGACCATGGATATTGACAAGAACATCGCTCTTGCCAACATCGAAGCCTACACTGACAACGGTCTCATCAACAACAAGAAAGAAGACGTGGCTGTGGCCGGCATGATTAAGGATGTGCACATCAAAGTCGCCGACAAGAAGCTGCCAATCCTTTCGTTATCTGGTGGTAACCAACAAAAGGTGGTCTTCGCTAAAGGTGCTTTGACAGGCCCTGAGATCATGCTCTTAGACGAGCCATCACGTGGTATCGATATCGGTGCTAAGACCGAAATTTTCCAGCTGATCTACCAATACGCTGAGCGTGGTGTGTCGCTGATTGTGGTGTCCTCGGAATTAGAGGAGATCATCGCCATTGCCGACCGTATCATCGTGCTCTCTAATGGTATCAAGGCCGCCGAATTTACTGGCGACGACATCAACCAAAACAACTTAGTCAAAGCCTCCTACTATGGCCACCAAAAGGCCAAGGAAGAAGCTTTAGAAGCAGCAACCCAAGCTTCGATGAAGGCCAAGTAATAAGCAACAAGTAACAAGAACAGGCAACAGGAACTGTCCTTGTACTCCTTTTACTTGATGTTGGTGCTACACCTTTTGACGTTGAATAGCAAAACCGTTTTAGCAAAGTAACCACTAGCTCTCAGAGCTACCCCAAGTGTTAATTACCAACTTGGAAATGGTGGTCAAGGCAAGCTGGCAAGCTGGCAAGCTTGCGATGCTGTGTGCCTTTTTGCTAAACAGGGAGTTTCACTATGAATAAGAATGATGTCATTATGACCTTACTCAAAGGCCGCACACTGATTGTGCTGACTTTGTTGGTCATCTTCTTCTCGTTTGCCTCCGAGTCTTTCTTCACCAGCCAGTCGCTGCTCTTAGTTGCTAAGCACGTGGCCTTATACGGTATCTTAGGTATCGGTATGACCTATGTGTTGGTCACTGGCGGTATTGACCTGTCGGTCGGTTCCATCGTCGGTTTAGCCGGCATGATCTCAGGCTACCTCATCAACAATGGCCTGACCATGTTTGGTTACACCTTCTACTTCTCGATCCCAACCATTGTGTTGATCGCCATCTTAGTGGGTGTGGTCATCGGCATGATCAACGGAATCATCATTACCAAGTTTGCTGTGGCTCCTTTCATTGCCACCTTAGGTATGATGTACATGGCCCGTGGTTTAGCCAACCTCACCTCTAACGGTGCTACCTTCCCTAACCTCGTTGGTAAGGAAGCTTTAGGCAACACAGGCTTTGAGATCTTCGGCCGTGATATCGCAGGTTTCCCTGTCGCTGTGATCATCCTCTTAGTCATCGCCTTGATCGCTGCAGTGATCTTACGTAAGACCCCATTTGGCTGGCACATCTTAGCCATCGGTGGTAACGAGCGTGCCGCTAAGTTATCCGGTGTTCGCGTCGACAACGACAAGCTCCTCGTCTACATGTTCTCCGGTGCTTGCGCTGCAGTGGTTGGTATCATTGCAACCTCGCAGTTAGTTGCCTCCCACCCAATGACCGGTAACACTTGGGAAATGAACGCCATCGCCGCAGCAGTGTTAGGTGGTACTTCCCTGTTCGGTGGTGTTGGTACTATCGTTGGTACCATCATCGGTGCTTTCATCATCGGTGTTATCTCTGACGGTATGGTGATGTGCGGTGTCTCCGAGTTCTGGCAGATGATTATCAAAGGCTTAGTGATCGTCTTAGCAGTTATCGTTGACCAATACCAGCGCAATCTGCAAGCCCGTATGGCTCTGCAAGCCCGCAACGAGAGCAAGAACGCTTAATTCACCACAAATTCCTCAAAAACACCTCACTTTGTTTCGTTGCTGCAAGTTGTATCAGCAGCTTGGAGCAACGAGGCAAGGCCTAGTAGGCTAGCTAGGATAGGCAAAGCCAAGCCAGCAGGGCCAGCAGAGCCAGCAGGGCCAGGCCAGCAGGGTTAGCAGGCAAGAGCACAAGCTCAAGGTGTTTGAGATTACACAAGAAAGGATAGGAGCTTCCTATGTTTTTTAAGGATAAAGGCGTTGCTGTTGTCGCCCCATTAAGTGGTCATGTGGTGGCCATTGGCGATGTTGACGAGCCAATCTTTGCCGGTAAGGTGATCGGTGATGGTGTGGCTATCCTGCCAGCTAGCGGTGAGGTGGTCGCCCCAATCGCGGGTACCATTTCCTTCATCGGCGAGCAAAAGCACACCTATGGTATTAAGGGCTTTGATGGTATCGAGATCCTCATCCACTTAGGTATCGACACCGTAAAGTTAGCAGGAGAGGGTTTCACCCCACACGTAAAGGTCGGAGACCGTGTGGAAGTTGGTGCCCCAATCTGCACTATGGACTTAGATCTGCTGCGCAAAAAGCAGTTTAACCTTACCACTCCAGTGGTGATCACCTCCGCTTCTATGGATCAGGTCAAGCGTTTGACATTACGTACTGGTCAAGCAGCTGCTGGTGAAACTGTGTGCATGCGCTACATCGGTGTCAAATAAATAACAATCCTCTAACAGCCCTTAGCTCCACGGTATATTGTTCTTCGTATTCCTCACTTGCACTTACACTTGGCTGTGGGGCTCTAGGAGCTGTTAGATCTTCGATTTGCGTAAGCCCTAGTGGCTCAGCACAAAATCACTGCAACTGCTAACTGATAGCAGCAGTCTTGCTGGTAAAGCAAGATAGGCCATGCAAGCCATGCAGGCCATGCAAGCCATGCAAGCCATGCAGGCCATGCGGGCCATGCGGGCCATGCGGGCCAAGTAGGCTAGGTAGGCTAGGTAGGCCAAGCAAGCCAAGTAAAGCACAGTGATTTTGTGTTGATCCATTAACACATGGAAATACATTGACCCAAGCAACGCTACTGTTTGGATCAAGGAGAAACAAAGAAGCTATCTGTGGCGCGGCTTCACAAAGCCATTGCACATGGCACCGCCTGAAGTTTGTTTAAGGGATTGGTTTTGTGGACGACGCGTTTCACTAATTAGGTGTTAGGTCTAGGTTTTGGTTCTGCCATGGCTGCAATCTTAAGTTCTCAGCCTCTTCACACCTACTGATATAGGCATATCTCTCAAACGCAGGCGGCGTTTTAGATCCCAATGCCCAAGATAGGCACAAAGCTAATGCTACTGAGGCTTTGTACTAACTTGGACACGCGTTAGGCGGTGGGAAGGGGTTAGCTTTAAGGAAAAGACAATGAGCGCAAAGATTAAATTAGGTTTTGTCCCAACACGACGCAGTGTGTTCTCGGCTCCTGATGCTCTGAAGTATCGCGATCTGACCGCAGCGCGCTTAACTGAGCTTGGTATCGACTTCGTGGATATCAAGGATATCAATCCTGAAGGCTTGCTCTTTGCCGACGAAGACGTCGCTAAGATTGTTGAGAAGTTCCGCAAGGAAAAGGTCGACGGCATCATACTCGCTCACTGCAACTTCGGCACTGAGTATGTTTGTGCCCGTTTAGCTCGCGAGTTAGGTCTGCCAGTGCTCTTATGGGGGCCATTAGATGAGCGCCCATTGCCAAATGGCCGCCGTCTGCGTGATACCCAATGCGGTCTGTTCGCCACCGGTAAAGTACTGCGCCGCTTCCAAGTCAAGTTCACCTACCTCACCAATTGCCGCTTAAGCGATCCAGTGTTCGAGCGCGGTCTGCGTGACTTCATGGCAGTGTGTAACGTGGTGCGCACCTTCAAGCACATCCGCATTCTGCAAATGGGCCCACGTCCATTCGATTTCTGGACCACCATGTGCAACGAGGGCGAGCTCTTAGAGAAGTTCAACATTCAGCTCTCTCCAGTGCCTCTCCCAGAGCTTGTTGCTGAGGTCAAGCGCATCCGTGATGCCGGCGAGGCCAAGGAAGAGTTAGACCTCCTCCACGACAAGACCGTGATCAAGATCTCTGAGCCAAAGGTTGCCACCGTCGCTGCTTTAGCTCGTGCTATGAAGAACTTAATTGACAAGTATGGCTGCCAAGCCGGTGCCATTCAGTGTTGGACTGCACTGCAAGGTGAGCTCGGTATCATGCCATGCGCTGCCAATGCCATCTTAAATGACATGGGCATCCCAATTGTCTGCGAGACGGATATTCATGGCGCAATCACTGCCTTGATTGCCGAGGCAGCGGTTATGAACCGTTCTCGCAGCTTCTTTGCTGACTGGACTGTTCGTCACCCTGACAATCCAAACGGCGAGCTGTTACAGCACTGCGGCCCATGGCCAATCTCTATTGCTAAGGACAAGCCTGAGCTGACCTGCCCAATTGCTTTCGATGATGAGGGTTCCTTATCGGCTGAGGCCAAGGGCGGTGACAAGCTTACCTTAACCCGCTTTGACGGTGACAATGGCGAGTACTCGCTGCTGTTAGGCAACGCCAAGACTGTGGAAGGCCCTAAGATCTTAGGCACCTACATGTGGGTTGAGGTCGACAATATCAAGCGCCTTGAAGAGAAGATCGTCACCGGCCCATACATCCACCACTGCGTGGGTGTGTACGAGGACGTGGTGCCTGTGCTCTACGAGGCTTGCAAGTACTTAGGCATTAAGGCCGATCTCTACGACCCAATCGAAGAGCAGGTCAAGGCCTACTTACGTGGCGAATAGCAAGCTATCGCCCAAGCCTAATCCTAGGCCTAGAACCAAGCCCCAAGCCCCAAGCTTGAGCTCGGGCCAAGTCCCTGTGCTCCGGTGCGCTCAGGTGCTACTAGGCTCTACACGGCGCACTGGAGATTCGTCCGCTAGCGGTATGCACAGCTCCGAGCGCTAGCGGTCGTAAGTTCATGAAAGAGCAATAAAGAATACTAAGCCCCCAGAGCGTCTCTCATTGCTTGAGCTTCGAGCTCTAAGCTCTAAGCTCGGAGCTCTGAGCTCTGAGCTCGGAGCATCATCAGCGACGCGTCAGCAGTAAGATTGAGTGTGCTTAGCTGCTTTGACATCTGGGTCAGACGTAAACGCTGCCTTTAGTGTGAGCATTATAGAAAGTCTGGTTGACTGATTGAGATGATGTGGGCAGCGTGGATGCGAGGTAAAAAATGCAGGATTTAAAGAAGTTAGCCTACAAGCTTCGTCGTGATGTCGTTGACATCATCATCAGCGGTAAGGGCGGCCATATCGGTGGCGATATGTCGGTGATGGAGGTGTTAGTTAGCCTCTATTTCAAAGAGATGAATGTGACTGTGGAGAACTTTGGTACCAACAACCACGACCACTTCATCATGAGTAAGGGCCACTCGGTGGAGTCTCTCTACGCAGTGTTGGCTGAGAAGGGCTTCTTCCCTCGTGAGCAGGTGTTAAAGGAGTTCTCGCACTTCGGTTCTAAGTTCATCGGTCACCCAAACAACAAGCTCCCTGGTATTGAGATGAACTCCGGTGCTTTAGGTCACGGTCTGCCAGTGGCTGTGGGTATGGCTATCGCCGAGAAGATGAACAAGTCATCAAACCGCGTTTATGTGGTGATGGGCGACGGTGAGCAGGCTGAAGGTTCGGTGTGGGAAGGTGCTATGTCAGGTGCTAACTACAAGTTAGACAACCTCTGCGCTGTGGTTGACCGCAACCGCCTCCAGATCTCCGGTACCACCGAAGAAGTCATGGCCTTAGAAGACTTTGCTGGCAAGTGGAGCAGCTTCGGCTGGCACGTCATCAATGTCGAGGACGGCAATGACATCGATCAACTCTTAGCTGCCTTTGAGGAAGCTCGTAACACCAAGGGTAAGCCATCTGTCTTGATTGCCAACACCATCAAGGGCAAGGGCTCTCCTGTCATGGAGAATAAGGCTGCTTGGCACCACAAGGTTCCTAATGCTGAAGAGTATCAACAAATTATGGCTGACTTAAAGGCTCACGAGGAGGAGGCATAACATGGCTAACGTCGCAAATAAGCAGATGATCTGCAACGTCCTGATGGATGCAGCAAAGGACGACAAAGATATCGTGGTCTTATGCTCTGATTCCCGTGGTTCAGCTTCGGCCACCCCATTTGCCAACGCTTTCCCAGAGCAATTTGTGGAGGTCGGTATCGCTGAGCAAGACTTGGTTGGTATCGCCGCTGGCTTAGCTCGCTGCGGCAAGCGCTCCTTCCCAATGTCCCCAGCTTGCTTCTTAACCACCCGCTCCTATGAGCAATGCAAGGTTGATGTGGCTTACTCCCACACCAACGTCAAGCTCATCGGTATCTCCGGTGGTGTGAGCTACGGTGCTTTGGGTATGTCCCACCACAGCGCCCAAGACATCGCAGCTATGAGCTCGGTGCCTGGCATGCGTGTGTACTTACCATCCGATTGCCACCAGACCAAGAAGCTGATGGAGCACCTCGTCAAGGACAACGAGCCAGCTTACATCCGTGTTGGTCGTAATGCTGTGCCTGAGGTCTACAGCGAAGATGACTGCCCATTTGTCATGGACAAGGCTACCGTCATTTGCAAGGGTACAGATGTCGCTTTCATCGCTTGCGGTGAGATGGTACTCCCAGCTAAGCAAGCTGCTGCTATCTTAAAGGAGAAGCATGGCATCAGCGCTACCGTGGTCGATATGTACTGCGTCAAGCCATTAGACAAGGACGCCATTATCGAAGCTGCCCAGAACGCCAAGGTGGTGATCTCGGTTGAAGAGCACTCTCCATTTGGTGGCTTAGGCTCCATGGTAGCCCAAGTTGTTGGTGAGAACTGCCCACGCAAGTGCTTAACTCTCGCCCTCCCAGACGCGCCAGTGATTACTGGTACCTCACAGGAGGTCTTTAACTACTACGGTCTCACTGGCGAAGGCTTAGCCGCAACCGCCGTCAAGGCTTTAGCTTAAACAATCAGTGGCTCCGCCTCGCAGGGAAGTGAGACGCGGCCACACCTTACCACCGTGGTTGTGGCGCTGGCCGTACCTATGGCCGCAGCCACGGTGGCTTTTATTGGCTTTGGTGGGGGGAGAGTTTGTGATGAGTGAAGTTCGTGAGTTTGAGCCTTTAGTCTTAGGTATTGATCAAAGTACCCAAGGCACCAAGGCTTTGTTATTAGATGCTAAGGGACAGCTTATTGCTAAGTGCTCCCGCCCGCATCGCCAGATTATTAACGACTTAGGCTATGTGGAGCATGATCTAAACGAGATTGCCCACAATGTCTGCGAAGTGGTGCGTGATTTAGTTTCCCAAGATCCAAGCTACGCCGAGCGTATCAACTGCGTCGGTTTGTCGGTACAGCGTGAGACTGTTGGTGCTTGGCGTAAGAGCACCGGTGAGCCTCTGTACCACGCTATTGTGTGGCAGTGCGGTCGTGGTGCTGCTTTTGTCGCCCAAGAGCAAGTGCAACAAGAGCGTGACTACATCCGTAAGACTACAGGACTTGAGTTAAGCGAGTTCTTTAGTGCCGCTAAGATCACTTGGCTCATGGACAATGTGCCTGAGATCAAAGCAGCCGCTGAGGCCAAGGATCTCTGCGTTGGTAATATCGATACTTTCTTGGTCTACCACCTAACTCATGGTGAGACTTTTGCCACCGAGCCATCGAACGCCTCGCGTACGCAGTTGATGAATATCAACACCTTGAGCTGGGATCAAAAGCTTTGCGACCTCTTCCATGTCGATATGGCTTCACTGCCACCAATCAAAGATAGCGATAGCCTCTTTGGCTACACTGACTTTGAGGGCGCTCTGCCACACAAGATTGCTATCCACGCAGCTATCGGTGATAGCCAAGGTGCACTGTTTGGTCAAGGCTGCCTCAAGAGCGGTCAGACCAAGACCACCTACGGTACCGGTTCGTCGATCATGATGAATGCTGGTGATCAGGTGATTGCCTGCAAAAATGGTATCGTCAACTCAGTCGGCTGGCGTCGTGGTGGCAATACCACTTACGTGCTAGAGGGGAATATCAACTACTCAGCCGGCGTTATCAGCTATCTTAAGGATGATTTAGGCTTAATCTCTTCGCCTCAAGAGACCGAGGAATTAGCTCTAGCCGCCAATCCAAAAGACGAGTGCTATTTTGTTCCAGCCTTGTCGGGTTTAGGTGCTCCACACTTTAACTCTGAGGCTCGTGGCACCATTGTTGGTATGAGCCGCCTCACCACCAAAAAGGAATTGGTGCGTGCTGCCTTAGACTCCATTGCTTACCAAGTCACCGATGTGGTGGAGCTGATCAGAAGTTCAGCCAAAGAGTCCGCTGGTGTCGATGTCACTGTCCTCAGTGTTGATGGTGGCGCTACCTCCAACCGCTACTTGATGCAGTTACAAGCAGACCTTTTACATCTGCCACTTAAGGTACCAGCAGATGCCGAACTCTCTGGTATGGGCGCTGCCATCATGGCCGGTATCGCTCACGGCATTTACACTGACGAGCTGTTAGCCCAAGACCGTACCCGTGCTCAGTATGTGCCACAGATGGATGAGGCTACTCGCACTCACAAACTAGATCTATGGCATCAGGCTGTAGCCACCGCTATCCATCATGGTAGTGGCAAGTAGCCACAGCTACAGCTACCGAATATTAACAACCCAAGGCCCTTGCTTCTTAAGCTTAAGCTCAAGCTTAATCTCAAAGCTATAGCAAGAGAAATCCTAGCTAAGAGCAAGCTCAGGGGCCGCAGACGAAAAGCCAAGTCGCCTGTAGCCGAGGATTGGGAGTAGGGGCCACAATACTCCTCCAAAAAACAG
>CALXYZ010000012.1 GCA_944393075.1 uncultured Anaerobiospirillum sp. | reverse complement strand
TATCAGCTTTTGCCCCCACACGGGCCTTACTCCGCTTTCCTCAAATTCCTCAAAAAAACAAAAGGGCCCCTCAGGCCCCTCTTTGCATGAATTCTTGTTGTGCTTGCTTCAGCATTTGCTCTAGCAAGGGCTAAGGCCTTAGCAAAGCCTTAGCAAAGCCTTGGCAAGGACTTGGCAAGGACTTAGCCTTACCATTGCTTACTGCTGAGTGTGCTTGCTGTAGGCCTCAATGGTGTTTTCCATGAGGGTAGCCACAGTCATAGGACCTACACCACCCGGCACTGGAGTGATGAAAGAAGCATGCTCCTTGGCCTCATCAAAGCCAACATCACCACATAAAGAGCCATCTGGTAAGCGGTTGATGCCCACATCGATCACCACAGCACCATCCTTAATCCACTCGCCTGGGACTAAGTGTGGCTTACCACAAGCTACGATCAGCAGATCAGCTTGGCGAACAAAGTGCTCTAAGTTCTTGGTGAAGCGATGAGTTACAGTGACGGTTGCGCCTTCTAATAAGAGCTCTAAGGCCATTGGACGGCCTACTAAGTTAGAGGCGCCTACGATGACAGCATTAATGCCTAAGAGATCGAGCTTGATCTCCTTTAACATCGTCATCACACCCTTTGGAGTGCAGGCACGCAACAGAGGAATACGCTGAGTTAAGCGGCCCACGTTATATGGGTGGAAACCATCAACATCCTTGGAAGGGGAGATCTTTTCGATCACGCGACGCTCATCTAAGCCCTTAGGCAGAGGGAACTGCACTAAGATGCCATCAATCTCTGGATTGGCGTTGCACTCATCGATCAGCTTCTCTAAGGCTTCTTGAGTGGTATCAGCAGGTAGATCATAGGAGAAGCTCTTAATGCCGACCTCATCGCAAGCACGACGCTTGTTGCGCACATAAACCTGCGAGGCTGGATCAGCACCAACCAAGATCACAGCTAAGCCAGGAGCGCGCTTGCCTTGGGCAACTGCATCAGCCACCTGCTCTTTTAAACGAGCGCGTAAACCTTGCGCAATAGCCTTACCATCGATAATTTGAGCCGTCATGATCTTTCCCCACGGGCTGGCCTAAACAGGCACACAGAAGAACAAAGAAATGAAAAAGGCCCACAAGAGGCCTATATAAGAAACAAGCGCTAAGCGCCGCCAAACACTTCACCACTACACACTAGCAACAAGTACCAGACAACAGCAAAGGTTTGGCAGCGGAAACAAGAGCAGTACTAACATGCTTAACATGATGTTAGTTCTGCTCCAATGCTCTGCGTGTTAGAGCTGTACGCAATCGAAATCAACCACAGGGCTGACATCAGCAGTGTAGTCGACACCATCAATCTCAAAGCCGAAGAGCTGTAAGAACTCGTGCTTGTACTCTTCGTAATCGGTGATCTGCTTTAAGTTCTCGGTGGTAACAGTTGGCCACAGATCCTTGCACTTTAACTGCACGGTATCACGCAGCTCCCAGCTGTCCATACGGATACGGCCATCAGCATCAAGCTCTGGAGCTTGGATGCCGTACAGGGCGCTGTTGAACATACGGAAGATGTGCTCAATCACGCTCTCATGAATGCCCTGCTCTCGCATCACGCGGAAGCATAAGGCGATGTATAAAGGCATGACAGGGATAGCGGCAGAAGCTTGGGTCACAACTGACTTTAAGACAGCCACACGGGCATCACCATTAATGGCGGAGAGCTCACCACGAATAGCCTTAGCAGCGCGATCTAAGTCTTCCTTAGCCTTACCTAAAGCACCGTGCCAGTAGATTGGCCAAGTAATCTCAGTACCGATGTAGCTGTAGGCTACAGTCTTGCAGCCTTCGGCTAACACACCAGCCTTACCTAAGGCCTCAAGCCATAACTCCCAGTCCTGACCGCCCATCACGGTAACAGTGTTCTGCACTTCCTCTGGGGTAGCAGGCTCAACAGTAGCCTCGATGATGGTGTCTTTGTTGGTATCGATGGCAGTAGAGGTGTATGGCTTGCCGATTGGCTTTAAGCAAGAGCGCACGACCTCACCAGTGCTTGGAACCTTACGCACTGGAGCAGCTAAGGAATAGACCACGAGGTCAACCTGACCTAAGTCTTCCTTAATCATCTTGATGACTTGCTCACGGCACTCATCAGAGAAAGCGTCGCCATTAACGTTCTTGGCGTAGAGCCCCTCTTGGGTAGCAAACTTGGTGAAAGCAGCAGAGTTGTACCAACCAGCACTACCAGGACGCTTTTCGGTGCCTGGCTTCTCAAAGAACACGCCTAAGGTGGCAGCACCAGCACCAAAAGCAGCGCTGATACGCGAGGCTAAGCCATAACCAGTGGAGGCGCCGATCACTAAGACCTTCTTTGGGCCATTTTCGATCTTTGGCTGCGACTTCACATAGTCGATCTGATGCTTAACGTTAGCCTCACAGCCCACTGGGTGGGTAGTCACACAGATAAAACCACGAACTTTCGGCTCAATAACCATACAAAAACCCCAAAGCTTACGTTAGGTGACGATAGCGTCGCTGTGATAGCTTGAGCAAATCGCCACATGCAGCCGTCTCTCTTTCTTTGAGTGGCTACAAGCTAGGATATAAGCTCCTCTTTCCTACCTCTTTCCATCCTCGTTTGTGAAAAGCAGTAAGGACAAGACAAGCGCTTATAACACCAGAAAAAAGAAGATTTGCGTCAGTAGCTTAGGTGACAGACTCTTCTTGATACCAAAAAGTCTCACGTAAGACTGACCTTACACCACTGCTACCTGAGCTCAGGGTCGCTCAAGCACGCCTAACTTAACGCTTTTACAGGCTCAACCTAAAAGTTAACCACACCTTGCAGTGGAGCTGCCCTTGTCTCAGACCTAAGATCTAACAGCAAAGACAAACATCTAATTATAACCGATAGCCCACTTCTTAGAAAGACGCATCCTTCGTGCATCCTGATGCTAACTTTGGCTTTGTTATGCGCTTTAGCTGAGGCAAAGTGCTTGATTCAACCTCTACAAAGCAGCATGGTATACCATGCCTACGAGCCGCAAAAAGATCACTCTTTTTTGCAGTCAAAGCCCATAAGAGTGCGTTTGCAAGACATGGCAAGCTGGCTATAATGATGTTTTTTTGAAAATCCTCAGCAGCCCCCGTTCAACTGCAGGCACAACCATGCTACAAAGCGACTGTGCGACTGTGGACATAGCGATCAAGGGGGTGCTCAGCACGGAGCAAACAAGTAGCTTGCGCTATAGGCTAAGGAGTGGCGCTGAGAATGGCGGCAGTGATAGCTGCTGTCCTCATGTTAGTTAGAGTGTGGAAATGGCAAATAGGCTCTTTTTTGGTGGCTTGCACACAGTTTGCGCTAAATGGCAGCAGCTGTGGCAAAGTTTCTCTTTTGATTTTGGCAAAGGCTTGGGTTTAAGCACTAGCAAGACCGGTAAGTTTGTTGGCACTGCAGCTTTTGTCTTAAGCTTGAGTGCAGCTGGAGCAACTGGCAATTTGGCACACGCCCTAGCTGCAAGCAATACTCCTCTTGAGGGCGCGCAAATTGGCGTAGCCTACATGCTGCCTAACAGCAACAAGGTCTACGGCAAGAACAACGAGCTCTACTTCCACCCTGCTTCTACCCAAAAGATTCTCACTGCTACCGCTGCTCTTCTCTACTTAGGCCCTGATTACCACATGGTGACTCGCCTTGAGGTTCGCTCTAACGCTGTTAGTGCTAACAACAAGCTCAACGTCGATAGCCGTGGCACCTTAAAGTCTGACGTTATCGTCAAGTTCACTGGCGACCCAACCATGCGTGTTGACCACTATCGCACGCTGTTATCGGTGTTAAAGAAACATGGCGTTAAGCACATCGCAGGCAAGGTCATCTTAGACGTTAGCCGTTTCGGTGGCCCAAGCCGCGCTAATGGTTGGTCATGGAGTGACTTGCCATCTTGCTTTACCGCGCCATCTGCCCCAATCATCTTAAATCGTAACTGTACCTTTGCGCAGCTCACTACTGATGGAGCTGGTAGCCATGCTACTCCACAAATCCCAGCTGGTGTGCCTATCGACATTGTCTCTGACGTAGTGGCAGTCAACGCTAGCGACTATGGAGGCGACTGTATCTTAGAGGCAAACCTCTACATCGATAACAAGTACCACCTCACAGGCTGTGTTCCTGTCAGTACCAAAAAGCAGCCTTGGCCTTTATCCTTAGCAGTTGCTGATGCTGAGCGCTGGGGTGTGGATTGGACAAATATCATCTTACGCGGCCTTGGAATCAAGGTCGATGGTGATGTCGAGATCTCGCACACTCCAGAGGCTGATGTTGTGTCGATTGCTCAGCGTACTTCCCCGCGTTTAATCGAGATGGTGGAGTACATGCTGCAAAAGTCCAACAACCTCTATGCTGACTCTATTGCGAAGAACGTTGCTGCTGAATACTTTGATCTGCCTGCTACCTACTATCGCGCAAACCGCGCTATTCGCTCTGTTCTCAAGCAATACGCCAAGATCGATTTGGGTAGCTCCTACATCGTTGATGCCTCGGGCTTATCGCCACACAACTTGCTGACCCCAAACAAGATGTTAGAGGTCTTAGAGTACATCGACAAGCACAACGACAAGTTAGGCATTGTCGAGCTGTTACCAGTATCTGCTAAGTCAGGCACCTTGCATTGGCGTGCTTCAACCTTTAACGAGCCATTAAAAGAGCGCGTTATGGCCAAGACCGGCACCTTGCAGAATGTCTCTAACTTGGCCGGCTTTGTTATCACCAAGTCGGGCGCGCGTGTACCTTTTGTGATATTCACTAACTCCATCACCTACTCTGAACGCACTCGTGACCTAGTGAAGTATCGTCGCTCGCCATCACCACACTATGCTTACGAGCGCTACGTCTTAGAGAACATCCACGACGAAAAGGTCATGGGTCGCGACTTCTAAGCCAAGCAATACGCTCCAACCTCTTTTAGAGCAAAGCCATCAGCTTACGCACCCAAAAGGTGCGTAAGCTGATGGCTTTTATTTTACGGCGGCACTCTTTACTCCCACTTGTATCCCAGTTCTGAATCTGCCATTGCCCTACCCATGGCGCTTCCACCACTCTCCCTCTATTTTTGACGCTTTAGAAACCACGTTTCCTCTTACACCAATGCTTGTTTTGTGCAATCTTCACCTGAATTGTGCGTGCTACAATCGCGATGACTGAGGTTTAGAGCTTAGTCTGCTTCACCTAGCGCAAAGCTAGATGCTTGGCTTGAGGGCGGCTGAAAGTGATGCCGTTCAGGGCTGTAGGCAGCTGATCCTAGAAGAGGGTAGTACCTGCACAGGCTCGGTAATATGCTTCGTGTTTTCACCAAAAAAATTGGAGACCTTGGCTCTCAATAAGGCCGGTGGACGTCACTTAATTGGAAACGATCGCGTCTTTCTAATTGTCTCTTGCTGCATTGGAGTCTGGGTGTGTTTATGAAGCCGATTGAAAAATCACATAAATTAGATCACGTCTGCTACGACATTAGAGGACGTATTCACCAAGAAGCCTGCCGTATGGAAGAAGAGGGTGTCCGCATCCTGAAGCTCAATATCGGCAATTTAGCCAGCTTTGGTTTTGAAGCCCCTGAGGAGGTGATTCGCGACGTCGTGCGCAATCTGCCAAACTCCCAAGGCTACTGCGAATCTAATGGTATTTTCTCGGCGCGTAAGGCAATCGCCCAGTACTATCAGCAAAAGGGTCTCAAGAACGCTGATGTTGAGGACGTGTTTATTGGTAACGGTGTGTCCGAGCTGATCACTACCTCCATGAATGCCCTCTTAAACAATGGCGACGAAATCTTAGTTCCAGCCCCTGATTACCCACTGTGGACTGCTGGTGTTACCTTAGCTGGTGGCCATGCCGTACACTACATCTGCGATGAGGAGCAAGACTGGTTCCCTGATCTTGAGGACATCAAGCGCAAGATCACTCCTCGCACCCGCGGTATCGTCATCATCAACCCAAACAACCCAACTGGTGCTGTCTACAGTACTGAGCTCTTACAAGACTTAATTGAGATCTGCCGTGAGCACGAGCTCATGATCTTCTCCGACGAGATCTACGACAAGATTCTCTATGATGACTACGCTCACCGCAGCATCTGCACCCTGTGTGATGACATCCCAATCGTCACCTATAACGGTTTATCTAAGGTTTACCGTGCTTGCGGCTTTAGACAGGGCTGGATGATCTTTACTGGCCCTAAGGCCAAGATGCGTGGCTACCTTGAGGGTGTGCGCATGATGATGGCAATGCGTCTGTGCGCAAACGTGCCATTACAGCACGCCATTCAGACTGCCTTAGGTGGCTACCAGAGCATTAACGAGCTTATCGTGCCAGGTGGCCGTCTCCACCGCCAGCGCAATGCCATGTTTGAGCGCTTAAGCGCAATCCCTGGCATTACCGTGAAGAAGCCTCACGGCGCGCTCTATATGTTCCCTAAGCTCGACATCAAGCGCTTCAACATCAAGGACGACCAAAAGTTCTGCTTAGACCTGTTACGCCAAGAGAAGATGCTGGTGGTGCAGGGTACTGGCTTCAATTGGATTGCTCCTGACCACTTCCGCGTGGTCTTCCTCCCAGACGTCGACGTCATTGACGACGCCTGCAACCGTTTAGAGCACTTCTTAAAAACCTACCATCAGTAGCAACTAAGGCCTTAAACAAGGCCATTCTGTGGCACTGAAGAAGGCTCAACCGCCCCGCAAAGCAAGTAGCACCAGCCCGAGCTTTGCGGGGCTGCTCTCACATAGAGAAGTTACCGATAAAATCGCTGGGGTTGTAGATTGCATGCGGCTCTCAGCACAACTTCCACTAATTGCATCATGAATCTCCGTTCCTGCCAAAGGTGCGGATAGGGATGTCACACCCTAATCACTGTCCTTTTCTAAGTTTTAGGCCTGTTTGCGGGTAGGCTAAGGCATATAATCAGCATTATCAGCCTACTCAAACTGAAAACACAAAATTTAGTTTAAAATAGAGGATAAGATTTCACGCCGTTTTTGGCACCTCTATGACCCGAAATGCAAATTTGCGGTGTGCATGGTTCCCATAAGTCCACGTGAAACACGTGCTATCAATGATAGTACGTGGTTTGCTTCACGTGGACTTGTCTGCGACTACGACTCGTGGAGTGAGAAGAGATCGGTTAACTGGCGATTAGACATATTGCCAATCCAGCTCTCACCAGTTACTACAGTCATATCAGCCAGATCACGCTTTGAGTTGATCATAGCGTTGATACGCTCCTCAAAGGTGTTGGCGCAGATAAAGCGATATACTTGCACTGCTTGCTTCTGACCAATACGGTAGGCACGGTCGGTAGCCTGATTCTCTACGGCTGGGTTCCACCACAGATCATAGTGAATGACGTGGTTGGCAGCAGTCAATGTCAAGCCGGTACCAGCAGCACGCAACGATAACAGCAAGAAACGGTCGGTGTTGTCGTTTTGGAACTGGTCAACCATAGAAGCACGTTCAGTACGCGAAAGAGCACCGTACAAGAAGTTTGGCTTGCGCTGGAACTTCTTTGCAATCAGATCTTGCAAGAACTTGCCCATCACCACCGACTGAGTAAAGATCAAAGCCTTACCATTAGCATCAGTGATATCACTCAAGAGCTCATACAAACGCTCCACCTTGCCAGAATCTTCAGGAGAGTACTTAGGATTCTTTGGCTGGTACTGCGATGGTGAATTGCACACAGACTTGAGGTCTTGAATCATGCTAAGCACCAAAGCACGACGAATATTGGAGCTCTCTGGGCCCGTGCACTCTGAGATCACTTTCATCTTGCTTTCCACCACG
This sequence comes from uncultured Anaerobiospirillum sp., assembly GCA_944393075.1. GTDB lineage: Bacteria > Pseudomonadota > Gammaproteobacteria > Enterobacterales > Succinivibrionaceae > Anaerobiospirillum. Next base: position 20,238 of record CALXYZ010000012.1, on the reverse strand, counting down.
GCTTGGTAGAGAGCCACTTGATTCGGAGTCAGAGTACAGTACTGATCAGTAATTACCTTTTCAGGAAGATCACGAATCACACTCTTGTCAGTCTTTAAGCGGCGCATGATGAAAGGTGCCGTCAAGCGCTTGAATCGACCCACTGCATCAGCATCATGGTTGAGCTCAATTGGGCGAGCAAAGTCTGTTTTGAAACGCTCGGCCGAGCCAAAGAGACCACGATTTACGAAGTCTAGGATCGAGAAGTACTCAAGAAGGCGATTTTCCACAGGAGTACCAGACATGGCGATAAAGCTGTCAGCCTTAACCTCACGTAAAGCCTTGTTGACGGCTGTACGAATGCTCTTAATAGCCTGAGCCTCATCGATAACGAGGAGACTGTACTCACGGCTAGTAAGATCCTTAATACGGCTACGAGCTGTACCATAAGTGGTGAGGATGATATCTGCCTCAACCTTATCGATCTCCACGCGAGCACCACCATAGTAGGTGAAGACCTTAAACTGATCTGGTGCAAACTTGTTGATTTCGTGTTCCCAGTTGGTCAGCAACGTTGTAGGTACTACCACTAAGGCAGGACGCTCTGGTGTGAGTTGACCGTCTTCCTTGAGCTTCAACATGGCGGTAATAACCTGTAAAGTCTTACCTAAACCCATATCGTCAGCTAAGATAGAACCTACCTTGATATCGGCATTACGTAACAACCACTCATAGCCACGCACCTGATAAGGACGTAACTGAATCTCAGGATTAAGGCCCTTAGGTAAATCGACCTTCTTTTCTTTCAAGAGGCTCTTTAAAGTAGCCTTGAGCTCTTCACTGACTAGAACCTCAGAGTCCTCAAACTCACCAGTCAGCAGGGCCGTTAAAATATCGCAACCATCAGGCTTCTTGCTCTTCAGCGAGTTGTACTTGTCTTGGATTTTGCGCAGCAGATCAGGATCAGCATAAACGAACGAATCGTTGAAGCGCACAATCTGACCAGCATTAGCCATGAGCATGTTGAACTCATTGCTGGTAATAGGGCGCTCACCAATAGCTAACTGCCAAGTAAAGCTCATTAAAGCCTGCAAATCGACAAAGCTCTTAACATTCGTATCAGAAACATCAAGCTTCATGGCCGAAGAAGGATTTAAGAACTTACGTAAGCTCTTAGGGATGACCAAACGCACACCGATCAGTTGCAGTGCTTTTTGCGCAGTACTGATGGTGCTGTAGAGCTCCTCTAGAGGAATGACCGCGACATTGTATTTGGTATCAAAAACACGGTTCAAGCTTGGTTCTAGGCTACTTAAACGAGATAAAGTGCGCAGGCACTCCTGACGCATGGTTTCAAATGAGTTTTCAGCAATGATGTGGCGTAATGGCACAAAACCAGTCGAATCAACAAAGCCACACTCCTCAAGCTCATCCATAATTTCAGACGGGAAGCCCATAAATCCCAGCTCCATACCGACACCACGGCTATTGGCAAAGGCTTTATCTTCCTCTTCACCAATACCGGTTTCGTTATCGGCGGCGTTATCGGCGGCGTCATCGGCTTCATCATCATCCATGAGAATCTTGCGCTTACCGGAAGTGGCAAACTCAGCAATATTGTCATCCATCAAGCTAGCAGTATCTTTAGCTGACTCGTTTATCTCATCTTCAAGGTCAGCGAAGATCGTATCCTCGTAATCCTCTTCCACGCCCAAATCGATGAAGCGCAGCACCGGAATATAGTTGAGATTACGAGTATTGAGCGGAGCCATCCAGTTCTCTAAGCGATAGCATAGGCCTTGCTCATCAATCTCCATGCTATCACGTGCAGCAGACTCACCCTTAAACAGAACCTTGAGGTCATCGATATCGGCATCACCATGAGAGGTGTCCTCAAATGCCCATGAGAGATAGGACTGAATAAAGGTCGACAGAGCTACCTCACCTAAGAACAGTGGGTTCAAGTAGTACTGACGATCTAAGCGGTTAAACAGGAAGTGCTCATAACCTTGCAGGGCTAAACCAACTTTGGTGACGAGATCACGAATCTCTGTAGAAACCGTAGCTGGAATCCAGCGACACTGCATCTTGCCTTCATAGTTAAGGTAGAGCTGCGGCATTACAGCACGCGAGCGCACCAAGTTTGAGGCAATAAACCATAAACAATAAAGGATGTTGATCTCGGAGCTCTGCTCATTTAAGACATTGGTGTTCTTAATGAAGCCTGAGAACATGTCATAAAGGCCAGAGCTAAAGCTATTGTCCTGAGAGACGCGGGAGCTCTTTGGCGGCATCATCGTCAGCACACTATGGTGCTCTGCACTACGAGCATAGACAGTGACATTAAATGGCACATTCTGCACCAACATACCTTGCTGGTTTAAGTAGAACAGAGGCAAGTGAGCAAAGTAGCCTTGATCGCATATAGCATCACGGGAGAACTGCTTTGCACACAAACCTTGGCCCACATCTAATGCAGCACGCGAACGCAGCTTTGGACTTGGACGAGCAGTTGCAGCTAACTCTACGCTTGCAGCAATAGCATCTTTAGTCGACTCAAAATCAAAACTCACAAAGTCACGATCAGTGCGTTCTTTAAGCTGCGCGGCAGCCATAGCCGCTGCCTTGTCGATATAGGTAGCTACACGAGCACGCAGCTTGCCTTTAGTGAAACCTGCAGAGTTCTCTGTAAACAGAGAAATAATCGAATCACCTAAATCAGGTACAGGGACATAGGTAAGATTCTCTAAAGCCTCAAGGCTGCCTTGATAGCGGCGCATTTGCAAGACTTCGCCCGTGCTGATCTGCACCATAGCTGCATCTGATGGCTTTAAAGGCTCATTAGCAGCAGTGGCAGCTGCAGCAGTGGCAGCTGCAGCAGTGGCAGCTGCAGCAGTGGCAGCTGCTGCGGCAGCGGCGGCTTCAGCTTCCTTTTCAGCCTTGCTCTTACGACCACGCTTCTTTGGCTTAGCAGGCTCTTCTACAGAGGCAACAACGGCAGCTTCCTGAACTTGAACCGCGCTCTTTGCTTCTGTCTCTGCTTCGATATCGACATCATCACCGCTATCAATAGCATCTAAATCGCTGATCAATTGAGCGTTGGCAGCAGCATTTGCAGCGTATTGATCGGCAGTAGCTTGCGCAGCTGCTGCAGCCTCAGCTTCAGCCTTTAAAGTCGCAGCTTCAGTTTCCACGTCATAGCCTAAGATCAGCTGATCTTGCAAGCACTGTACATAGTTTTCAATAGAACCTTGATTTTGCTGCTGAATACGCTCCACCTCACTCATGGCGTTGTCATAGTCAGCTTGGAGAAGATCGCTCTTTTTTATTTCAGCCAGCAAATCGTCTTTCAGATTCTGAAGTTCTTTCTGCGAGTTCTCATACAAGGATAGAATGGCGTTATCACGTGGGGAGCGACGACCAGGTTTGTTGTTGATCATCTGGCACATACGCTCTAAGTTTTTCAGGTCATCATCCTTACTCTGCACCTTTGCTTGCAGAGTAGCGACTTCTTGACGCTGTTCCATAAGTGCTTCTAAGCTGTTTTGAGCCTTATTTTGCACCACTGACAACGAAGACATGTTGTTGCGCAGTTTAGGATCTAAGATGATTTCGTCTTGATTGTAGACGATGAGGTTTGGCGCGCGGTAAAGAAGCTGTGCATCCTCATTACTGACTGCCACTAAATTGAGATCAAAGTGCTGCTCAGCAGCAATGCTTTTTAGCTGATTTGGAGTGATGAGTGCTTCGTGATAGAGACGATCAAAAGATGGAGTCTCCCACTTTTCACTCGTATCATCATCATCAAAAAGATGACGAGCTTCGAACTCAGCCTTGAGGTCAATGCCAATGAGATCAAAGATCAGTTCAGGGTTAGCATCGATCAGCACACTAACGGTGTAAATCACAGCAGCGATATGCTTACAAGGCACAGCCCAATCAGGACAAGTGCAGCGCATATCGATGTCTTTCCAAGAAGTAGGAAAGAGCTTAATACCGCACTGATCAGCTATATCGCAAAGCTTTGGATCTAACTCACGATTAGTGAGCTTAGAGATGACGGAAAGATCTCTAACAGCAGTATCGATAAACTCTGTCTTCTTCTCTTCAGAGACACGCTCAAACTGCAGAGTAACAGTATAGTAAGGCGTGTAATTACCCACAACGCGAGCCACGATCGTGCCTTTATCTTTGTCGATCTTGACGCCAAAGACGCGATCGTTACGCGCATACGACAAACCGCGCGGAATACGGTTGGAGAAATCAATTCCCTTAAGAGAATCGAGCCACTTTTGACCCCACCATGTGGTGCCATACTGTTGATACGCCATTAAAAACCACTTTCCCCAAAACAAAGATTCAAAGAACTGCCTCAACTCCCCCAAATTAACAAGCAACAGTGTATGTATTCAAAATTCCGGTCCTTGCAAAGGCAGGCAAAGTCCTGTATGACATAACCTATAGCCAATAAACTGGGGTATATTCGATTATGCTCAGCCCTCGTGCCATGCCTAGGATAACCTCAAAATGTTAGGCAGCACAATCAGATCCGGAATCCTGAATATGTACGCATCAGTCGATGTCTCTATCCTGTGCCTACACTACGGCCAGCAACCAAAGACAAGTGGTAAAAAGCCATGCACAGCTAAAAAATGGATAAAGACGACACCAAGCCGCATCGCAACGAGTACTAGCCTGCACAAGAGCAAATACTCCAGAAAAAGCGATGGTTGAACTTGGATGCAAAAGGAGGCGTGAGCCAGCACAACACAGCGCAAACCAGCACGCAGTGCAATACAGTTCAGCACGATTTTGGTGAGACTCTGTATAGCTCCTTGCCTGAGCCTACAGCGGTGACGCTAATGGTTACAAGAAAACGAAGACAAGAGCGCCTCAGTTCACCACAAAACAAATGCCGCAAAAGTTCATCAAAATGCATCGTATTTTAGCGCCTTTTGAGGCATCTTTTCTCAAAAGTCGGTGTTTATGCGCAAAATTGGTAACAATGACATACTCAAAAGGCCTCACAATCAAACCTGATGAGACACGCAACGAATGCTTTGCGTGCTTTTGGGCGGGCACAGGTATGAAGATCGATGCCATGAAGCTCAAAACACCTGAGGTGCAACTGTTCTCGTGGAGAAAAAAGAAGAAAAAGAAAAGCTAAGGAGCTTTGTGGAGGGTGCGAGGGATTTGCAGTGGCCAGAAAGAAAGAAAGAAAGAAAAAAATAAAGCAACCAAAAGGTTGCTATTTTGAGACACTCAAGAGATGGTGCGGGAGAAGGGACTCGAACCCTTACACCAAAGGCGCAAGAACCTAAATCTTGTGCGTCTACCAATTTCGCCACTCCCGCAGAGTGGAAATTATTTCGCATTGATTGGGGTGGCTGATGGGGCTCGAACCCACGACAACCGGAATCACAATCCGGGACTCTACCAACTGAGCTACAGCCACCACTGATAGAAATAATTACATGTTGACGCTTTTGGCGCGTCCTGAAGGACTCGAACCTTCGCCCCACAGCTTAGAAGGCTGTTGCTCTATCCAGCTGAGCTAAGGACGCCCTGCAGGCAACATCATTAAAGCGCCTTGCGCTTATCATGACGTCTCAACGGGGGCTTATGATATAGATTTAAAGGGCCACTGTCAACAATAGCGCAAAAAAAATTTTTAGATCCCACGCCAAACCGCATTCCATAAGGCTTTATCAGCAGTTGCGAGGCTTGGCTATCAGCAATCTGTGTTACTCACAACCACGAAGCTAAGAAAAGCAAGATACCCGCCTCCTACCATTTTGGCCCAATGTGGCATTTTCCAAGTCCTTGCGCCATAATCAGCTCCAATAATTAGCGCTGTACTGACAAGTACAATTACAAGTGCTGCAACTTACTGCATGTTTGGAACTAATTTGGAGCAAGGTAATGTTTGGGCTTGAGTGGGCGGATCTGATATCCACGGTCGTGACTTTGGCTGTATGTGGTCTCGTTGGCGGCTTTTTAGCAGGACTGTTGGGCATCGGCGGTGGCATTATCTTTGTGCCAGTGTTCTACTTTGTCTTTACCCACGCCTTCCTCGTTGATCCTGATGTGGCTATGATGCTCGCTACAGGCACCTCGCTTGCCTGCATGATCCCAACCTCAATCACTGCTGCCTTAGCGCAGCACAAGCGTGGCAATACCGATCTTGAGGTCATCAAGACTTGGGCTCCAAGTCTGATCATTGGCGTACTTACTGGCTCTTTAATCTCCTCTTTTTACGGTGGTGAGTGGCTGGCTGTGCTCTTTGGCTGCGTCATGATCTTAAACAGCCTCAACACTTTCTTCCGCGCCAAGGCCAAGCCAATGTTCGATAGTCTACCTCGCAAGTTCTATCAGCTCGTCATCAGCTTTCTTATCTCCTGTTTCTCTGTAATGTTAGGTGTGGGAGGCGGTACCCTCACAGTCCCAGTCCTCAACGCTTGCAGCGTCGAGCCTCATAAGTCTGTTGGCACCTCTTCGGCCGTCTCGCTCTTTGTATGCGTCCCAGGTGCCTTGATGCTCTTTACTACTGGTACTACCCCAGAAAACGCCCCTATCTTTACCGTAGGCTATGTCAGCTTGCTCGCTGTTGTCTGTGTGATTCCGCTATCTATCCTCACAGCCCCTTTAGGCGTGAGCATCGGCAAAAAAGTCAGCCCAGCTACTTTAAAGCGCATCTTTGCGGTGGCCCTCTTTATTGTCTCCATCCGCATGCTCATTAGCGGCCTGTCTTAATCGTGCCTCGAGTTTAGGCACAGGTACCAACGATCAAGGCGACCTACTGGTCGCCCTTATCGTTGGAGTAAAGCTGGAACGGCGCTATCGCTTAGATACCTAAGCGACGAGCTTCTGCCTTGGCCTTTTTGACAAGGTTGGAGCGATACCAGCGTGGAATTGGGCGGGTGAAGTTCTCAAAGTCCATCAAAATACGCTTGGATTGAGCCACCATGCGAGCCTGCTCCTTTTGCGACTTACGAGCGTGCTCTGAGCAGCGGGTGAGCGCGTAAATAGCGCTATAAATGGCATAGCCAACCCAGAAGTTAGCAGGTACAGTCACACCACCAAAGTAACCGTCAATGACACCGGCCACTGCACAAGGCATTTGACCTGCATCCTCACACTCAAAGAGCACCAAGTCCTCGATTGCATCGCCATAACCATAGGAGGCACTTGGCTTTAAGATCACGCTACCAGATTGGGTTAAGAACACGTTATCAAAGCGCAGACCACCATAGCGGCGGGTCAGCTTGTAATCGTTGAGGCTATCGATACGATCGATGATAGCTGTGAGAATTGGAGTCTCGTGGTTAAAGCGTGGACCTTTAGTGAGGTACTTAGTCAGTTTATTGTGGATAGTATCGCGACGAGCTTCGGCCTTATCCTTTTGCTTGCCACTTAAGGTGTCTTGATGCAAAAGGGCAATAGCACGACCAAGCTTCTTGCCGTTGGAATACTGCAAATGAGGATCGATCACCGAGAGGAAGTTCTTCATCTCGCCTACATTTTCGTAGGCAAAAACTGCGGTGGTGTAGTCCTCGTTTGATTTGATCGAGATACCCTCAAGGATGTTGTTTGGGGCTAAGCTGTGGAAGATTTGTGTGCTCTTAAACTGACGGGTAATACGGCCTTTGCTAGTGCGCACAGGGCCCTGCAAAGCCAAGAACTTATCATTGGCACCTTGCAAAGCTAAATACTCATTGCCATGCAAATCAATCGACACCGAACGATAACCTAATTGCACTTTGCCAAACCTCCAAGTCCAAGTCCTACGCCCAATCTAACTCCAAAGCTAAAGCCAACGCCAATAGCAACGCTCTGTTCCCAAAGAAATATGCAAAGTGGCCTCAGCAGGCGGCAGTCAGCAAACATAAAAACGCAGCTCTGCCTGCAACTCTTTGGCTTAAATCCACTCTTTTCTCTATCCCTGCAAGCCACGTGCTCACATATGCTTAGGAAGCTTCGTCCTAAAACCGTCTTTGCGCCTCAGCCAAATCGCATTTCTTGCACTGTTTTAATGCAAAAAATGGCGTAAAAGCCATAATCAACTACACAGCTTGCTTGACATTGTATGGCCCAAAAGCCCATAAAAGAGCACCTTAACGCCATTAATGGTATCACAGCCCCGCAAATACGGGCTTTGTATGCAAAAACTTGCGCTATAATAGGCCCGTTTTTGGCCCAGACGCGCGTATTTAAGCCATTTTCACCCTCCATCTTGGAACAAGCAACTAAACTTTTCAATCTGCAATATTCTGCAAATTACCGCTGTGTTTTTGACCGCCGCGCTACCTTTGCTTCCCTATTGCTGTTTTGCTGTTGCAGCAGAGCAAGATGACAACTCACACCCCGCTCTTTGAGAGTGATGAGTAACGAGTAACTATGTGGCGGATATGGTCAATGTGCGTTTAGGTTTGGTGAGAACAGTCATGGCGCGGTGCGCTTAGAGCCTGACTTGGTATTGCTACCTCTGTTTGGAAAGCTAAGACCCGTAACGTGTTATCCACGCAAGAAGAGCACTCTCATGTTACAACCGATAAGTCCCAACAATCCGATTGCCAAGATCTTCAACTCCATCCCTTTTATCATGCAAGTAGTCTTGGGCTTGGTGATCGGTATCGTGATCGCCCTTGTCTATCCTTATGACAAGACCATCATCCCTACCTTCGGCAGTCTCTTTGTTTCAGCTTTAAAGGCAATGGCTCCTATTTTGGTGTTTGTCTTGGTGTCCTCAGCTATCGCAGGTCACAACAAGGGCACAAAAACCAATATGAAGCCTGTGATTGCGGTCTATTTCATCTCCATGGCTTTAGCCTCGCTCACAGCACTGGTGATGAGCTACATCTTCCCAACCACCTTTCCTTCATTAGCCTCCGCCGCTGACAATGTCTCCCCTCCACAAGGCATTGCTGAAGTGCTCTTAAACTTCATCATGCAGGCTGTTGATAACCCAGTGAATGCCCTGTTAAAAGGTAACTACGTCGCCATCTTAATGTGGGGTATCGCTTTTGGTCTGATGTTCCGTGTCGCCCACGAGCCAACCAAGTTAGTGTTAGATGATTTAGCTCAAACTGTGGCCGGTGTGGTGCGCATCGTCATTCGCTTTGCACCTTTAGGTGTGATGGGGCTAGTCTACAGCTCCTGCACTCAAGAGGGCGGTTTCACCAACCTCTTAAACTACGTGCAAGTGGTCTTAGTGTTAGTTAGCACCATGCTGCTGATTGCCTTTGTACTCAATCCTCTGATCGCTTTCATCTACTGCCGTAAGAACCCATACCCACTGATCTTTACCACCATCACCCAAAGCGCTATCACCGCTTTCTTCACCAGATCCTCTGCTGCCAACATCCCTGTGAACTTGGCTTTATGCGAGCGACTGCACTTACCTAAGAACACCTACTCGATCTCTATTCCTTTAGGCTGCACCATCAACATGTCGGGTGCAGCTGTGACCATCGTCATCATGACCATGGCTGCAGTGCGTACCTTAAACATTGAGGTCGACTTTGCTTCGGCTCTGCTCATGTGTATTGCTGCCGTGCTCTGCGCTTGCGGTACTTCTGGTATTGCTGGTGGTTCTTTGATGCTGATTCCTTTAGCCTGCTCGATCTTCGGTATCGGTAACGACGTCGCCATGCAGGTTGTGGGTATTGGTTTCATTATTGGTGTTGTTCAAGACTCCACCGAGACTGCCTTAAACAGTTCCTCTGACGTGGTCTTCACCGCAGTAGCCTGCCATCAGATTGAGATTCCAGAAGACTTCAAGAAGTCTTCCTAATCTGCCACGCCTCACTGACGTTGCAGGTACCGCTAGTGGATGCATCACTACATTCACCTTGCAGTTCACAATCATTCCCACTAGCGGGCTGATTCGGGACTTTAACCCATAAAAACGCGCATACTAGGCACAAACAAAAGGCCCGCGAACTTAATTGCTCGCGGGCCTTTTGTTTGTGCCTAATCGGTAAGCGTTATGTCTGCAAACTCTTAGATCAGGTTGTGCACCTCTAAGTACTGGTGCATAGCGCCGATGAGGTTGGCGTCATTGTGGAACTGGCAGACAGTAACCTCTGGTTTGATCACTAAAGGTGGATCAAGGTGGCTTAATGGATTGGTTTCCCAAGCCTTATCAGTACCGCGCACAATAGCGTCGATCAGACAGTCTTGGCAAGAGATACCACCACCGATGGCGACCTTTTGCAGGTTTAAGACCACCGAGAGATTGAAGATGAGCTTACCAGTCTCGAAGCCAAAATCATCAATAACCTTCTTGATAACCTCGTTGCCATCATGGTACATCTCAAAGATCTTGCGACCATCTAATGGCATCTTGCGGCCAGAGACCTCAGAAGTGAACTCGTAATCTAAGTTTAAGTACTTGCAAGCACGCAGCACTAAACCAGTGGCCGACACGATCTGAGACTCGCAGGTCAAATCATCGCTGAAGTTATCGCAGTTGTGGATGAAAGCAGAGAGTTCACCAGCAGAGCCGTTTGGGCCTCTAATAACGTGACCGTTGACGATGATGGCACCACCTAGGCCAGTGCCCAAGATCAAGACTGCGCCCATCTGCACATTGCGCAGAGAACCAATCCAGAGCTCAGCAGCGGCCGCAGCCTTAGCGTCGTTTTCGATCACTGGACGCATGCCGGTAGCTTCTTCGACAAGGTCTGCTATAGGTTGGCCGTAGTTGTACATCAAAGCACCGCCAGTGCGCAGGCTACCATCAGGGTTGATGCAGCCTGGCATCGACATAGCAATGCCCTCAAACTCGCCACCTTCTTTTTTGACCTGCTCGTAGATCCACTTGATGGTCTTGATGAAATCTTCGACAGTGCTATCTAACTCCATAGGAGTAGGCTCTTGGCCCTTGTTGGAGATATGGCCATCGCTATCGCAGATGCCATACTTGATAGCACTACCACCAACATCGATGGTCAAAACACGTACAGGTCTTTTGGCAAAACCGTTATTTTCAGCGCTGTCTACAACGCCGACAGCCGCCGACTTGGCGTCTGCGGCTGTGGCGGCAGCTTGCTTTAACGATAAGTTTAAGGAAGCTGCGTTATGCATTAGGCTAAGTCCTCACCGTTGCTAGCGATGACCTTCTTGTACCAGTTGAACGACAGCTTGCGCTTACGCTCTAAGGTACCCTGGCCCTTGTTGTCCTTGTCGACATAGATGAAGCCGTAGCGCTTCTCCATCTCACCAGTACCAGCGGACACTAAGTCGATGCAGCCCCATGGGGTGTAACCTAATAAGTTGACGCCATCAACATCAACCGCGAGCTTCATCTGCTCAATGTGAGCACGTAAGTAGTTGATGCGGTATTGGTCGTTGATAGAACCATCAGCCTCAAGCTTATCGTAAGCGCCTAAGCCGTTCTCCACAATGAACTGATCAATACCGTTGTAACGGCCGTCAATCACTCGTAAGGCATAGCGTAAGCCCTTAGGATCAATAGCCCAGCCCCAATCGGACTCCTTCACGAAGTCGTTCTTGTCGTCGCCTAAGAAGTTCTCTGGGGTAGAACCAATCTTAGCGGCGCTGACGCAGCGGCTCATGTAGTAAGAGAAGCCGAAGTAGTCGACGCAACCGTACTTGAGCTCAGCCTCATCGGATGGAGCCATCACAGGGCCTGCACCAGCCTCATCCCAAATACGTTGAGCGTAGCTACCGTAGTTACCTAAGATCTGGACGTCGCTGAAGTACCAGCGCTCCTCCATAGCACGCTGAGCAGCTAAGATGTCATCTGGATCAGAGGTCTTTGGATACACAGGCACGAAGCCTAACATGCAGCCGATACGGAAGTTCTTGTTGATGGAACGACCGATTGCCACCGCACGAGCCGAAGCCACAAACTCATTGTGAGCGGCTTGGAGCATGAGCTTACGGCGGGTTTGGAAGCTGTCGCTGTCGTTGAACTTGATACCAGAATCAGTCCACACCACAAATGGGAAGAAAACGTCAGACTGGTTGTTGATCTCATTAAAGGTCATCCAGTACTTGACCTTGTGCTGATAGCGCTTGAAGCATACTTCAGCGAAACGAGCAAAGAACTCGATGCACTTGCGATTGATCCAGCCACCGTAGTTCTGCACTAAGCCTAAAGGCATCTCAAAGTGCGATAAGGTGATAACTGGCTCAATGCCGTGGGCTAAGAGGCAGTCGAAGAGACGATCGTAGAAAGCAAGACCAGCCTCATTTGGCTCAGTCTCATCACCGTTAGGGAAAATACGCGACCAAGCAATCGAGGTACGGAAGCACTTAAAGCCCATCTCGGCAAACAGTGCAATGTCCTGCTCATAGCGGTGATAGAAGTCGATGGCTTCCCAAGATGGGTAGCTCATACCAGCGACGATACCATCCTTGTCGATCACGCGAGGGGTCTTAACGTCACCAGCGCGGAGCACGTCAGCAATGGACAATCCCTTACCATCAACGTTGTAGGCGCCTTCTAACTGATTTGCAGCAACAGCACCACCCCAAAGGAAATCTTTACGCAAGGCCATATAAATCCTCCAGCCGTTATCGAGTTATCCAGCAGCTCGTAGCTAGCGCTAACAACAGCAGCAGCATTTAGCTCTGGAAAAACAAGTTCAATGGCCTCATTGTAGCGACCACCTAGGCAAAAGCTAGGGTCATTCCAGCAAAAGGTAAATACGGAGCACCCAATGTCAATTAAGAGCACCCCAAAACAACACTTACATACCAGTAAAACCAGCATTCTATAAGACTTTGTGACCACATCAGCTCTCCTAAAACGACACTTCTCTAGGTTAACCTAACCCCTACAACAGCAATAAACCAACATCGCGTTATCGACGCGCGTCATTTTCTTCATCACAATTCCTCTAAAACCACATCAGAATTCCCCCAAAATCCCGCTCTAACTCCCGACAAACACTGCCTCTAGCTCTGTACCAAGTCCAAGCCCAAGTCCAAGTCCAAGCCCAATCCTAGGCCTAGGCCTAGGCCCGAGCTCGTTCACCACTCAACCAAAAGTGGACAAAATCCGCTTCTCAGCACCTTATCTCATAGGACTAACCAGCTTCCAGCCGAGACCTTAAGCCTCGGCAAAGAGCCCCAATATAAGCCATCAGCAAGGCCTCATCCCCCTACTACCAGCTTCCTGCTACTGCCATGCCCTGCACTGCCCTGCACTGCCCTGCAACTACCTCCACCACTAAAAATACTCAGACGCTCTAACGTGATGCTTCATGGCTCGGACACAGCTCTGTCGCAAAAGCAAAGCAACTGCAGGGCACCAAGGCGCACCGTGCACGCAAATACGTGCTATGTGTTGTGCGATGTGGAAGAGACAATGAACGTTGATGATAGGCAGTGCAATGCAGATGATGTATCAGAGGGGGCTCTAAGGTTGATCTACCGTGATTGTGGCCAAACCTTAACCACTAAGAGCGCGCTTTCTTGTTGCTGTGTTGGGGCAGCTATAGTCGCAGCTAGGCCAAGGCTTTACTAAAGCTACAACTTAGGGGCAATGGCTACGGCGTGGGTGCTGCTTCTGTTGGGCAGTAGTTGCAGCTGTAGCTGTAGCTTTAGCTGTAGTTGCAGCTGTATACGCAGGGGGTGGCGTGGGAAGAAAGAGTACAAAAATGCGTTATTTTGGCTCAACGTGAAGTTGAGGAGCGTGACGTATACCAAGTTACCAGCATTACCTCTGCGCCCAAAGCCATATAAATAGGGGCTTTACCTTGCTCGGCAGTTAATTGAGCGGTATACAAAAAACCAAGTTAAATCTAGTGGATTAAATCCCTTAGTCCACATTCACAATATGTTGAATGAAACTTACGCTTTGCGGCTAAAGCCCATAGCTATCAGATTTTGCATTCTCTTTTGACCTCGCGTATACCTAGAGCACTACCTGCAGCTCAACTCATAATCCCCTGAGATAAAAAGCTAGCAGGCGTAATATTTTTATAAATGGTATACCCTCTTATTGGTGGAGATGGCTGCTATAAAAGTAGCCTATATAAGAGTAATACAAAAGCCAAACTAGATGATTATTCACGCACAACCTTTGGCAAGAGCAAAACTAGATACTTTTATGACCACCTAGCCGTATTTAAGGCTTTTTTAACTTCAACATCTTGAAAGATTGTCTTTTGTCAGCCGATAATAGGTTTAGAGAGCTCTTGTTGCTTTCCTAGTTTTTGGTTTCATAGCCATCACTTTACAAAGCGTGAATCAGCATAACAGCCAGTTGCGCTTACGGCGCAAAAATAGCCCGCTTGAGAGCTGAAGGTGGTGAAAATACAATCTAGGCACACTAAGAGCCAACCTGAAACCAAGCTACTTTGGTCTATATTCACCTTAAAAAGACTGATTGAGCTCACAAAGTTTTCATTGATTTTCGTCTAACCTCTTGTAGAGTGAAGTAGCCTTTCAGGTATAATTAGAACCGTTAAGTTGTTGTTAAAGGACTTTCTTTGTTTTGAGTTCTTTAATTGTGACAACGCATTATCGCGGTGGTAGAACAACAGGCCGAGCCTTGGGTTGCAACGCCTCGTCGAACTATCTCTACGTAATGTGTTGGTCGCTGCACCTTTTTCAAGCAAAAAACATAGGCCTCTTTTCCTTGCTTTACTCCCATCCTGCTGAAGCAATCAGGCCGGAGTGATTTCAAGGAAACGCTGTTGTCTTACGCTAAAAACTAAATAGCTAAACGCTAGGCACATGCATAGCAAATGGCGGAAGGCGCAAAGTGTAGGTAGTTAAGGTATAGGCAAAAAAGGAGCGTAGCAGCAACCGCCACAGCGTAGCTCAACTCTACAGACGAGAGTGAACCTATTGGTACTGGTAACTGTTGAAAGCTCTAACACTAGCATTTGTACATCTGTACATTGGTGTACAAGTGAAGTAAAGAATGTATCCCGAACTATCATTTCACTTAGTGTCAGCAGGTGGAGCGGCAAGATAAAAGTTCAGGCACTAGTTTTTCTGCGTGGCAACGGTTAGTTGTAGCATACTCGCTAGTCCTGATCGTCTTTGCAATACGAGCAGTAGTGTGAAGACGGAATCTTGAAGAACAAGCGACGACGTGCAGCCTACCGTGACCTACCGCAAAGACTAGACCCTCCTTTTATCCACCGTTTCCCGACGAAGAATACGCAACTGAGCGTGCGAGTTTACAAGCCAACAAGCACCAACGCAGCGCAGCATTGGCACAACTTTATTAGCCCGCTGTAGTTGCCTCTAAGCTCAGTGTATTCCCACTCAAACCTGCACAGGTAGCTTTATAGGTATAGGGCTCATCGAGCTTATAGCGCTCATAGAACGCATCGAGCGCACAAGCTCACGGGTTCTCCCGCCTCGCTACCTGCCCAACCATTTCCCTGCATCTATTTTTAGCACTGACTTTTCAAGCTCTAGGGGGGCACTTTTAGGTGCTACTAGAGTCTAGTGCTGGTAGGAGAGTTTCCCAGCACGCACTTAACGAGTCAGAAGGCAGTAGTTGTTTTTCTGATAACGAAGGCACTATTAAAGATCCCGCTTAAGGGGATAGACGCGAAGCAACAACACCAGCTTGGCGTCATGAACCTTAAGCAAGTGGTGAGGCGGTGCTAAGGCTGTGGTTAGCTACTTTCTTGGGTCTCGTGCAAGAGAGCTAAGGGCTAACTTAGGTTTTGGTACTGTGAGCAATACCTAGGGAGATTTAGTAGTGATAGTAACAATAGGATGATGAGTTGCGGATGCTTGCGGCTTTTACTTACTTTGGCAAGCCTCCTAGAGAATGGGGAGAATGATAGAAACTTCCTATTCCTTTCCTCATAGGCTTTCGCTTTAGCCACCACCAACGAGATTGCGTTGTCAGTGGAGTGGGCACTAAAGTACTAGCTCGGTTGTTTAAGTGGCAGCCTTTAGGGGTATGTGCTTATGCAACAGGGGTAACGTACAGTAGCTTGCTATCAATCACCAACGCTCTCAGCCTTGCTTGGTGCTGACGCAGCCACTTACTTTTACTTGTCATTGCATTGGCAAGTAGGCTACTAAACCATCTAGCTCAAGGTTCGGCCTAAAGCCATGAGAGAAAGAAGCCATGGAAACATGTGGAAAAGTTGGTCTGCGCCCCCCGACCAGCAGAGAGCAGATACTAATTCGGGACGAATTACTTAACACTGTTCTAAGGTAGGTCAAAACTGAGGTTAAACCTTAAACAAGTGAGACCTTAGGGCGACAATGCCACTGCTGCTTGGTAATGAATAAGGTGTAGACAAACTCTTCAAACGTGCATTATGTGTATTGAGATTTCTGTTTGTAATTTGGTTTGGTGCTGAAGCCAAAGGCCGATAGCACCTACGCAGAATACTTATTTTGTTTGGTGCATACTCAACCATACTAGCTGTACTTTTGTTGAGAACTTGCAGAAAGCAATCCTTAGCATGGGCTAAGGTCGCCCCACAATCGCGGCGAGGCGCATGCCACCTTGCGGCACAGGGGTCTCTCCCCAAACCACAAGATGACGCCGCAGCAACCTACTTCTAGGTCAAGACGGTAAGACTTGTAACTACTACAAGCACGGCTTTTCTAGAGGTTTAGGTACAGTACTAGGGCAACAGGAGCGAAGACGTTCCTTAGCCCTAGCAATAGCCTTTAAGGCTATCACCTATCTAAAGGCATGATGAACGTATGCTTTGGCGCCTACCTTTAGAAAACTAAGCTCAAAAGCAATTAACACGCAAGACGAGGATCAAGGGCCAAGGGCCAAGGTCAAAGTCGAGATCAAAAGCCAGAGGCGAGAGGCCAAAAGCAAGGTTCACGACAAAGATCTTTCCTTACCTTAGACCTCAGATGGCGTAGCAATGTTTAGCAATGTTTACAATGCCTGACACTCAAAGACAGGCAAGTGAGCTTGAGCTCACCTATAGTTATGATTGGCAGTTCTAGCCTCTAAGCTCACTTGAGAGCTCTAGGTTGACAAGACCGGTGGGTGCTTAGTACTTAGTACCTAGCTAGTCTTAGTGGGCCATATCTCTTAAGTTTCGTGTTTACTAGGAGCCATGCACCTCGCGTCTAGCTAAGTAAGGGCGCGCTAGTGTCGGTTCTTCTATTGATGAGAGCCTCAATAGGGGTGTGATGGCAACTGCTAACAGCACCTGAGCTGAGCAATCAAGTGCTGTTAGAGAGAACAGACTGCTCTTACCTTGAGGAATATGCTTTAAGGCTTTTGCTTTGAGGCACATGCTTTGAGGCACATGCTTTGAGGGAAGATGTGATAACTGTAGGCGTGGCTTAGGCTTGAAGCACAATGCATCTGTGCTTGGAGTCAGCTCCTTACACCTATGCTATCTGTACTTGAGGTAGCATCAGGGCCCCACAAGATAGCATCTACCGAGGTTATCTTTGTAGGTGCAGAGTGTTGAAGTTGCTAAGCAGCCGATCCTCACTTTGAGGGCTGCTTTTGTTGAGAGCTTGGTGATTTGAAAGCAGGATTCAATCTAAGACCATCGTCCTCAGCAATGGCTGAGCTTTGCTAAACATGGCTACTCTTAGAATGCGTGCTAATAATTAGGTCTTTATAAGTGCAGAGACACACAACATCGAGCTAAAGCTCAGATGTTTGTGTTGGCAAGTCAAACTCGACATTCAAGTGCATCGCAGGCGGTTTAGCAAAACAGTAAGTGTTTGCGTAGGCTCTGGCTTCTTTGCTTCTATTTTTCGACGAGATTCGATTAGGGAGTTAAAGATGGGTTCACCTGAATTACTTTATAAGAGCAAGATGGAAAATGTAGCTTTATCAGCTCGCTCTGCCACTTCTAACTATCAAACCTCTTTTGCTCGGCAGGGCCAGGCTGTGACTTCTTCTTCAGACAATGCTTTACAGTTTATTTCTTGTCACCACTTTATTGGTAGCGTGAGCTCCAGCTCTAGCCCAGCACACTGGCATGAAGACATTGAGATCATCCACTGCATCTCAGGTGAGGGCTTTAACCATACCTGCCAGGGTGTGAGCGAGAGCTTCGATGCTCCAGCTATCGTTATTGTGCCAAGTAACTTAATCCACCGTACTGTTTATCCACCAAAGTGCCGCGTAACGAGAATCAAGTTCAACCCGAACCATTTGTTACTCAAGGAGCGTGACAATGCTTTTGAACAAAGCATCAGCATGCTCACCAAGGGTACCTTACGCGGCAGCATGATCATTAAGTCGCAAGTATCTGGTTTTAACTACCTGAACCAGATCATGATGCACCTTGAGGGTTTGATTAACCCAGACATGGTGCCATCGCTCTTCGACAACCATGGTTCTGGAGCTACTCCTGAGAGCAGCGTGAACAAGCGACCTAATGCGATTAACGCTGGTTCAATCGCGATTGCTTATGCAAGTACATACAACCGTGGTAACGATGCCACCTACAATCATGCTACGGGCGAGATGGGAGTGCCTTTTGACATTCACAAGGAGAGAAGCTTTATGCAGGGGCGCGCTCTGCAAATCAAGGCCGCTCTACTGCAGTTATTAGGTGCCACCTACGAGTATGGCTTGTTCTTAGATGCGCCTAAGAGCCGTCGTCAACGCGCTAACTGCCTAACTGACATCAAGCTGAAGCAGTTGTTGACCTACGTTCACCACAACTACACTAAGCAGATGAGTGTCTCGGAGCTCTCGCAAAAGCTCAATGTTACCAACCAGTACTTCTGCCGTTTATTCAAGCAGATGACCAACATGAGCTTCATTGATTACATCAATGATCTGCGTCTGCAACGAGCAGCTGTTGACATTGCAACCACTGATCTTTCGATTCGTGAGATTAGCAGTGGCCACGGCTTCGATACCTTAGGTTACTTCTTCAAGCTGTTCCGCGAGCGTTACAACACAACGCCTGTCAGATACCGCAAGAGCTGCTTAGAGGACGCCAACCGTCACGTTGGTATCTTCGATCGCAACAATGGCCTGCTGTACTTAATGCCAGCAGACGCATTTGGCTATGCACAATGCAACGGCAATAGCAAAGGACATGATGCTCAAGTGGCAAGCTAGAGGCTAACCCAGCCTTAATGCTTGGCATTTTCCATCAGTCGCTTTTACTGTTGCTGCTAAGGTTTGCAGCTATGAACAGCAAGCCCAAAAAGCTACTTAAGGCTTGGTCTTTGGAGCAACCGAAGGTTACACCAGAGGTTAAACCAGAGGTTACACCTAAGGTGCAACCAAAAGGTCAACCAAAGTTCCGAGTTCTGATAGTAGCAGCAGCGTTAGCCCAAGTTGCGGATGTAGCTTCAGTATTTAATAGCATCCTGACAAAACTACTCACTGCTTTGACCGCGGGAGGAGTTTTAGTTAGGTTCAACAACGAACAAACTCAATATAGGCCTGCGTAGATCACGACTACGCCCAGAAAAGAACAGAGAATCTACAGCAACAGCGTAGATACAGGCCTTTTCTGAGCCAAGCTGATGTAGATCAGCACAAGCTACGCTGAAATTATTAGCTCAAGCTTGAGCTTTGCTCTTGTCTGTAATTCTAGAGACCACGCCTAACGCCACCAAAAGACGTTAAGCCAAGGTCTATACGCAGCCCTGCTTGGTAGCTGGGTAGGACAAAGGTAGTGCGTTAAGTGACGTACGCCATGGCTTGCAGCTGTAGTTTTTCTGTTGAACCCATCTAGTACCCCAAGCACTAAAGTATTCCCTATGCCAAACTATTGCACCGAGTTTGGCATCGTGCCGTATGCCGTATGCCGTATGCCATATGCCATATGCCATATGCTGTAAACATGCATGTATGACGCATAATCAGGCATCAAAGCGCGCACGAATATAGAGCAAATGAACAAAGCTACGGACTTAGCATCGTGAGTTTATCTGACTTATAGCGACCAATACCCCACTCGTGAGAGTGGGGATAAGGTCGCATGTTTGGATAAAGTATTGCTCAGCTTTGTTGGACTGCAATGCGGCTCAATGCTCTGATTACATTTGTGATCTAATCATAAATCCGAAAAAAATGGTTCTTTGGAAGATTGTATGGGACTTAAGGGAACGCAGTGGTGCGCTGGTACCAGCATAGGTCGCTGATTTTGGTGCAAATTGCTACACCCTCAGGTAAGGTCACGGGGGCTCATTCCTCCCAATTTTTCAAAGAACCCATGTTTTCCAAAGAAATCTAGGGAGCGACCTCTCTAAAACAGCATAAAAATCAGCGTTCAAGAGCTTCCACCCATAGGGTTGTAGGTTAGTAACTTTGGTTCTAGTAGCGATATTGCATACTCAAGAGCTCCTATT
>CALXYZ010000011.1 GCA_944393075.1 uncultured Anaerobiospirillum sp. | reverse complement strand
TGAGCAATACTTTATCCAAACATGCGACCTTATCCCCACTCTCACGAGTGGGGTATTGGTCGCTATAAGTCAGATAACGTGACCATCTTAGACATCGAGCCTGTGCACATCGGCGATCATGTCATGATTGATCCACACACGCTGATCACCACAGTAAACCATCCGCTTTCACCTAAAGAGCGTCGTGCTCATATCGGTCAAGCCCAACCTGTGACCATTGGCCGCGACGTGTGGATTGGTGCTAACTGCACCATCCTGCTAGGTGTTGCTGTTGGCAACAATGTGGTCATTGCCGCAGGTGCTGTAGTGACCAAAGATGTTCCAGACAACTGCGTAGTAGGCGATATCCCCGCCCAAAAGATCAAAGACATCGTTGATGATACTGAAGAGGCCGCAGAAGTTGAGGCAGCAAAGTAGCTTTCCATAAGCAGTCTCATCTGAAGTGGCTGCAAGCCAAAGCCGGAGCCGTTAGCTCCGGCTTCAGCTTCGGCTTGGGCTTGGGCTATGACTCCTACTCCGTAGCTGGCTCTCTGCGTTCTAGATTGAGCTGTTCTCTTTGGTGAGCAGCACCAAGGTCTCAACATGCTGTGAGTGAGGAAACATATCAAAGCCCTGCACATAATCCACGCGGAAACCACCTTGAAGCAGTACTGGCAGATCGCGCTTGAGCGCAGTTAGCGAGCAAAAGATAAAGCTGAGCTTAAGCGGGCCTTTGAGTTTAGATAAAAGCTTGGCATTCTCCTCGCCTAACCCCACACGAGCCGGATCTGCAATGATGGCCTTTAGCGGCAGTTCATTTGGAGCCGAGAGCAGCTGTGGTAGTGCTTTCCTAAGGTCATCAGCGATAAAGCTGACATTAGCAATACCATTACGTGCCGCATTGTCTTTGGCGGCGGCAATAGCCTCAGGCACAATCTCCACGCCCGTGACAGCACTAAAGTGCTTGGCTAAAGCTAAGGTCATGGTGCCCACACCGCAGCACAGATCAAAAGCACGGCCTGCAATCTTATTGCTATCAACCGTATCTAACGCACAACAGTGAGCAATAGCTGCGGAATAAAGCTGTTCACAAATGGCGTAATTAACCTGCAAAAAAGTTGGCACATAGACCGCAAACTCCAAACCTAGCAGCCTCTTACTGATGTACTCTACCCCTATCAGCAACTCTAACGAAGTTGGCTGCACTGCATTACCAAACCTATCGTTACGCCCAACATAAAAGCTACTTATTCCCTCTCGTGCAGCCCAAGACTTAAGTTGCTCTTTGACCTCATCAGGCATCTTACCACTATAGGTAAGGCAACCTAACACCTGTCCCTCATCACCACTACGCCACAGCAAAGCGCGCAAACCAAATGCTGGCGCAGATGCTAAATCTGTATTTGTAGCTGAAGTTGGAGTTGGAGCTAAATCTACCCCTGTGGTTTGAGCTTGGGTCTGGGCTTGAGCTTTGGCTTTCTTGCCCTTTTTGCTGTCCGCTTTGGCTTTGGCCTTGGCCTTAGCAGCTAAGGCGGTAGCGGCCTCTTCGTCATAACAGGATAGTCCGAGCTCAGAGCATAGGGTTAGCAGCGATTGTGAGAGTTCGTTGAGACGTGGTGGCTCTTGCGGACAAGCCTCAATGGCCACTACCTGATGGGATCTGGCGGCATAAAAACCTAAGGTGAGCTGGTTGTCTGCACCATGCCCAAAGTAGCGAATGGACTTGAACCGGCATGGCTGCTCAGTGCAAGGCACTACATCTCGAAGGATATCAGCACTAACAAAAGCCTTTTGTAACTTGGATGGCAGTTGTTGCTTTACCGCCTCTAAAGCTTCACTAATTGCGGCCTTCTTTAAGCGCAGTTGCGCCTCGTACTTAAGATGACGAAGCTGACAGCCACCACACACAGCAGCATAGAAGCAGCCAGAGCCTGAACCTGAGTCTGAGTCTGTGCCTGAGGCATCAGCATTAGCAACCACACGATCAGGCGATGGGGTTACAACCTCAAGCACAGTAGCAGGACAGCGTTTGGAACCAGCGACAAAAAGCTCACCAATAGACACTAAAAGTACCTCTCCAACAATAGTCTGCGGCACATATAGCTCTAATCCCTTATAAAAGGCTATGCCCTCACCCTTAGGCGAGAGCTTGCTAATGGTGACCTGCGCTGTATGAGCTTGAGTGATACTTCCTATTTCCTGCTGTTCCATGAGTCCTCTCCCTACCGCTATACCAGCCTTAGCTGTGTTGTTGCTGCGTTGCTGCATTGCAGTATGATTTGGTTGGGCTAATTTGGCTATTTGCGCCATTATGCACAGTGCAGATGCGAAAAATAGCCATCGCGCCAATTTTCCATACAACGAGCATGTTTATACCGATCAGGCTCACCTATGGGCGCTTTAGCTATGCACAAAGGCCCTATTCGTCAGCATTTTCCTAAGGCAATATAAAGTTTTAGGTGTTATTCTGAACAATGTAGACTGTAAGCTTGCGTCGCTATGCTGAGCTGAGCTGAACGAAGTAATACAAAGCTGCGCTATGCTCTCTTTACTTGGCTTGGTTCTGCTTAGCGGCGCATTACGACAAGCTTGCTGTTCTTCATAGTATTATGCTTGTCATTCGATGCTAGCTTAGCAGCACACCAAAGCTGCACCGTAACGAAATACAACGCTAGAGCAGCATCTTAAGTCTAAATTTTTCTGGTGCGCGCCTGTTTTCGTGGTTTCGATATTGCGGCATTGCCGCATCTCATAAGCCATAAGCCTGCCTCGCGCCTCTTGCTCATCTTGTGGGGGAAGTTTTGATGCCTAACTGCAATCAAATTACGGAACGTGATAGTAAGCGTGCTACCGACCGTGTCAAAGGCACCACCCTAGCATTAGCTTTGGCTTTAACAGCAAGCCTCGTCGTATCTGGCTGCACCAACCCAACTAGTACCGCAGGTCGTGTGTCCTACTTCACTGAAGGTGTGATCACCGACATTGAGCACATTTCCCTTGATCTTGACCACTATGACACCAAGTCCAATGCTGCTTTAGGCGCTGCTATTGGTGCTGGCGCAGGTCAGATTATTGGTGATAATACCGAATCGACCTTAATCGGTGCTGGTATCGGCGCTATTGTGGCCGGTGCAAGTTCTGCCTTTATGAACCGTACCGACGATGGTGCCCGTTTGACCGTGAACACCAACCAAGGCCTGATCTTAGTTGACCAACCTTTCTCCTGCAACTTCAAGAAAGGTGCCCGCGTGCGCATGATCAACCAAGACAACAACAATGTCCAAGTACAGGTCTTAGTCAATGGCTCTTGGCGCACTGCTGAAAAAGGCTCGCCAAAGGATTGCCCACTCTAAAGTATTTTCCAACATCTAATTCAAAGCCCGAGCTAGTCTCTAGCTTGGGCTTTTTTGTACCCAAAAACCGACACGTGCAGGCGCAAAAAGCCTAAGCCACCTATGATCAGGTGGGACGCCAAATAAAAAGTTATGGGGAATAACAAGAAGCGGCAGGCACTGCTCTGCCTAAAGGATGGTCAAGATCGATGGTGGCCCATTCCCGGCTTGAACGGGAGACCCAGCGATTATGAGTCGCTTGCTCTAACCAACTGAGCTAATGGGCCATGTGCGTGCACATTATACCTAAGTTGCCCTCACTGGTAAATACAAGGCCAGTATCCCAAAACCAGAGAAATAGGCCCTGTACAGACCTTTGGCATCCATCATCAGAGCACTCTTAGCCTCCTAAGACTCGGATTTGTCGATCTGCTTTTGCGTTAATGACATTGCCGCTGGTGCTGCTGCTACCGGTGTTCCTTGAGCACCTTGTGCACCAGAGGAGCCTTGTGCATCAGATGTGCCTTGTGCTTTCTGAGCACTTGGAGAGGCAGATGCAAGCTGGGTGCTTGCTTGTGACACCAACACACCTCCAGATTGGCTACCTACCGTGCGAGGCTTGTAGTGCTTAGCCTTTAGCTCTTGAAGCTGTTTTTGTCGACTAACATCGTCGTATGAAAGCTTCATCAAGCTGTTTAAATTCATGGCTTCCTGCATATCGATGTCATCACCAGCTAACTGTGCGTTGTTCATGACCTCTTTCATGTGATGAATCACAACGTCAAACAACCAGCGAGATAAGTATCCAACCTTGACATCACTATCAAACTCTTCACCATTCTCTTTGCACTTGAGTATGCGCACATCAAGAAGATAGTTAAAGAGCACCTCAAAGTCACTGCCACGGAACTCCTCAATCAGAGCGCCACAGGTGATGCTTGGGTTGCGACGAATCAGGTGCAAAAGTCGCTCGAAGATTGGGTACTCTCTTAGCCTTATGGCCTTAGCAATCAACAAAAACTGATCCATATTGAATTTGTCATAGACCATGTCCACCAGATTTGGATTTTGCAGAATAAAGGCAATGATGTTGTATTCCAGAGGATCCAAATCAAGCGGTGTAAAGTTCTTATTGAGCACTGTTGGATACTTGGTCAGTTCCTCATAGGTCAACGGACGGGCAGCATAATCACCAGCAGCGGCCGCCTGTCCAGCTACTCCCGAGCCGAACACTCCTTGCGGGTCAATCACACCACCTTTAGCGTTAGCCGCAGCACCTGCCTGATTTGCTCCAACTCTAGAGCTATCCATACGGCCAGGGCCACGACCACCTTCGTAATACTCACCGGTGTCCTCGTCCTCTTGGTCACTTGAGACCATTGGAGCACCGTTTGGACCTAGCTCCATATAGGAGCCACCAGGGGTTTGACTGCGCTGTTGCACCAACTCCTTTCTGGCACGCTCTTGCAGCTGTTCTACTGTAAGCATCACACCATGCCCTCTTGCTGCTTGGGTTTTATCCTGAGTAGCAACTACTGTGGAAACGACCGGTGGCACTGCTACAGGCTCTGGGCTTTGTCCTAGGTTTTGTCCTAGGCTTTGTCCTGGGCTTTGTCCTAGGCCTTGGCTTGGGCCTAGGCTTGCTTGCGGAACCTTAGCTAGAGCTTGGGCTGGAGCCTGTGCAGTTACAGCTACTGACGTTGGCGGTACAAACGGCGGATAGGTGTAGCCATGTTCATCAGGAACAAGTGCCTGTGGCGACACCATGTTTACCTGTTGCTGGCTTGCCGGCATGTTGGCCATTTGCTGCATCTGCGTTAAGCGCTGTGCTGTTTGGTAGTTAGCGTTTTGGCGAAATTGCGGGTGCGTGTCAGAGGTCGAGGCCCATCTTGGAGCCAGTGTGCTCAGCTCATCGGCACGCGGATCGGCAGTATAGACCTTAGGACCAGAATCACCGTTATAGTCTAAACTCCAGCCATAATTGCCCTCACTACGCCATGGACGGCGATTGTAACCGCCAAAGCCACGGTTGTAAGGGCGTTGCTGATAGCCTTTACCACCAAGATTATAGCCCCTATGCATCCCAGATGACGGCGGAGAGAAACGGTAGCGGCCATTACTCTGCTCTGGTGAAAGCTGTGGTGGCATCGACGCTAAAGTGTAGTCATCAACACGTGGTGCCAAAGAGGCTGGCCCAATCTGCTGCTGCATTGGCGGCATCTGCGGCTGATCTTGAAGCTGCACTGGCCCGATAGCACCACCTTGACCAGCGGGCAGTGTGGCATTCATCGGCTGCTGATAGTAAGCGGCAGTACTACCACGGTACTGAGGATTGACCATGCCCGCAGGGCCTGAAAGCACCTGTGCTGGCACTTGTGAGCCTTGGTTGCCACCATAGCCATGGCCATGGCCATGGCCATAGCCCATGCCCATACCAGCGCCCCAGCGACCAGAGTAGTCGTTATCGGGCTCGGCAGCATCCAAGCTCCGCATAAAAGAGCGGTCAGGCTGTACGTTTTCGAACATTGAAAGCAGCGCAGACATTGGCAGGCTCACAAAGGTAGACAGAGTCTGTATCAGCACCTGACGCATGGTGTCGAGAGTAAGAGCCTTAGCAATCGACAGCACTTTGTTGATAAAGATCACACGCTGATTAGGGTCGGAGACGTCGTGGAAAGCATACTCGTGTACCAAGATACTCTCTGGGTAGCTGACGGAATCTGCAAGCAGCTTTTCAAAAGCCTCCTTACCACCAGTACGCACTAAGGTATCAGGATCGTGGCCTGAAGGCATGGTGATAAAGCGCACGTCCTTATCTTGCTGCAACACAGGGGCTACAGTTTGCAGAGCACGCCACGTAGCGCGGCTACCGGCCTCGTCACCATCAAAGCAGCACACAATCTTACTGGTGTAGCGGAACAAAAGCTCATAGTGATCGGCGGTGATAGCAGTACCTAAAGTAGCCACCACGTAATCAAAGCCAGCTTGACGCAAAGCAATCGCGTCCATGTAGCCTTCAACAACCACAATGCACTCTGGGCGATTGCGGGTTTGCTTGAGGCACTCATAGAGACCAAAGAGCTCACGGCGCTTTTTAAAGATTGGAGTTTCTGGGCTGTTGAGGTACTTTGGGCCCTTATCACCAGAGAGCAAGCGGCCACCAAAAGCCACAATACGGCCTTTGACATCAAAAATAGGGAATATCACCCTATTCATGAAAAAGGCACGGCTCGTCCTTCGTCCGTTATCTAAAGTCCTTTCCGTCTGGATGCCTAAGGCTACAAACCTCTTGAAGTCATCAGGATGCTGACAGAGTTTGGAGACGTAATCGTAGTCCATAGGCGCATAGCCTAAGCGCGCCTTGCTGATGGTGTCTTCAGTGAGCTCGCGCTTTTTGGTGAAGTACTCGTAGGCTTCACTATTGTTTTTCAGCTGCGCGCTAAAGAAGTTAGCCACACGCTCCATCAGCTCATAGTATTTGAGGTTTTGCGACTCACGATGAGCATACTCAGCTCTGTTGCTGCCTTTTTCGTAGACCACCTCAAGGCCAGCAAACTTTGAGAGCTCCTCTACCGCCTCCACAAAGCCCTCGTTTTTGTAGCGCATAACAAAATCAAGTGCGTTACCACCAACACCACAGCCAAAGCACTTAAAGGTCTGGCGGCTAGGCGAGACCATAAAAGAAGGAGTCTTCTCATTATGGAAAGGGCAGCAGCAGGTGTAATTGCTACCTGAGCGCTTGAGGGTACGGAACTGCTGAATGAGCTTGACGATGTCCACCCTAGGCAATAGCTGATTTTTAACGAAGTCTTTTGCAATATATGGCATATCTCAAACTCTTCTTAACCGAAAACACTCAGGCAAGCACCAAGCAAGACAAGCACTAGCCAACCTGCTCTGATGAGCTCGCCCCCAGAAATCACCACCACCAAGTTGCGGCTTTTACAGCTTTTTTGCAGCCTTGTTACAGTCCTGTTACTAACGTTACCCTGTTATGTACTGTTACACTCTGTTACGCCATGTTATGGCCAGTTATCGCTGTTACAGATGTTAATGCTGTTACAGATGTAAATGCTGTTACAGTTGTTCCGGCAATTATGGTTGTTACGGCAGTTACAGATGTTACAGCAGGGACAAATTAGTCTCAGTTAAACAACTGCTTTGGCATGCACACGGGAGGTTATTGGTGGGTGGATTTTACAGCACTGTGGCTTATGATGCGCGGTTGCATCTTAAGGTTCTGTGCCAATGTGGCGCACATAGGTCGCGCTTTTTGCGCGCTATGCTTGTTAAAGCGGCTCTTTTTCACGAAAATGATTAGCACAGCACAAGATCGCCTCATGGCGTACTCCTGGCTTTTAGCTCTCTCTTTAGAGATAGCTTAATGCCCATTTCTTAGGGTTTATTTAGGTAAAAGTGGTAGGTCACAATCATGGCTACATACTGCATTGGTGATATTCATGGATGCCACGACGAGTTCGTCAAACTACTGCATCTGATCAACTTTGATGAGAGCAAAGACGAGCTTATCTTAACTGGCGATTTAATTGGCCGCGGCCCACTGCCTGTGGAGACCATGCAGGAGATCTTTAAGCTCGGCAAGTGCGTCACTAGCGTCTTGGGCAATCACGATCTCAACTTCCTCGCCGTGCACTTTGGTATCAGCAAGCCTAGAGCCAAAGACAACCTAGAGGTGATCTTAAACTCCCCACTACGCGAGCGCATTGTCGACTTTATGCTGCACTGCCCACTCTTGTACATCCACGATAGCAAGCAACTTGTTGTTACCCACGCTGGCATCTACCCTCTGTGGGACATCAAGCGCGCCAAAAAGGAAGCTAAAGAGATCAGCAAGATCTTAAAAGACCCTATTCAGCGCTTGGTGCTGCTGCGCAATATGTACAACGACCAGCCTGATATCTACAACCCAGCTATCGATGGCTTAGCACGCTGGCGTTTTGGCCTCAATGCCTTTACCCGCATGCGCTTAGTCTATCAAGACTGCACTTTGGACTACAAAAACAGCGCAGTGAACCCAGATCTCGTGGCCAAGGATGGTCTCATTCCTTGGTTTAAGCTCTCACAGCCAATGTTCTACAAGAAGAGGCCTTACAAGCTCGTTTTTGGTCACTGGGCCGCCCTCAACGCTAAGTGCGATGAGATCGACATCCGAGCTTTAGACACTGGCTGTATTTGGGGCGACCGCCTCAGCGCTTGGCGCTTTGATGACGACAAATTCTTTTCCGTCAAATCCGTCGGCTACGCCCAGATCTAAGCGCCAACACAGTTGTCAGCTTAGATCTCCGGCTAAGCTTTCTGCCAAAGGCTCAATGCCCACAACATTGGGCCTTTGGTATTGGCAACTACGAACGCGTAATCGTCACGTAACGGTAGCACAGAGCCTCGCCTACTCTACCATCATTGCCCCCACTTACAACCTTATCAAGCAGCTCATCATCGGCAATCTCATGCAAAGAGCTATCAAGCAATGACTCTTTGGTCAGATCTAAGCTTGGAACAACCTGCGCAAAGCCCTCTGGTTGCTTGGCCTGACACACATAGTAGCTAGCACGCCCCTCAAGCATTGGCGGATCAAAGCTAATAGTAGTGCCTATCTTAGTCATGTCGACCAATGGGAAAAAGGTATCAGCGTTAGGGAAGCGCGCTCTAATCTCAGTGAGCTCTAAGACATCAGCGATGGGAGCCACCTCAGCAAAGAGTCCTGCACCACCAATAATCATGATCTTAGAGTACTCACGCACCTCTACCTCGCTCTCGCCCTCGGTCTCACCCGCGGTCACAGCCGGACATGGCTGAGCCCCTCTGGCTAGCTCTAAGGCCGCATTCAGGCTTGAGGCAAACTCTAGCTGTGGATACTGCGATCTGAGTTCCGCAGATGAGGTGATCACGATATTGCGGCGTTGAGGCAGCGGGCGGCCAATCGACTCAAAAGTGCGGCGCCCCATAATAACGCAGCTGTTTAAGGTTTTTGCCTTAAAGTGCTTGAGATCATCAGGTAAGTACCATGGCATGGTACCTCTCTCACCAATAGCACGATCAAGGCCCATAGCAACAATAAGACCTACCGAGGTCTGAGCTGCAGCTTTGTAGATTATTGGGGATGCCATGCTTTGCTCCTAAAGACAAGAACAGCGCTCAGATTAAGGCATCAGGCTGTGCCTACACCCTATCTCAGCGCTGCTAAAAAGTGATATTACGCCACCTTAGAGGGCGGCGGCCGATGTGCTACTTCTGATAGACGATTTCCACACCAGCATCATCGTCATCATCGAAGAAGTCGTCAAAGTCTTCTTCGTCATCCGTGTTGCTGAACTTAGCACCATTGACTGGATCTTTAAGATTTTGCTCACCCTCAGTCCACACGAAGGAGTCAGCCTTGTCCTTACCAGCTTCACCAGAGGCTACAGCCTCGGCTTCAGCACGCTTAACGCTATCGACTAACTCTTGCAGAGCGTAAGTAAGCTCGTTGGTCTTCTCTTTCTTTAGTGCCGAGATCACAAATACGCGTTCAGGCTTGGTTTCTAAAGAAGAGCTAATGCGCTCAAGGATCTCTTGAGCCTCTTCTTCACCTCGCTCTAACAAATCAACCTTGTTGAGCACTAACCAACGTGGCTTCTCGTAGAGATCGTGAGCGTACTCTTTGAGCTCCTTTTCGATCACACGAGCGTTTTCCACCGGATCAGAGCCATCAACTGGCAAAGCATCCACAAGATGCAGCAGCACACGGCAGCGCTCTAAGTGACGTAAGAAGCGGTGCCCTAAACCTGCACCTTGAGCGGCGCCCTCAATTAAACCAGGAACGTCGGCAATCACAAAGCTCTCGCCATCACCAGTTTTGACCACGCCTAGGTTAGGTACCAAGGTGGTAAATGGGTAGTCTGCAACTTTTGGACGAGCCGCCGACACCGAGCGAATAAAGGTAGACTTGCCGGCGTTTGGCAATCCTAACAAACCCACATCAGCTACTAACAACAGCTCAAGCTCTAAGATACGGCGCTCACCTGGAGTACCGTTAGTCTTTTGGCGTGGAGCACGGTTAGTCGAGCTCTTAAAGTGAGTATTACCAAAACCATGACGACCGCCCTTAGCCACGCGCAACAGCGCGCCTTCGGAGCGCAGGTCGCCTAAAACCTCACCGGTTTCCTTGTCGGTAACACGAGTACCCACAGGCACCTTGAGGATGATGTCTGAGCCCTTAGCACCGGTACAATCAGCAGACATACCGTTTTGACCGCGCTCAGCCTTGTAGAACTTGGTGAACTTGTAGTCCACTAAGGTATTTAAATTGGTGTCTGCAAGTAAGAAGACATTACCGCCATCGCCACCATCACCACCATCAGGACCGCCCTTAGGGATGTACTTTTCACGGCGGAAACTCACCACACCATTGCCACCATCGCCAGCTTCCACGCGAATAGTAGCCTCATCGACGAACTTCATTTTTTATTCTCAACCCGCGCGGGACACCAGCTTGAGCTTGGTGAAGCGCTATTTAAATACCCAGAAATACAAAAAGGCCCGCACCCCTTAAGTTTAGTGTGCAGGCCTTTTTGCGGTTTAAATCATCAATCAGCGATCGACATGCAGATTGCGCCTGAGGCGCAATCATTATGCAGCGTCTTCAGCGATGATTTGGACGTACTTACGGCCCTTTGGACCGCGAGTGACGAAAGAAACCTTGCCAGTCTTCTTGGCAAACAGGGTGTCGTCCTTGCCGATACCGACGTTTGCACCTGGGTGGAAATGAGTACCACGCTGACGCACGATGATGCTACCAGCAGTGACTAACTCACCAGCATAACGCTTCACACCAAGACGTTGGGCCTGGGAATCGCGGCCGTTACGAACGGAACCGCCGGCTTTCTTGTGTGCCATTGATTCTTTCTCCTAACCGGTGATACCGGTGATCTTTAATTCGGTGAACCACTGACGGTGGCCAGTAACCTTCTGGTGGTGCTTACGACGACGGAACTTGACGATCTTAACCTTCTCGCCAGCCTTCTCGCCTAAAACCTCAGCACTGACCTTTGCGCCCTCTAAGTATGGGGTGCCAACCTTAACGTTGGTACCATCAGAGATTAAGAGGACCTTATCTAACTCAACAGTACTGCCAGTCTCGGCGTTGAGGAGCTCAACGCAAAGCTTCTCACCCTCGGAGACCTTGTGCTGCTTGCCACCGCAAAAAATAACTGCGTACATGCTCAAACTCCGTTTGAACGCAGGAGTTTGTGCTCCCGCTCAAATCAATTCATCCACTGCCTGAAAGACACATCCCATACGTAAAGCTCAAGGATGGCAGATCTCTGCGAAACACTCAAAACACTCAGGTATGTGAGGCTTAACGCGGATCGTTCAAGTCATGCCGATAGCTCAAGTTACCTTAACACTATCACACCTTAACTTTAACAGCTCTCTCTTAAGATAAAAGAGACTTAAGAGACTCAAACTACCTCGCAAACGCAGCACGCAATTGCCTGCGCCCCAAACAAACTTTGAAATGTCATTTGAGATACCGAGGGATGGTGCCAAGCACGACTCTAGCTTTTCGACCAAAAGCTTGACTCGCTGGGAATCATAGCCTTGTCAGGCCTAATTGTGAGCGCATATTCTACACACTCAGCGCCTTGCAAGTCAACCGAAGCAACTTACAAAACCGGCAAATTATACAACATTGGAAGCGATAAAAACAGCCTTTTTGCACAGGTTCTCGTCTTATGCATACAGATGCAGACAGATGCAGACAGATGCAGACTTTTGCTGAGTTGAGCAAAAGTAAGGCTGATACGACTTTTGCTATCAAAGACCCGACCACCTCTCCCACTGCAATCATTGCTTTCACAAAAGATGGTAAAATATGCCTTGCTTTTGCCTCTTCATGCCGCGCGCATGCGGAGTAGGCGCCTTGCGCCCCTACAGCAGACCAAGCCAACAAACACATCAACCTATAACTTGTGTAGACATAGCTTTGGGCACTAATCTGCTAGGCAGGCTTGGTATCAACCTACCTCTGTCTTCTTTTGCCCTATTTGGTCTTGTGGGCCTTTAGGCTTTGGTAGCCCGTGGCTGGGCTATAAGGCATAAAGAGTGGTAAGCAAGTGGGAGATAGACGTAAGAGAATGTGCGGTTGGTATCTCTCAAACCTATATGAGCCATGCTTAGCTTTAGTTGGGAACATTATTGGAAATGGCAGCGAACACCAGTCTTAGCGATAGCAATACCTTGCTCGCAGCGAGCATGAACAAGGTGGAGGAGCTTTTGAATGCGACCTATACCACCTACAAGCTCGAAACCAATGTCAATGCCATGTGCATGCATGTGATTCAAGCGGGCGGCAAGAGAATGCGCCCACGTCTAGTGCTATTAAGTGCCCACGCTCTCCCTAATTACGACGCTGAGCAGCATGAAGACAATGTCTGCCACATTGCTGCTGCCATTGAGCTACTGCACACAGCTACCTTAGTGCACGATGATGTCATCGATAAGGCTCCAATGCGCCGTGGTGTCACTACTCTCAACGAGCAAGATGGCAACCATGCTGCCGTTTTAGCCGGTGACTACCTCTTTACCCGCTGCTTTATGCTCCTGCAGCGTCCTAGTAACCTCAACATCATCTCCGAGCTCAACTCTACTTTAAGCAAGCTTGTGGTCGGTGAGCTCTACCAACTAGAGCATGAAGGAGATCTCAACTTAGACCCAGAAATCTACTACGAGACCATCTACCATAAGACAGGTGTCTTGTTTGAGTTAGCTGCCGCCGCTCCAGCCATCATCATCGAAGGCCACGAGCATCTCATTGATCCTTTAAAAAACTTTGGTCGCAAGTTAGGCATTGCCTTCCAGATCAAAGACGACATGCTCGACTACAGCGCTGACAGCGCCGAGTTGGGCAAGGATGCTGGCATCGACCTTAACGATCAGCGCATCACCCTCCCTGTACTGATGGCATTGACGCACTGCTCAGATGAAGACAAAGAGCAGCTGCTCTGTGACATTAAGGCCGCTAACCTTGAGGCGGTACGTGATGCTATCGTCTCCACCAATGCTCTTGAATACTGCGAAGAGCAAGCAAAAAAAGCTTGCGCTGAAGCTAAGGCTGCTTTAAGCGTACTTCCAGAGAGTGAGTTTAAATCACAAATGGAAGCCCTCTGCGATAAGGCTATCAACCGCCAACACTAAAACAACAACGATAGAGAACACTAGAGAGATAGCCGCTCCCGCCCATACTGGTATACCACGCCGCCCTTTTACTGGCCTACAAGGAAAAGCCCGCTAAATCATCGAGATTTGCGGGCTTTTGCTTGCAGCTTAACAAGCTGCGAAGAAACCGGTATACATCACGAACTGACGGTGCTATAACGGTTTCTAAGAAATCTTAGTCTGATCTTGATGCGCTGATAGCTATAAATCTCAAACTTTTGTCAGGTCTTGACTGTTAGTGAAAGCCCCTGTTTTGTAAACATAATGCTTGGGTTTTGCAAGTATACAAACTTCACAAAACTGCTCGTTCTCTTCATAGAAAGGGCAGGACAATGCCCGCCCTAACTCAGACGCCTTCAGCATTGCGCTAAAGACAGAGTAACGATTTGAGATAGTATACCGCTGCTATCTAGACTCGCGGTTAGATGTCCACCACTTTTTCCTACTTTTGTGGGATAGTCCGCACCTTCTCCTACCTTTTGTATACCATCACTTAGCCGTCTGCACCAAAAAAGTCATATTTAAGCTTCTTTGCAATAATTACGCATGAAGCGCAATGCAGTATACCGCCCATCTCATCTGTCTTTATGTGTCGGTATACTAGCAGGTGTACTAGCTTGGTATACCAAGCGCGCTCTACCAAGGGCGCGCGGTATATAGCAGCAAAACTAGCGGCCAATTTCCTCGCTTTGTAGCGTTGTATGGCCTAGCCTTGCTGCAGGCCTCGGCCATGCCTAGCCCTTATTCTAGTCTTAGGCCTTGGTCTACACCTAACTAAGCCATGGCCTATTAGGCCATTGGGTTAGCGACCATGATGGTCTGGTCACGCTCTGGGCCGGTGGAGATGATAGCCACAGGAACGGCTGCTAACTCTTCTAAACGGCGAATGTACTTCTGAGCGTTGACTGGAAGATCTTCGAACTTAGTGATACCAATGGTCGACTCGCTCCAACCTGGCATGGTCTCGTAGATTGGGGTGACATTAGCATACTCATAGGCCGCTAAAGGTGGTAAGTCACTCTCAGTGCCATCAGCTAAACGGTACTTGGTGCAGATTTGCAGCTCATCCATTCCGTCTAAGACGTCGATCTTCATTAAAGCTAAAGCCGACAGCGAGTTGATAGCCACTGCGCGGCGCATTGCCACAGCGTCATACCAACCCACACGACGTGGACGACCAGTCACAGCACCAAACTCAGCACCACGCTTGCGGATACCTTCGCCGATCTCATTGTCGAGCTCAGTTGGGAATGGGCCGCCACCCACACGGGTAGTGTAAGCCTTGCAGATACCTAACACGTAGTCGATGTGACGTGGGCCGGCGCCAGAACCAGTGCAGCAGCCACCAGCAACCGTGTTAGAGGAGGTCACATATGGGTAAGTACCGTAATCGATATCAAGGAAAGTACCTTGAGCGCCCTCAAAGAGGATCTTCTTACCATCCTTACGGGCATCGTCTAAGATAGCGGAGATATCGGCGACCATGGCTAATAAGCGGTCGCGAACCTGCATCACACCGTCTAAGATGCTGTCGAAGGACACTTCCTCAGCACCGTAGTAGTTCTTGAGGCAGAAGTTACGGTAGTCTAATAAATCCTTGAGCTTGCTCTTGAAGACGTCCATGTCATAGAGGTCGCCGACGCGTAAGCCGCGACGAGCAATCTTGTCTTCATAGCAAGGGCCAATACCACGACCGGTGGTACCGATAGCGTTAGCACCACGCTTTAACTCAGAGGCCTTATCGATGGCCACGTGGATTGGGAGAAGCAGAGCGGAGGCAGCCGAAACCTTGATACGGGACTCAGCATCGGTGATACCAGAAGCCTTAAGCTCAGCAATCTCGGAGAATAAAGCCTCAGGAGAGACCACCACACCCGAGCCGATTAAGCACTGGCAAGAGGAATGTAAAATGCCTGATGGAACCAGACGCACGACGACCTTCTTATCGCCCACGACTAAGGTATGACCGGCATTATTACCACCTTGGCTTCTGACTACGATATCGGCATTGACGGTCAGAAGATCGGCAATCTTACCCTTACCCTCGTCACCCCACTGGGTACCAAGCACAACGACATTGTTAGGCATGTTTACTCTCTCGCAGATGCAAACTGCTATGACCAAGCCAGAAGACGACCTAAATCATGCAGCCTCTAAATACGGCTCACCCCGAACCAAAAAACGCTTGTATTAGCGCTTTAAAAGCTGAGGTTTGCTCCAAACAAACGCTCTAATTCTAGCCTACTTTAGCCTTTTTGTCAGGCAATTTGCCCCATTTGCGCGCGTTTTCTGCAACCTACAGCCGTATCTTCCTCAAAACCGCGCCACCATAGCGCAGCTCATCCACAAGCCCCTCCATTAAAAGATGTTGCACCCACGAAAAAAGGCGCACGAGGCGCCTTTTTTCGGTTTTCCTTCCACGCTACCAACGGCGTCTTATGACGCCGTTGGGTGGCGGCAAGCTCTAAGCTTAGCGATTGAAGTTGAAGTTTCGCTCGCTAGTGTTACCACCCTTTGGGTCGTTGAAGTAGCGGAAGAACTCGCTATCTGGCTCTAAGACCATGACATCATTACCCGAGGCCATCGACTTGCGATAAGCATCCATAGAGCGTAAGAAGTCAAAGAGCTCTGGATTTTGGGAGTAAGCATCAGCGTAGATACGGGTTGCTTCAGCATCACCCTCACCCATGAGGCGACGAGCCTCACGCTCGGCAGTAGCGATCTTCACCACCACCTCACGATCGGCTTGAGCCTTAATGGTCTCAGCTTCACGACTACCTTGAGAGCGGTGTAACTTAGCCACAGCACCACGCTCAGCGCGCATACGCTGATAGATGGAGTTGGAGACCTCTGGTGGTAAGTTGATCTGCTTGATACGCACGTCAACGATCTCGATACCTAACTCCACCGAGCTCCTGCCTAAGTCACGTAAAGCGTTCTGCATCACTTGCTCACGCTTGCTATTGCTGATTAAGCGCTCGACTTCATCGTCTGTTACGGTGGTATCAACCACAGCTGCGTCTGCGCTATCAGCACCTGCAGTAGCAGTAGAAGTAGAAGTAGCGGCATCGGCATTAGCTACAGTGGTATCAGTGCTTGCAGAGTCCGAGTTGACGTTGACGGTGTCATCGTTAGTACGCAGAGTAGTATCAGAGATAGCATTCTTGAGATCAGCCATAGCAACATCACCAGCACTGACACTATCAAACGAGCTCTCCAGCTCAGCAGCATTATCTCTGTTTAAGATAGAGCTTGAGCTGCTTGGAGCCTTTTCCTGACCAGACACGATTTCATGAATGGTTAAGCGACCGATTTGGCTACGCAGCGAGTTGTTGATACGACGACGTAACAGTTCCTCAGCCTGCATGATGTTACCGCCAGCGGTAGTTAAGTAGAAAGTCGATGGATCGCTAATACGCCACTTAACGTAAGAGTCGATGATCAAGTCCTTCTTCTCAGCAGTCACGAAGCGGTCAGCACGTGCACTTAAGGTCTGGATACGAGCGTCTAACACACGCACCTTATCAATAAATGGAATCTTAAAGTGCAAGCCAGGCTGCGATACAGCTAACTCAGCTTCAGAGTCACGTACCACCTTGCCAAAGCGGGTGACTATACCGACATTACCTTCGCTGATCACAAACAACGAGTTAAAGCCGAGGAAGACCACTACTAACAGCGTGGCTAACAATAAATTCAGAGTTGAGCTACGCATTTAATTATCTGCCTCCTGCAAGTTGACCATAGCTAGGACGCGAAATGGAGGCGCGTCCACTATGTGCCGAGTTTGCACTGCCAGTATTAGCTGACGATGATCTGCTAGTAGTGGTGGAGCTGGTGTACGGCGTACTGTTGGTCGTTGATGATCCAACATAAGAAGAACTCTTGCCAGTTTGGTTGCTCTTAGCGCTATTGTTATTGACGACACCATTGTTAGCAGCACCTGCTGGCAATGGCAGATATAACACAGGGCTAGAGCCTTCTGGGGTATCTAAGATCACCTTGTTGGAGCTACCTAACACCTCTTGCATGGTCTCTAAATAGAGACGCATACGAGTAATCTCAGGAGCTGCATTGTACTCAGGCAGGATTTGCTCGAAGCGAGCGACCTCACCTTGTGCATCTAACACCACTTGAGAACGATAGGCTTCAGCCTCTTGGCGAATACGCTGCACCTGACCTTCAGCACGAGGTAACACTTCGTTAGCGTAGGCCTCGGCCTCACGCTTAAAACGTTGCTCGTCCTCTTGGGCGGCAATAGCATCGTCAAAGGCTTCCTTAACCTCATCTGGAGCTCTTGCTGGCAGGAAGTTCACATCAACAATAGTCAGGCCCATCTTGTATGGCTCAATGATCGACACCAAGAGCTCACGAGTATCTTGACGCACCTTCTCACGACCGGAGGTTAAGATATCGTCCATCAAGGTGTGACCGACCACATAGCGTAGAGCACTGTCGGTTGCTTCCATCAGCGAGTTATCAGGGTTGGTCACCGAGAACAGGTATTGGAATGGATCAGAGATGCGATACTGCACGTCCATTTCGACGATAACAACGTTCTCATCTTCGGTGAGCATGGCACCTGAGGACTGAATAGAGCGCACCTGCTCAATATCGACGGTAAACACCTGATCGATAGCAGGAATCTTCCATTGCAGTCCAGGATCGACGACTTCGTAGAACTTACCAAAACGTAAGACCACACCACGCTCAGCTTCGCGCACGGTGTAGAAGCCCGAGAAGATCAGGATACCTAAAACCACGACTAAAGCTATGGTGATGAGGCCCTTGATATTACCAGAGCGCTTTAAGCCACCACCTAAACCACCGCCGCCACGGCCTTTTTTGGCCGACCATAAGTTCTCAGCCTTCTTAAAAAGCTGATTGACGCCGCCGTCACCATTGCCGTTGTTACGGTTGCGCTGGCGCTGCCACGGATCGTCGTTGTTATCGCGACCGCCATTGTTTTGGGGCTC
The DNA here is from genome assembly GCA_944393075.1 of uncultured Anaerobiospirillum sp. Taxonomy (GTDB): domain Bacteria; phylum Pseudomonadota; class Gammaproteobacteria; order Enterobacterales; family Succinivibrionaceae; genus Anaerobiospirillum. The sequence goes on along the minus strand of CALXYZ010000011.1, from coordinate 10,527 downwards.
ACGATTCGTGTTAGGCTGCGAATCCTGCTGCCCACGCGAACCGTTTGGCGGATTCCATCCCATAGTGGAAGTATTTTCTTCTTTCATTAAAATCTAACCCACCGCAAAACAGGCGGGCACGCCTTAACCGAGAAAAAACCAAAAACACAAAGCTTGAGGGCACATTAACAAAAAGCAGTGCCACTTAACTTTTAGAGCAATCTGAATTCACTATTCTACCAACAGAAAGACGGCTTTGTCTTAGGACGATTTCGCAATTTCGCGACCTCAGTCGCAAGGCCGGCTTCAACCCAAGAGTCACTTTTTCCAAACGGCCGCTACCTCTCCGTAACGCCACCAAACAAAATGACAAAGGGCCAAAATCAGCAAGTCTCCCTACCAACCTTGACCCCTAAATGCCTCAATAATAAAACTTGGCACTAGCCTCTTGTTGCTGCTAGAGCTTAGTCGATGTCGACGAAGTCGAACTCCTCTTCTTGTTGCCAAGGCACACCCTTGCCTTGGAAGTTGTAGAGGCAAGCGGCTAGACGCCCAGCACTGAGCTTATTGAGGCGAGCGGCATCGCTTGGCTTTAACTTCACCTCAAGGTGTTCATACCCCTCTTCGTCATAGGATTGCGAGGCGATAGCCTTGAGCTCATACAGAAGGGAGCGCAGCTTACCGTCACTGTGACTGAGTTTTAGCTCAAACTCGCACTGATCTAAGGTTAAGAGCTCAGATACAGCCTGTAATAAGTCCTCTAAACCAGCACCAGTCTTGGCCGAAACATTAACGCGCACTGGCTTTCCAGTCTCATCGCGCACAATGCCAATAGACACATCGTCTTTGAGATCTGATTTGTTGAAAACTAAGAGGCTAGGCACGCTGTCAGCTTTGATCTGCGCCAGCACAGCGTTGACGGCCTCAATATTGTCCTCAATACGCGGATCGGCAATATCGATGATGTGCAAGAGGAGGTCAGACTGCACAGTCTCCTCCAATGTGGCACGGAAGGCTGCCACTAACTCGTGAGGTAAGTGACGAATAAAGCCCACGGTATCGGCAAACACGATCTTGCCAATGGTAGGCAAGACCATATTGCGCAGGGTTGGATCCAAGGTTGCAAAGAGCTGATCGGCCGCATAGACCTCACTTTGAGTGAGGCGGTTGAACAGCGTTGATTTGCCAGCATTGGTATAACCGACAAAGGACACCACAGGGATGGCGTTCTTCTTACGCTGTGCACGGTTTTGTTCACGGCGACGAGCCACCACCTCAAGATCTTCCTTGATCGCCGCAATACGCTCGCGCAGAGCACGGCGGTCAAGCTCAATCTGAGTTTCACCAGGGCCACCACGTAAACCGAAACCACCTTTTTGTCGCTCCAAGTGAGTCCAGCCTCGGACTAAGCGCGCTTGCTCATAGCGAAGCTGCGCTAACTCCACTTGCAGCTTACCTTCGTAGGTGCGGGCTCGCATAGCGAAGATCACCAAGATCAGGGCGATACGATCCATCACTCGCACCCCGATCTCTTTTTCTAAGTTACGTTCTTGAGCTGGAGAAAGTGGGCTATTAAAAACCACGACCTCAGCTTCATGAGCACGCACTGCGTCAGCTACTTCCACCACCTTACCAGAACCAATGTAGGTACGTGGATCAATGCCATCACGTCTACAGACAATAGCGTCGCAGATTTCGGCGCCAGCAGACTCGGCTAAGCGGTGTAGCTCTTCTAAATCCTCTTGATTCTTGGCCTGTGGTAACTCCACATGAACTAAGATCGTAGGGCCAAGAGGCTCAAATTCCATTTCTGCCATGAAAAAACAAAAATCCTGAAAACAGTTGATACTTCTCAGTATGACGCGCCACTTCCCACATAAAGCCAATGTCAGAGCAGCAGCTCCATTTCAGTTGGGCGTGGCAGAACGCAAGCAGGTTCTACCACCTGTCTAGCAAATCACTTTTTGAATACCTCATCACATGAGGGCTGATGTGCCCTACTTAGTTAATTTAGGCGGTGATATGTTGGAGACCGCCGTTTTTGATGTTCTGGGCTAAAGAGCGCAAAAGCGATGGCACTTCACCCGAGAAGAGGTCTGCTAAGGCTGCGATATCTGAGCGCTCTTGGGCATCAGCAAAGAGACGCAACAGCAGCACTAGCTTCTGCTTAAAGCCTGCATCACCATAGGTAGCGAGCTTTTGCAGCTCAATCTCAAAGGATTCGATGCGATCATAACACCACACAGGTGCACGCACTGTGGCCATTTCGGCTATAGCATAACTGTAGTCGAGCAAGGTTTCGATGTACTGCAGTACGTTCATTGGGTTAATCTGCACTTGATCAGGGCTAAACAGCAGCACTGATTCTTTGAGCATCGCCAGATCAATGTCGACCACATATTTGGCTAAAGCGACACGGTCATCGCTCACAAACTCATCTTCGTTGAAGCCGAGATTCTGCGCAATCATGCGCTCTTGCTTGGCGTAACGGGCAAACTCCTCAGCACTAATCTGTCCATCAGCATCTTCGGTATCGCTTGCCTCTTTGCCCTTAAGGCCAGCATACAAGGCCTCTTCATCTAGAGAAGGTCGACCTCTACGTCTTTTGCTGGGAGTTTTAGTAGAGGCAGTGGCTACGTCTTCAGACATAACAGCATCACTCTTACGCGGTCTACCCCGTCCCCTTTTTACTGGAGTACTGGAAGCAACATCAGTTTCAGCATCAGACTCAGCCATATCTACTCCTCAAAAACTCAACTCACAGCAAGCATCTTAGCCTAATCAGCTATCTTATACGACGCTAAGGCCTCATGCTCACCCATAAGAGCGAGAACCTGCTGCAATTTGTTTGAGTTTTCGATCTCCACACAGTGGCGCTGAGCATAAGAAGCCTCAAGTACAGGAGCCTCATCGCAATTAGTGTTACCACTAGATGCACGCTCCTCACTCAACCCTCCACGCAGCCATGTCATCTGATGCTTAGCAAGACGCGCGGTAGCAATGACACTAAGCTCAATCATTTCCTCTAAGCTAACTTCACCACGCAGATACATCAAGGTCTGACGATACCCCACCGAGCGCATTGATGGCAGCGCCATAATCTCATCGCTGTCGATTGGCGGGACTTTGCAACCTGTGACCAAAGCCTTTACTTCGTCAATAAGACCATCAGCAATCATCTTCTCAAAGCGCGCTCTGATCTGCTCACGGAGTTTGGTGCGATCTTGGTTTTGTGGCAACAGCACAAACTCAAGACGACTAAACGGACATTGATCCTGATCTGGCACCATAAACGAGCTCAAAGGCTTGCCTGTGAGGTAGTACACCTCTAAGGCTCTGGCTACACGCTGCTTATCGTTAGCGTTAAGACGCTCATAACTCTTTGGGTCTACATCCTTCAACAGCTCATGAACATAAGGCCAGCCATGCTCTTGGCCAATGGCTGCCACCTTAGCACGCACTTCAGGAGTGGATGCAGGTACTGGCGAAAGGCCATTTACCAATGCCTTGTAGTACATCATGGTACCGCCACAAATAATAGGCAGCGCCCCACGGCCACGAATCTCTTCTACCAAACGAATGCAATCACTGCGAAAGTTAGCAGCCGAATAGGTATCGCTAGGTTCGCAGATATCGATCAAATGGTGGGGACAGGTTGATAGTTCCTCAGGAGTTGGCTTGGCCGTACCGATATCCATGCCCTTATAAATCAAGGCCGAATCGAGGGAGATAATCTCACTGCGATAATGGTGCGCGACATCAAGCGCTAGCGCACTCTTACCCGATGCTGTAGGGCCTAATATGACCACCGCTTCACACATGCTGCACCTCATCATCGACCATGAACGACGACTTGCGCCCATCGATCAACAGACCAAAATCCTAGGCTCAAAGCCCACCAAAATAAGGGCTCATTATAGCCTAAAGCCCATATCTGTGCTGATTATCGCTAACCAAGCTCAGAATATGGGCTTTAGAGAAACAAAAAGCGAGCTACAAGGAGAGCAAAGCGCACTCAACTGCACACATGCGCAGGCATGCGCAGGCATACGCAGGAGTGCAGCGCACCTACTCCTTGTCTTCTACCATGGCAATCGACTCTAGGGTGAACCAATCGCGATAACGATGGATGACTTCTTTGTGCGACTCTTTGAATAGCTGGTGATTGAACCGCGGCATTAACACTTAGACCTTGTTGGCACTGTCCTCGCCTTCGTTAAGCATGGCAATGGACTCAGGAGTAAACCAATCACGGTAGCGCGTAATGACTGCTTTGTGAGACTCTTTGATGGTGCTTAAATGCTCATCTAGCAAAGCACAGCATGTAGCAAAGTCGTTTTCCTTTAGAGCTTTAAGAATGCTCTCATGCTCGAAAGTAAGTTGATCAATAGGTGTGATCTGATCGCAGGTTAAAAAGCGAATGCGATCCATCTGGCCTTTGATAAATTGAATAGTCTTCCAAGCGGTATCAGCACCAGAAATAGCGCACAAGTGCTCATGGAAACTATCATCTAGGTTGAAGTAGTTAGCTCTCATCTCGTTGTACTGCTCAAGACTCTTTTCGTCTATAGCAGACTGCTGAGTGCCAGCATCAGCTACCGTCAAGGCTTCATCCTGCTCGCTCTTAGCTTTGGCGTTCTTTTTCATGCCCACATTTGCTTGTGAGTTTACGAAAGCACTAGAAGAATTGGCTGCCAACAAAGCCTCTGCCAAAACAGCATTACTGTGCTTAAAATCAGCACTTTGAGCAGTGCACTGGCGCTGCTTATCCACGATTCTTTCAAGCTGATTGATGCAGCTACGGCGTGATCTACCATCAAGCTTTGGCAGATTCATCACGCACTCTTTTTCGATTGCTGCGCGCACAAAAACGGTTTGCACGAGCTTACTACTTGAAATGCACTCAACCATGCTGCCACGTTGTGGAAGCACTGAGAGTAAGCCCTCATAGCTCAGGTACATCATTGCCTCACGCACAGGTTGACGCGAGACATGGAAATGCTCAGAGAGCGCATTTTCTGAAAGTAGAGTGCCAGGTTTGATTGTGGTGTCGATGATATGGCGACGTAAGAACTCGTAGATCTGCGTGCTAATGATCTTTCTTGAAGACAAACGCAATCGCGGAATCACAATGGGGCTTGGAACTGACATGAAATACCACCCTCCACATGCCCTAAAAACAGTCTTTGCTCTATAGCCTAAGCACACTCCACACTGGCCTAAAGCTAAGAAACAAAGCTAGAGCCTAAAGCTCTTTAGGACACTTTAAGCTTTAAGAGAGCAACTGCGCCACCACACGCTTTTGCGCTCAACACTATCTAAAAAAGAGAAAAAACAACGTTGCTAACGCGACGTTCTATATTCAAGCTCACTACTACACAATGCTCTGCACCGAACAGCCTATGGCAGAGCCTGAACTAGCCTAAAATTCACGCCCAAACGCAATGGAACTTAGCTTGACTGCGTTTAGCGCACTTTCGTAGCAGTGCGCTCATCTTACATCACTGCGCAAGTTTTATCCTAAAAAGCGGCCAAAAGTGCGATATACGTACTCTTTTCTGCATACTAGTCTACAAGTCTGAAGTAGTGACAGAAAAGGCGGTTTATCACCGCCTTTCCATCAAGCACACAGTAAAGATACTGTGTAATAAGTACCTTAGTTTATTCGTATCCGAACCAAGCGGCTGGAGCTGTAATAATCTGAGGGAAGATCAAGCAGGCAATGAGGAACAAGAACTCAGCGATCAAGAAAGGACCGATGCCGCGTACCACTTGCCCCATCTTCAGCTTACTAACCGAGCAACCAATGTACAACACCGTACCCACAGGAGGAGTCAACAAGCCTAAGCACAGGTTGATGATCATGATGATTGCGAAGTAGTAAACATCAATACCAGCAGCCTCGACCAGAGGGAATAACACTGGGGTGAAGATCAGGGTGATTGGAGTGATATCCATCACCATGCCCAGAGCTAACAGCAGGATATTGAGCACGATGAGCAGCATGATAGGGTGATCAACCAAGCCAGACATCAGAGCCACTAATTGAGCAGGTACGTCAGCCATGGTAATCATCCAACCTACTGCCGAAGCACCACCGACAATGAACATCACCACTGCGGTAGAACGCATTGCGTCATAGCAAAGCTCTGGAATCTTAGAGAGCTTTAACTGACGGTTAATCAGAGTAGAAACTAAGAAAGCGTAGACGCAGGCAACAGCACCACCTTCGGTTGGGGTGAAAGCACCCATACGAATACCGACAATGATGATCACTGGCAGCATGATAGCTGGGATGGCTTTCACGGTAATAGGAAGCACATCCTTTAAAGGAACCTTCTTGACGTCAGTGATGCCATCACGACGAACCATGATGAACCATGCGACCATGATGGATAAACCTAATAAGATACCAGGCACAATACCCATCACGAACAGACGACCAATCGAAAGACCTGCAGTCACACCTAAAATAATCATTGGCAGAGAAGGTGGAATGATTGGAGCGGTTAAGGCAGACGAGCACACCAGACCGGTTGCACGAGCCTTGTTATAACCAGAGGCCACCATCATTGGGATCAGCATACCGCCTAAAGCCGAAACGTCAGCGATAGCCACACCAGACAAGCCTGCAAACAACATACAGGCAAGGATGGTAACGTAACCTAAACCACCTCTGAATCTGCCCACGACCACTTGAGCAAAATCAATCAGCTGCTTAGAGATACCACCATGCTTCATAATCTCACCAGCGAGAATGAAGAATGGGACGGTAATGAGAATGTAGTTGTCGGTTCCCGAAATAACTTGGAATGCGAGCTGATATGGCATGTCATCAGCCATATCAAGGAACCAGAGCAGAATCAGGCAGCAAATAAAGAGCACGATCGCGATAGGCATGCCCGTAAAGAGCAGCGTAAAGAGCGATCCTAAGAAGATGAACAGTTCCATGTGCTACTCCTTCTTCTCTTCTGCCTTGCTATCCTTAGCATCTTCCTCATCAGGAATAGCCTCGACAGCATTAGCTTCTTTATCTAAGCGCTCTAAAGTGGTGTCATCTAACTTGAGCATATCGAAGTCTTGCTTAAGCTGGCCAATAGAAATCACTGCGCATAAAAGAGTGCCAACTAACATGGCTAAAACCATAATGCGGTATGGAATGCCAGTTACCTGACCGACGGTAGTGGTGTCCTCGTAATACTGCACACAGCCATAGAACAGAACTAACAGCACAAAGAACGATACCACGTTGAAGACCATATACATCTTGATCTTGCCACGTGGAGTCAGACGATCAGAGATGGTAGTAACGCGGATATGCTGACGTTGATACCACACTGAAACCACGCCCATGTAGGTAGCCCACATGAACAGATAGCGCACCAACTCTTCGGTGATGATAATGCCTGAGGAGAAGAAGTAACGCAGGAAAGTGTTACCAGACACAAAGCCTACCATTGTGAGCAATAACACAGTGGCGAAGTACTTATTCAAAGTACTGCATATTTTGACGAGGGATTGCATGGGAAGTCCTCTTATATAAGGGGCTAGGACATATCCCAGAGCATGCTCTAGCACATACTCTAGGTTGGCCTATATCGCCGGCATTGCCAATATCTCAAAAGCTTTAGCTGCTCTAGGCGCACCTAGTGTTGACTAGAGCTCCTAGCCCCTGTAGCTAACTATGAAGAAAGGACATTATGTGAAAAACTTGAAGATTACTTCTTGTTAGCTGGATCAACGCTAGCGCAGTAATCACGGATTTCCTTAGAACCAGGAACTTCCTTATCGAACCATGCCCATACTGGCTCAGCAGCCTTGATCATTTGAGCCTTAAACTCTGGGCTTGGCTGAGTGATAGTAACGCCGTGGCTCTTTAAGAATTCAACCTGAGCAGCCTCATCCTTCTCAGATAAATCCCAGTTATAGGCAATAGCGTTGTTCATGGCTTGATCGAACCACTTCTTAGCTTGGTCATCAAGACGGTTGTACCACTTCTCGTTCACAATCACGAAAGTTGGGGAGAAGATGTGGCGGCTCTCTAACATGTACTTGTTAACTTCGTACCAGCCCATGGAAGAGAACATGGAGTAAGGATTGTCTTGACCATCAACCACCTTGGTCTCTAAAGCGGTATAGAGTTCAGTAGCTGGCATTGGGGTAGGGTTAGTACCTAAAGCCTTGAAGAGTTGGACGAAGACGTCGTTGAGAGGAGTTCTCATCTTCATCTTGCCTAAGTCTTCCATGCTGTTGATTGGGAAAGAGCAGGAGATCTGACGGAAGCCGTTCACGATGATACCGGCAATGATGGCGCCAGACTTCTTGGTGTACTCGCCCTCAAATGGCTTCATACCGCCAGATAAGAAGACGTTACGAGCGTGTTCCCAGTTGTTGATCACAAAAGGCTGCTCCCAAGCGGCGATCATTGGCTCGTCATACTTGAGAAGGCCACCAACTTGGGCGATCTGAATGGAACCACGCTTGGTGAGCTCCATGATCTTCTCTTCGCCACCAGCCTCATTGTTTGGCTTTAAGGTCACCTTAAACTGGCCATCGGAAATATCCTCAAGCTCAGTCTTAAAGGCTTCCATCATCTTGGTATTTGGGTGCTCTGGACCAAAATAACCAGCGAAGATCACACGATAAGTCTTAGCCTGTGCAGAAGACAGAGGCAAAACAGCCAACAAAGCTGCTAAGCCCATAGCAAGAATACTAGACTTCTTCATTAGACAAACTCCTAATTCAACAATCTACTTGCAAAATCTTAGTCGATCGCTTGAGAGCAACAGAAAAAATATTATCGCTCATAGCAGCATAATAGAGTGTGCAAATAAAAAAAGTCATGAGCTCTCTCAAATTTTCAAAACCCCATGACTGAAACACTAGTGTTTCAGTGTGTTTTTCTTATTTGCATGCGGCTTTCAAGTCTCTCAACTTGTATACAAGTATGGCAATTAAACGGAAATTTGTCCGAATTAACAAGGGCACTTTAGTGATCTTGAGCACGTTTTTTGGGTTAAATTTATTGAAATTTTGAGCTGTCTAACACTTTTGACAATTTCGTTTTTAAAAACCTCCATACTTGTATGCAAGTGTGAAGTTGCGGCCATATAATGATTTAGGAATTGGCTATTTTTAAGGGGTTTATCATGAAAGCATGTGTCCTGCACGGCAAGGGTGATCTTCGTTACGAGGATGTAGCAGATCCAATCATCTCTACTGATGACGAGGTTAAGGTTAAGATCCTTGCAGGTGGCATTTGCGGCTCAGATCAGCACTATTACTTAGAGGGTGGTATTGGCACCTCTATCGTAGTTCGTGAGCCTATTGTTATTGGCCACGAAGGCTGTGGTGTAGTTGAGGCTGTTGGCGCTAATGTCAAGGATCTCAAGCAAGGCGACATGGTTATCATTCGTCCAGCTCGTCCATGCTTCAAGCCTGATTGCTACTACTGCTCTCACCACATGTATTCCTACTGTGAGAACATGCGCCACTTAGGTTCGGCTATCACCTTCCCACATGTGCAAGGTCTGTTTGCTGAAAGCGTTGTAGTTCACCAAGTGCAGTGCCGCAAGGTTCGTGAGATGAAGCCAGATGTAGCAGCTTTTGCTGAGCCTCTCTCTGTTGCCTTCAACGGCGTACATCAGTTAGGCGATGTTATTGGCAAGGATGTTCTTGTCATGGGAACCGGCCCAATCGGCCTCTTGTGCGTTGCTGCTGCTAAGGTTTTAGGCGCCAACTCTGTTACCGCTGTTGATATCAGAGATGAGCCTTTAAGCATTGCTAAGAAGATGGGTGCTGACGCAGTTATCAACTCTAAGACTGATCCACAAGCTATCGAAGCTCTTTGCGTCCACAAGGGTCAATTTGACTGCGCCTTAGAGGCTACTGGCAATGGCTTTGCCTGCGAGCAAACAATGAAGATGGTGCGTCCAGAAGGCGTTATCTCTCAGGTTGGCATGTTCGGTTCTGGTCATCAACCAAAGGACTTTGGTGCATTCGCAACCAAGGGCCTTAAGTGGCATAGCGTATTCCGCTTCTACAGCGAGTTCGGCCCAGCAGTAAACGCTTTAGAGTCTGGCCGTATTGATCCATTACCTCTTCTGTCTGCAAGCTACCCAGCTGAGCAGTGCGTTGAAGCAATGGAAGCAGCTGTATCCCCAACCACTTGCAAGGTACAAGTTCGCTTCTACTAAACGACTAAGCAACTAAGCAAACTCATTCTTCATCACACACAACTCCTAGAGCATCAAGCTCAACAATACCCCGAGAGGCTGCTGCCACTATCTGAAAAGCAGCCTTTCTGGAGACATAGGCCGTGATACGTGAAGAAGATCATGGCCACCCAAGCCGAGAGCGTGCATAGCGTTCTCGGCTTTTTCATATCCCCCCATAAAAAAGACACAGCGCCCGCCCCTCAACCTTTGAGAGAAGATCTAAGAGATGCCCATTATTCCCCACACAACAGAAGCTAGTGCCCGATCCAATAAATTTTGACCCATCTTGATGGCTTGTTAGCCATCAATTATCGATAACTTCAAAACACTC
>CALXYZ010000010.1 GCA_944393075.1 uncultured Anaerobiospirillum sp. | reverse complement strand
ATCATAGTAGCGCTTAAGCTGAGATAGCAATAATGCTAACGGCGAGTTCCTAGCTGCACGAGAAATCCATTCTTTAATCCAATCTGGCTGAGCCGTTGTACTTGACTTACTTGGAAACAGTGGTATGTAGCGCAAGGAAAGTACTTGAGCAATATACACCAAATGCAGGAAATACCCTGTATACAGCTCTTGCTGCGTAAATCCCAGTAGTGAGTGATAGGCTGGATTTTCAGATAGATCACTTACAAGATTAAAACCAGAAAACACCCTCACATCACTAAACTTAGAAATGCCCGTAATAAACACTAAAGAGAAAAGTTCTGCTCTGTGCTTGATAATGCCGAAAAACATGCGATAAATCTTCATGATTTGCGGCATTTTATCACTATCCATGCACACCGCAAACTTGCAGTCACAACAGCACCGCGCTCTTTGCAGCATGCTAATCCTTTCAAAGTTACAGGTTAATTTGAATACTATGATTTGCTGAGATCGAGGGAGCCGCAATCCAAGGGCCGCTATGGTGGTCGGTATGTATTTTTTGTATTATGTCTAAGCCCTTGTGGCTTAGGCGCTGAGCCAGCTTAAGCTTGCTCAGCACAACAAAAAACAAAAAATTAACTAAGACCATCATAACATATGCAGCAAGACGCATCTCCTCAAACCAATTCAGCCGCCACTAACTCCTCTCTTACCTCTGGCAATAATCATGTCACAGTCCCTGTTTCTGTGGCCATTAACGACGTCTACACTGTGCTTGCCGTAATACAGGTCATTATCGACAGCGTCTGTGACCAGAACTATGACCACTCCCATAAGGGACGTGTCTACATGCCTACCTTCAAGTACTTCTTTCTAGCATTTCTCATTGTAGCGGGCAACAATCACCAACCTGGAAGCATCTTTAAGGATGTTTTCAAGGTCTACAAACGGATATGTGCTTTCAACAACGTGCAGCCACTACAACTGCGTTCTATCGAAATCGTTACGCCTACTGCCACAGCCACGGCCTCAGAAGGGGTCGCGCTGTGGCTTTTCCAAGCTTTAGCTTGGAATGATCATGCCCTCATCACGCATCTTAGCAATCTTGTAGCGCAGGGTGCGTGGGCTGATACCTAACTTGTCAGCTACAGCCTGACGGTTTCCACGGCAGTCAATGAGGGCATCTAAGATGATCTGATACTCTTGCTGCTTTAACTCCCCGCCTAAGCTGCTTGGGATCTTTTGGTTGCGCACAATATCGAGCGATGAAGTGGCAGCAGCACTAAGCTCAGAGCCATTAGCGCCCTTACGAGCATTAGCAGCCACAGCAGCACCTGAAGCAGCGCCCGCCCCTGAACCTACTCCTGCTGCTGCATTAGCAGCAACACCGGCCACACCAGAAACGCCAGCAGCACCATTCACTCCATTAACTCCATTCACGCCATTGCCACTACCCATAGCCATAGCGCCCATGGAGCCCATAGTATTAGGCTGCATATTGTTCATTCCAGCCATATTGCCCATATTGGCCATAGCCATTGGGTTGGCAGCCCCATCTTGTGGATGCATGCCATAGCCAGCATTTGGTGGTACAGCAGCGCCTTGGTTCATACCAATGCCGCCCATGCTCATTGCCCGAGCAAAGTCACTAGGTGACATCGAAGAAACACGAGCTTGGCCAGCCATAGTAGAAGCAGGCACTTGTGGAGGCATAGCGCCCATACCACCCATGCCCTGCATGCCTTGCATACCCTGCATACCAGGCATATTAGGCATAGCAGCTACTCCTCCCATAGAGTTTGGAGCGACCATCGAGCCCATAGGCATATTGCCCATGTTGTTCATGGCATCCATTGAGTTCATTGCCATATTACCCATAGCGCCAGCTCCAGCGCCTGCTCCAGCAGCAGCACCACCCCCTACTCCAGCTACGCCTGCGCCTACAGGGTTCATAGCACCCTTCTGCTGCTGTTCTTGGTACAGGTGAGGTTCAACACCTGCTGTCATAGCTAGAGGAGCAGAAGAACTGATACTGTCATCTAAGATCAGATCTTTGCTCTTAACAACATTGTCTTCACACAAGATCATGGCGCGCTGCATGACGTTCTCTAACTCACGCACGTTACCTGGCCAGGCATAAGCCTCTAAGCTAGCCACAGCCTCATCGCTGATCTTTGGGATTGGACGCGAGTTCTCGCTTGCATGACGCTGTAAAAAGAACTTAGCTAAAGGCAGTACGTCTTTCTTACGTTGGCACAGAGGCTTCCAACGCAGTGGGAAGACATTGAGACGGTAATAGAGATCTTCGCGGAACTTGTTCTCGGCCACTGCCTGCTTTAAATCGCGGTTAGAGGTAGCGATCACGCGGACATCAAGAGAAATGGTTTTACGGCCACCTAAGCGCTCAACTTCGCGCTCCTGCAACACACGCAGCAGCTTCGATTGCAGGTTGAGATCCATCTCAGTGATTTCGTCTAAGAGGATGGTACCGCCTTGAGCTTGCTCAAACTTACCAGGGCAGGCTTGGACTGCACCGGTAAAAGCACCTTTCTCATAACCAAAGAGCGTGGACTCTAACATGGTGTCTGGGATGGCAGCACAGTTGATAGCAATAAAAGGCCCTGAGGCACGATTGGAGTTATCGTGCACATAGCGCGAGAGCACTTCCTTACCAGAACCAGATGGGCCGGTAATCATCACAGTAGCATCGGTTGCAGCCACCTTTAAGGCCAGTTGTAAGAGCTCACCTGTGGAAGGATCAGCCCAGATTGGCTCGCGCTTAGTGATGCGCTTTACAGGCACATAGCGTGAAACCTGATTGAGCAAAACCTCTGGGGCAAAAGGCTTGGCCAAGTAGTCGATAGCACCATCACGCATCGCACGCACTGCACCATCGATATTAGCGTAGGCTGTCATCAGCAGTACCGGAATCTGTGGGTACTTATCGCGGATAGAACGCAATAAGGTGTGGCCATCCATCTTGTCCATCTGGATGTCGGCGATCACCATATCGACCTTGCGTTTGAGTAAGATCGACAAGGCCTCTTCACCGCTACTAGCCTCTAAACAGGCATAACCAGTGAGCATCAAGGTATCAACAATAGCCTCACGTAATTGGCTATCGTCGTCCACCACTAAGATCTGACTTTGATTCACGGTAAGCTCTCTTGAAAAAATCACTACTCGACATGCGAGCACACCTCAAACAAGGAGGTGCTCGTGGCGGCCGGTTAAACTGTAAAGCTGCCGCAACAGCTAGGACTATACCTGCCGGCAATCGATACGACTAAGTGCAGGATGTATGCCCGAGGCCCTACTCTATATGCTTTGCCCAAAAGCCTGTTTTTCAGCCGCTTCAGCGCCATTTGCAGCTGATGCTGCATTAGCTGTATTGGCTGCGTCTGTAGTTGCAGCTGAAGCGGCAGCTGAAGCTTGCAGCACATCACTACCATCAGAAGATGCGGCTACAGCTACCGCAGCTGCTGGGCTAGCGGCAATCGCAGCTGCAGCTTCTGCAGCAGCCATATTAGCTTGGGTCTGACGACGGCGTGCATAGGCGGCAAAAGCTATGGAGGTTGCGGTGTTAGCCGCAAGGGCTGCCTGCTTGGTAATACCCGCTGCCGTTGGCGGCAAATGTTCTAAGCTCAGGGCATCAAAGCCCCAATTGCCAGCGGTACTATCACCTTGGCTTTGGTCTTGGTCATGGCCAGAGCCATAGACTGAGCCACGTCCCTCAAGCTCACTTATACCCTCTTGCTCTAGCGCTGTCGCTGTAGCAGATTCAGAGTCTGCGGCCAAAGCTGAGGCTGAGGACGGAGCTCCTGCTGAAGCTGGTGATGAAACTGAAGGAGCTTGCAAAGCTGTAGGCACAAAGCGTGGAATCACAATGGTAAAGACAGTCAGGAATGGTGCTGGCCATTGCTCTAACGAGATGATGCCTTGGTGCACCTTGGTTACAGCCGTAACCACCGCTAGACCTAAACCGGTACCAGAGCTTTTGGAGGTAAAAAATGGCTCAAAGATCTTAGTGCGCATCTCCTCAGGGATCTGCGGACCATCGTTAGCCACACTAAAGACCACCTTATCATCACGTGGCTCTAGTTTGAGCACTACCTGATGGGCTCCAGCTTCCACCGCATTAGCAATAAGGTTACTCAGCGCGCCCGTTAAGGCGGTGGTATTACCCATAATCGGCAATTTGAGCTCAGGATCGACCACCGTCATCAGCTGAGCATTAGTCTTACTTAACAGGGCTGTAACGTTGTTCGCGGTCGACTCTATCAGCGAGGTCGCATCAATCTCACTGACGCTTTGCTCGTTGCTGCGTGCAAACATCAGGATGTCACTGACTTGCGCCTCTAAGGCCTCTAAACGCCCTATTAACTTTTCTTGGAAGCGCTTGCGAGCTGTAGGCTGTAAATTCACATTGCCTAAATTTGCCGCATAGAGCATGGCAGCTGAGAGCGGAGTTCTGATTTGGTGGGCAAGGCTAGCGGCCATACGACCTAACGAGGACAAACGCTCCATGTGGGCGATCTTGTCTTGCAGCAAGCGTGTCTCGGTCAAGTCGGTCATCTGAATTAACTGTCCCGATGACAGTGGTAGTGTAGCCACTTGCAGACGCTTACCGTCGCGAGTGGAGATCTCATGGCCATCATCGTTGCGCGGACGGAATACTGCGGACACTACTTCGACCCAGCGTCGCCCCAAGAGATTAGGCTCACCTAACAGGAGGTGGGCACTCTCATTGGCTTTTTTGATCACACCATGGGTATCTACAACGACAATAGCAGAAGGTATTTTGGCAAACACCTCTGCCATCAGCGCTTGATCTTCAGCGCTAACAACCGCCCCCGAGATACCACTCTTGGAGGCTATCTCTTTGTTCTGTTCCCCATGCCTTGACTCTGCCATGGCATCACCTTAACCCGAGAAAAAACTACTAAGACTACTAAGACAAGCTCGTTAGAGACTAAGCACCAGCAAAGCTCTTGCAATAAGCTCCTGCAAGTTATTGCCGGTTCTTGCCGCTAAACCGCAGCTTAAAGGCATCTTGCAAATTAGATGCTGCAATTGGCCATCACCCATTTTGCCACAACCACAGAGCCCCACAGCTAAGAAAAAAGCCCGCTTGCACTTAGGTTGTGACGTAAGTGCAAGCGGGCCTGTTATCAGTCTTGCCTGCCACAGTGTGGCAGGTCTGCTGCGCTGTACAGCGCTTAGCTACGCTA
Source organism: uncultured Anaerobiospirillum sp. (assembly GCA_944393075.1). Taxonomy (GTDB): domain Bacteria; phylum Pseudomonadota; class Gammaproteobacteria; order Enterobacterales; family Succinivibrionaceae; genus Anaerobiospirillum. The sequence continues at coordinate 23,881 of CALXYZ010000010.1, read as the reverse complement.
AGCTAAGCTACGCAAGCTTTAGCCGATGTAGCGACGAGCGTTGCGGAATAAGCGCATCCATGGGCTGAACTCACCCATGTCATCTGGGTGGTAAGAGTTGGAAATGGTGCGCACCACACGCTCTGGGTGAGGCATCATAATGGTGAAACGACCGTCTGGAGTGGTGACGGAGGTGATGCCGTTTGGCGAGCCGTTAGGGTTGAGTGGGTAACGCTCAGTGACCTTGCCGTAGTGATCGATGTAACGTAAGGACACTAAGTTGGCCTGCTCTAACTTAGCTAAGTGCTCAGCATTCTTGAACTCGGCGCGGCCCTCACCGTGAGACACGACGATAGGCATCTTCGAGCAGCGCATGTCTTGGAAGAAGATCGATGGGCTCTGTTGCACCTCAACCTCAACAAAACGGGCCTCAAAGCGCTCCGACTTGTTGGTCACGAAACGTGGCCACAGCTCAGCACCTGGGATTAAGTCCTTTAAGGTCGACATCATCTGGCAGCCATTGCACACGCCTAAGGCAAAGGTGTCTGGACGGGCAAAAAACTTAGCAAACTCGCTCTTAGCACGCTCGTTGAAGAGGATGGACTTAGCCCAGCCCTCACCAGCGCCTAACACGTCACCATAGGAGAAGCCACCGCAAGCGGCAAAGCCCATGAAGTCGTTGAGATCAACAGCACCCGAGAGGATCTCGGACATGTGCACGTCAACGCTGTTGAAGCCAGCACGCATAAAGGCGTGAGCCATTTCAGCCTGCGAGTTCACACCCTGCTCACGTAAGATAGCAACCTTAGGAGCAGCACCAGTGTTGATGAATGGAGTGGCCACATCCTCGTTGACGTCGAAGGTCAGGTCGTAGCTTAGGCCTGGATCGTTAGCGTCAGCCTTGTCCTCAAACTCTTCCTTAGCGCACACAGGGTTATCACGCAGCGACTGCATGTGGTAAGTAGTACCAGCCCAAATAGTACGGAAGTGAGTACGGGTCTCGTTGATCACGTCGTTACCATCGCGGGTAAAGACGATGCGGTCATCATCACGCAGAGTACCGATGACATAAGAGATGTTGGCTAAGCCATGGCCAGAGAGGATGTTGAGCACCTTCTCCTTTTGCTCATCGCTAACCTGAATCACAGCACCTAACTCTTCGGCAAAGAGAGCGCCTAAGTTGTCAGAGCCTAATTGATCTAAGCACACAGACACACCAGTGTGACCGGCGAAAGCCATCTCACAGATAGTGGTGAATAAACCACCGTCAGAGATGTCGTGGTAGGCCAGCACTAAATCAGCCTTGTTTAAGAACTGGATAGCGTCGAACAGACCCTTGAGGCGTTGTGGGTAGTCTAAGTTAGCGCAGGTGTGACCTAATTGACGATAGACCTGAGCTAAAGCAGAACCACCTAAGCGGCACTGTCTCTCACCTAAATCGATGTAGATTAAGCTGGTTGCGCCCTTATCGGTACGTAATTGTGGGGTTAAGGTCTTGCGCACATCCTCGCAGCGAGCAAACGAGGAAATGATCAGCGACATTGGAGCGACCACAGTGCGATCGACAGCAGCACCCGAGGCGTCTTCTGCCTGCCAAGTGGTCTTCATCGACATCGAGTCCTTACCAACAGGCACGGTCAGACCTAACTCTGGGCACAGCTCCATGCCTAAGGTCTTCACAGCATCGAACAGACCTGCGTCCTCTCCTGGGTGGTTGTTGGCAGCCATCCAGTTTGCAGAGAGCTTAACGCGGTTTAAGTCACCGATGTAGGCAGCAGCGATGTTGGTGATAGCCTCACCCACAGCCAAACGCACTGAAGCCTTGTGATCGAGTAAGGCCACAGGAGTACGCTCACCCATAGCAGCAGCTTCACCATTGAAGCTGTCGTAAGAGGCGGCGGTCACAGCCACATCAGCCACAGGCACCTGCCATGGGCCAACCATTTGGTCACGAGCCACTAAACCGGTCACGCTACGGTCACCGATGGTGATTAAGAAAGTCTTTTCAGCCACAGTTGGCAGAGCTAAGACGCGCTCAGCAGCCTCAGTGACATTGATGCCCTCTAAGTTGAGCTCTGGGCTTTGATGCTGGGCATGCTGCACCTTCTTGAACATGCGAGGTGGCTTGCCTAAAAGGATGTCTAAAGGCAGATCGATTGGGCAGTTGTCGAAGTGCGAATCATGTAAAACCACACGACGCTCAGCAGTAGCCTCACCGATCACAGCGTATTGAGCACGCTCACGCTTACAGAAGGCCTCAAAGACAGGGAACTTGTCTGGATCAACAGCCAGCACATAGCGCTCTTGCGACTCATTACACCAAATCTGTAATGGCGACATGCCTGGCTCGTCGTTTGGAATAGCACGCAGTTCAAAACGACCACCCACACCACCGTCAGACACTAACTCTGGCATAGCGTTGGATAAGCCACCAGCACCGACGTCGTGGATGAACATGATTGGGTTGTCAGCACCTAATTGCCAGCAAGCATCAATCACTTCTTGGCAGCGACGCTGCATCTCTGGGTTGCCACGTTGCACCGAAGCAAAGTCGAGCTCTTCAGAGGACTGACCGGAGTTCATCGAAGAGGCAGCACCACCACCTAAACCTATGTCCATGGCTGGGCCACCTAAGACGATAAGCTTTGCACCTGGGTTGATGTGATCCTTAACGATGTGCTCGCGACGGATGTTACCCCAACCACCAGCTAACATGATTGGCTTGTGGTAGCCGCGGATCTCAGTGCCATTGAAGCTAGAGACCTGCTCTTCGTAGGTACGGAAGTAACCGCAGAGGTTTGGACGACCGAACTCGTTGTTGAACGAGGCAGCACCTAATGGGCCTTCGATCATGATGTCTAAGGCCGAGGCGATACGATTTGGCTTACCAAAGTCGTACTCCCATGGCTGGGTGTAGCCAGGGATCTTGAGGTTGGAGACGCTAAAGCCGCACAGACCTGCCTTTGGCTTAGAACCAACACCGGTAGCACCCTCATCGCGGATCTCACCACCAGAGCCGGTAGCAGCGCCTGGGAATGGGGAGATGGCAGTTGGGTGGTTGTGGGTCTCAACCTTCATTAAGATAGGCATGTCTTCCTGGTGGAAAGCCCACTCATGAGAAGCGCTGTCGGCGTAGAAACGGCCGGCCACCGAACCTTCCATCACAGCAGCGTTATCGCGGTAGGCAGATAACACGTAGTCTGGGGTGGTAGCAAAGGTGTTGCGCACCATGCCAAATAAGGATTGATCCTGCTCGACACCATCGATTTCCCACTTAGCGTTGAAGACCTTGTGGCGGCAGTGCTCGGAGTTCATCTGAGCGAACATGTAGAGCTCGATGTCGCTTGGGTCACGGCCTAAGGAGGCAAAGGAGGTGAGGAGGTACTCCATCTCATCTGGAGATAAAGCCAGACCTAATTCCACATTAGCCTTTTCTAAAGCCTCGCGGCCACCAGTGCTTAAAGGAATGGTCTTAAATGGAGCTGGAGTTTGGGTGGAGAAGAGTTCAGAAGCGGCGTCAAAGGAGCTTAAGACCACCTGCATCATGCGGTCGTGGATTAAAGCGGAGATGGAGGCACGCTCAGAATCGGTGAAACCGTCGGCGCTCTCTGGCACTACGTAGTAGGCAATGCCGCGCTCGATACGGTGGATGTTGGTCAGGCCGCAGTTATGGGCGATATCAGTGGCCTTAGTAGCCCATGGCGAGATAGTACCGATGCGTGGCACCACTAAGAACAGCTCACCTTGATCCTCATGAAGCACATCCTCAGGGCCGTAGGTCAAGATCTTCGATAAGACCTCTTTTTGGGCATCAGTTAAAGGATCGGCGCAATCGACCAAGTGTACGTATGCAGTGCTTAAGGAAGCGACCTTAACGGAAGCTGCACGCAAAGCACTAAGCAATTTCTCAATCTTGTAATCGGATAAAGCCGAAGAGCCACGCAAAATATCCATAAATCAAAATCTCGCAACAGGCTGCTAAACATAAAAGATGGCGTATTTTATCAGATCTTGCGCCCCATAACTGCAATTCTCTCCACTACGCTCCACCTACGGTCTAGTGCCATACACACTAGTCCGCACCATGAATAACATCAACAAGAGGTAAGGAAATGGTTAGGAGCAGAGCCATGCTAGGGCTGGGAATAGATAGGCCAAGGGCTAGGCTAGGCCAAGCCAAGCCAAGCCAAAGCCTAGCGACCTAGCAGCCTAACGGCTTTACTGCCTAGCGTGGCGAGCTGATAAGGCTAGAGGGCTGCACTATTGAAGATCAGCGCGCTGTGTGGGTCAGTGAAAATAGTTTGCGGAAACAGATACAAGCCGCCTAAAACAGGCACATCAACAAAAGAAAAGCGCAGATAGCTGACATCACGCACCAAGCCTAAAGTGCGTGTCACTAAGGTGGAGCAATAGAGGTCGTCTTTATGCCCTGAGAGCACAAAGTCTTTGCCCACATTGTGGTACAAAAAGGCAGTGATGACCTCTTTTTCAGTCTCAGTAAGCTCATAGCGCTTTACCGCAAAGCGCGATGACAACGAAGTAAAGAACGAGAGCGAGCTTACTATGACCTGATCTTGCTGCAACGCCACATCATCGGTAGTGGCGTGAACGATCATGACCTCAGGCTCTACTGAGGCGACCATACCCACATGAGAAAAGGCGCTATTAGAGACCTGAGCGATGATGGCGCTATCGGCACTAACGCCCATACGGAACACCACATCACCCACTTCTAAAGGTGGCAAACCTTGGCTTTGTAACAATTCAAGATCAAGACCTGGAGCTGGCAGCGGCTTGGAGCTTGGAACCAAGACTAGGACTAAGGCGATACAGCACAACACCAAAGCGCTCAACAGGCGGCTCAGCGTGCAGCCAACACGAGAATCGCCAAATAAGGAGCGCCCATGACAAAGCCCGCGCTGTATACAGGAACCATTGTGCGTGGTACCTGCAAACGACGCTGGCTGTGTCTTGGTTAAAACGCTCGCCTTTGCAGCCATTTGGGCCTATATCCTTATCTCTAAAAAAGAGCCTCAGGCTAAGTTCTGACAAATGAAGTTGGGTGTGGTTCCGTCATCGATACCAGTACCAACAAATAGTGCTGTCGGTGCCTAAACCACGGCCAAGCTTAGAGCGTGGGCTATAGCTTGGAGCTCAGGTTTTAGGGTTAATGTTAATGGACAAATTACGTAAAGGTTAAGGGTTAAACACCACGAGAACAGGTGCCTCTACCGCGTTAGCACAGATGCGCGCAAATGCGCGCAAATGCTCGCATATGCTCAGAGCCAGTGCTACTTGAGGTAGTAGTTACCGTCCTCAGCCTTTTGCACCTTAATTTGTTCGTTAGCTTCAGTACCGTCCTTAAAGGTGACCTTGATATCGACAATGGTGGTCTCACCACGCACGGTTTCTTTGATGGCTTCCACAGAGTCTAAACCGCCCTTAGCGTTAGTAGACTCGGCTGCTTGGGAGAGAATGGCAGCAATTTTGCCTTGAGCTTGCAGCTTTTGGTTTTCGGTCACGCCGGACATGTCAAAACACTTCATGAAGTCTTCGGTGTTGCCTAAAGCAGCGCTCTCAAAGCACTTGACTGCAACGCTCTTTGGATCCTTGCTGTCAAAACCAGAGCTGCCACCACCGCAACCACCTAACATCAGTGCCACACTTACAGCCACACCTACGGCAAATAGCTTTGCAACTGACATATCACTCTCCTTCTAGCAGTTTGTTTGTGCCTACTGTAAACCTCATCTTTTGCTATGGCCCAAAAAACACAAGTACCAGCAACTAGTAAGTAGCAGCTACAGGTGGCTACTGGTAGCAACAAGTAGCAACTAGCGACAAACGACTAGTACAGTGCAGCAAGGCGCAAAACAAAGCCTAGCAAAGCCTAGCAAAAGCATGCGGCGACCACAGTGCAGTTTGATTGTAGCGAAAGATCATGGGTCTTACGGCCCGTAAATATCGCAACTTTCCGTAAAAACAAACGTTTCGCACACAATTCCGTAAACGCTTACGGCCTGTTAGTATCTAATAATATGGTAAAAATGCAATCGGCTGTTACAAATTTCAAAAAATAGATAAAACAGACATTTAACAATCTAGATATATACGCATCAACTAGCCGCTCGCAGAGCCGCCTGCACCAAATCGCCCCCCCCCGCTAAAACCCGTATTGCTAGCCGCAAACAGACCAGACACGAGGCTAAAGCAGCTCATAATTGAGGACTTTGTCTGCAAAAAATTGAGTTAGTGCACAAAAATCGACAAGTAAAGGTAACCGAGTTCGCAAAAATCGAAAAAATGAAAGCGTTTTCTTTTTAGCTATTGCTATGCTGTTTCTGCTTTAGCAGCCGCATAAAAAGCGGCTTTAGCTCAATTAAGGTCAAGCATCAGAATCACAAGTTACAAGCGCTATCACCAGCAAGTAAGCGAGTGGCTAGCCTGTAAACCCTAGTAGTCACACCTAGCCCTCGTGGTAACGCGTGGCAACACGTGGCAACACGTGATGGAGTGCGACCACAAGAGCTTTGGGACTAGGACTTAGGACATGGGACTAAGAGCCTAAAGCTTGAGAGCTGACGCTAAAGCGAGTGGTAGCTCCACCTCCGCAAATACCTTTGTTTGCCTATGCTGCAGCGTAGTAAGTAGTAAAGACACAGAGCCCAATAGAGCTAAGTAGAGCTAAGTAAAGCCAAGTGATCAAGACAGAGCAGAGCAAGCTAAAACAGGACAGAGCAAAATAGCCTTTCACTCAACAATACCGTGGTGGTTTGGTGTGTATTTTTGAGTGAAACCGTCCACAACTATGTGCAAATCCTCAACCAAGCATCTCAGCTCTAAAAGCAGCTTCGGTCTTTGTTCTTCAGGCTTTGGCTTTCAGTTCGACCTTTGGTCTCTACCCTTTGGACTTCTGTGGCTCATCTGATGTGGACATATAGGCAACAAGAGATATCTGACAACTCTTCGTGTCGTCATAGTTGTGGTCTGATAAGTCTGGTCTTGTCTGGGGTGGTGCTGTGATTGTTGGCGGAGAGGAACAATGTCAGAAGTATCAGAGTTGAAGTACACCCGAGGTGTACTTGAGAAGCGCAATGACATATGGGGTTGGTGCTTTGTCGGCTTAGCCACCATTTTGATCATTGAGTTTGTGTTCTACCCAATGGTGCAAGCTTTCATCATGTCGCTGTATGGAGGCACGGGTAATAACACCCACTTTGCTGGCCTCTACAACTATCAGCGCATGTTGGTCGACTCGACCTTTAAGAAGGCCCTTTTCAACACCTTCATCTACCTCATCATCCAAGTACCAGTGATGCTGTTCTTTGCACTGGTGGTGGCGGTGATGCTCAATGACAAGAAGCTCAAGTTCAAGACCTTCTTCCGCGTAGCGATCTTCCTGCCATGCGTGACCTCCTTGGTGTCCTACTCTCTGATCATGAAGGCCATTTTCGCCAACCAAGGTATGTTCAACGCAGTGATGCTTGATTTTGGTTTGTTAGACGAACCAATCAAGTGGGTGACTGATCCTTTCTGGGCCAAGGTGCTGATCATCATCTCGATTACTTGGCGCTGGATCGGCTACAACATGGTGTTCTATTTAGCAGGCTTACAGAACATTGAGCCATCGGTTTACGAGGCTGCTGATATCGATGGTGCCGGCCCAATAAAGAAGTTCTTCACCATCACCGTACCACTGTTAAAGCCAATCATTCTCTTTACCACGATCACGTCGACGATTGGTACGCTGCAGCTCTTCGATGAAGTGCAGAACATCACCAACGGTGGCCCAGCCAACGGCACAGTGACGATTTCGCAGTACATCTACAACCTCTGCTTCAAATTCACACCAAACTTTGGCTATGCCTGTGCAGTGGCTTTCGTGGTGGTACTGCTCATTGTGATCTTATCCATCATCCAATTCCGCTTAGCCCGCGATAAGGACTAACAAGCGCAACTACGACAACAAAACATGCCTCCCGCCAGCTTGGTAGCTCAGCCACACACCATTGAGCTGAGCTACCAGGCAAAACAAAAGCGCCGAGACAACGCAGCAAACAGCAAAGCCAAGCGAGCTAGCGCGCTAGCAAGCCCAGCTGACAGCTGCAAGGGATAAGACCAAACAGATTTCTGCGTCAGGAATTTCGAGGACAAATTCATGGCTATCAAGCAATCAAGCTTCAACCGCTACATGACGGTGATACGCTACACCATCTTGAGTATTGCGGCTTTTATCTCCCTGTTCCCATTTGTGTGGATGCTGATCGCAGCCACCAATAACACCGTCGCCATCAACTCCGGCAAGATGACCATTGGCGACAAGCTCATGACCAATCTCACCAATCTGTTCAACCCAGATTTGGGATTCACTCAGGCCTTATACAACTCGGCACTGATCGCCATTGTGACGACTTTCTTTGCCTTGTTGATCTCGTCTGCCGCCGGCTATGGCTTTGAGATCTTTAAGAGCAAGAAGCGCGACTTAGTGTTCGGCATCCTCTTAGTGTCGATGATGGTGCCATTCTGCGCCCTGATGATTCCTCTCTACCGTCTGTTCGGTACTTTTGGTTCTATGGGCTTTGATGATGAGGGCAACCCATTAGCACCTTGGAAGTGGTTAGGTCTGGATACCTACTTTGCGGTGATCATGCCTTTAGTGGCTACCGCCTTCTTAATCTTCCTCTTTAGACAAAACACCAAGTCCTTCCCAAAGGACATCTTAGAGGCAGCACGCATCGATGGTCTGTCGGAGATCGCGATCTTTTTTAAGGTCTACTTCCCAGTGATGCGTCCTACCTATGCAGCCGCAGCCATCATCACCTTCATGGGCAGCTGGAACAACTTCCTCTGGCCATTAGTTGCACTGCAAACACCAGAAATGCGCACCGTACCTCTGGTCTTGTCGAACATGGGTTCGTCCTACACTCCAGACTACGGCATGATCATGTGCGGCATTGTGATCGCCACCCTCCCTACTGCGGCCATCTTCTTCCTCATGCAGAAGTACTTCGTCGCCGGTATGGTCGGTGCCGTCAAGTAGCAGCCGCCGCAGCAGCGTAACGAAATACAGCGCAGCGCAACGCAACGCACAGTTACAGAATTAAAGAACGCCGCCTGCCGCACAGCCCAGTCCATCCCAGCCCAGCCCAACAGCTAAAGGCTAAGAACGAATGGCAAAGAGCAAAGAGCACACAAGAAAGCATTAGGCAGCAAGCGGCTCACTTAAACCGAATTTCGAGAAGATTTAGTTATGGCAAGCATTGTTCTCAAGCATATTGCTAAGGTATACCCAGGTGATATCCGCGTCGTTAAGGACTTCAACTTAGAGATCAAGGACAAGGAGTTCGTGGTTTTCGTCGGCCCATCTGGCTGCGGCAAGTCCACCACTCTGCGTATGATCGCAGGCTTAGAGGATATCAGCGCCGGTGAGCTCTACATCGGTGACCGCTTGGTCAACGACGTGGCTCCAAAAGACCGCAACATCGCAATGGTGTTCCAGAACTACGCTCTCTACCCTCACATGACCGTCTACAAGAACATGGCTTATGGCTTAATGCAGCGCAAGATGCCAAAGGACGAGATCGATCGTCGCATCAAGGCTGCTGCCGAAGTCTTAGGCATCACCCAGTACTTAGAGCGCAAGCCAAAGGCTCTGTCTGGTGGTCAGCGTCAACGTGTAGCCTTAGGCCGCGCCATGGTGCGTGATCCTGATGTGTTCTTGTTGGACGAGCCATTATCCAACCTCGACGCTAAGCTGCGTACCACCATGCGCTCGGAGATCTCCAAGCTGCACAAGCGCTTAGGCACCACCTTCATCTACGTGACCCACGACCAGATCGAAGCCATGACCATGGGCGACCGCATCGTGGTGATGAAGGACGGCGACGTGATGCAGGTTGACACCCCACAGATGCTCTACGATCACCCAGAGTCCAAGTTCGTGGCTGGCTTCATTGGCTCGCCTCAGATGAACTTCTTCGATGTAACCGTGCAGCGTGATGCCTCCTCGCCAACTGGCTTTACCTGCGTCTTAGACGACAAGCACCGCTTCCACATCCTGCCACGCGAGAACATGATCGACTTTGGCGCCTACGAGAACAAGGTCGTCACCTTAGGCATTCGTCCTGAGCACATCTACGCTGGCCGTACCATCCCAGGTGAGACCGACACTGCCGACCTTAACGCTGAGATCGACTTAGTAGAGCCAATTGGTTCTGAGATGTACCTCTTCATCAACGTCGGTCAGAACAAACTCTGCGCCAAGCTGCCACCAATCAGCGGCTTAGAGGAAGGTCAGGACATCACCCTCAAGATCGACCTCAAGAAGCTCTACCTGTTCGACCACGACACCGAAAAGGCTATCTACAACTAAGATGAGGGCAACTGCCACCTCTTAGTTCCTGTTTAGGCTTCTCCCGCACGGCCACTACCAAAAGTGCTAAGTCCTAGCCACTAGCAGTAGTGGCCGTGGTGTTTTTCCCGCCCCCCAAACCATATCCTTCCCATTGCGTGCTTTTACGTGCATTCGCATGCGCTTGCGATTGACAATCAGTTACCGTAAAAGGCATAACGCTCTATATTCCGTGCACTCGCAAATACTTGCAAAAACATGGCAGCGCTCACAAGATCAATGCAAAGTGCCCTTTTTGCACCAAAATTCTTACTGCGCGACATAGGATTTAACGCAAGCCTTACATATAATAAATCAAATAAAGAAACAATGAAGAAAAGCTGTGTACCAGCCTGTTTAAGGCCACCGAGCAAACACAGCAACTTAACTTAACATTATGTTTGTACTGTTTGGAGAACTAACATGAGACGTAGCCCTCACTTCACCAAGCACGGCACCTCAATTCGCCGTTCGCACCGTCGTCGCCTGCAACTTAAGGCCATTCACCGTGCCCAAAACAAGCGCCGCTTAATCTTCTTCCGCCAAGAGAACAACTTCTAAATTCTAGAAGCGCGAAGAACTCCAAGGGAGCGCTAAGCAGGACGCAAAGCGCACAACATCAACCATCAACCCAAAGCCGTACCACCAAACAACAAGCCCTCATGACGAGGCTCTGGTGCCAGCTTTAGTCACATAAGCAGTCGCCAACTGCAATCCTTTTCATCACTGACCTGCGTGCTCATTTTCAGAGCTCAGCAAGGTCGGTTGATCTATATCTCGCCTCGACATCTTCCCTACCTCTTGCCAGCCTCTTTTCGGGTGCAGCCACTGCTCCATCAACTGCTCCTCGCACTGAGCATAGCCCTTCAGCAAACGCAGCTGCAGACCACCAAAAATCGCGATTGTGCAAGGTCGAACCACTTGCTATGATGTGCATACTTTTTGCTAGGAGAGTCCTACAAGGAGATGCACTATTAGGCTTTTGCAAACTTTTCCAGCTTAAGCCTGTTAGCGCCAAGATTAATTGCTGGCTCAGACATAATGTCGGTGCTGCATAAGCAAACGAGCATAGGATATAAGCTCAAAGCTCAACAGCTGCAAACTGTGGCTGTTACTGATGGATCAAGCATTAGAGCTTCGATCTTACTGCAGGAGAGTCCATTTTATGAAACCTACCAAACCTCAAGACATGATGAAGGAGTATCGCAAGGCTTCTGTGAACGCAGAGTTAGCGATGGCAGATCCTTACACTATCACTAAGGCCTTATTTCAAGGCGTCTTTGAGCGTTTAGGCCAGGCTAAGGGTGCTATTGCTCGTGGCGACTTAGAAGAGAAGGCTAAAAAGCTTGCCTCTGCTACAGCCATCATTCAGCACTTAAAGGACACCTTAGATCCATCGCAAGCTCCAGAGATTGCTAAGAACTTAGCTTTCATCTACGACTTTATGTTAGCTAAGCTTGCCGATGCTACTGTGGAAGTCAGCTCCCAACCTATCGACGACGCCTTAAAGGTATTCTTACCAATTAAGGAAGCTTGGGACTCGATTCCACCTGCTGCCATCAAGGAAGCTGAGAGCAAGATGCGCGCAAACAGCACGCACTTCCAGCACAACTACGATCCAGGCAACGGTATCGTCAACGGTGCGGTCTAACTAACCAAACCGCCCCACTTGGCTTAGAGCAGAAGCTCTAACTTGCTTTCTCCTAGGCCATAGTGTTTGCACCAATTCCTGCACTCTGGCCGCTTTTGCGGCCAGTGGCATTTCTGGCCCCCGAAAAATTGCCCAGAGGCGCAAGGCTTAAGCTCAGGCCTAAGACTAGGCCTAAGCTTAAACCCAAGCCAAAGCCTAGGTTTGAGCCCAAGCTCAATCCTTGCTAGCACCGTGGCAAAAAGTGATGGGACAAGCGACAACAATCGCGGTTTTTAGCTAAGATTATGGCTGCTGCATAGCAGCATGTGTTTTACCAGAAGTGGCCGGAGGCCTTTATGAATCAAGAGCTGTTAGATTTAGCTAAGAGAATCGATGATAACGAAGACGCTATCAGCGATGCCTTAGAGAACGAGGAATTTGATCGTGCCGTCGAACTCTCTAACGAGAAAGTACAGCTCTTCAAGCGTCTCTATGAGCTCTCCAACACCATTGAAGACAAGAGTGAGCTTCACGACTACCTCAACTCTCTGCTTGAAGTCACCCAAGAGCAGCGCGATATCTTAGATAGCGAGCACAACAGAATGCGCTCAGAGCTGCGCAATATCAACCGCGGTTTTAAGGGCAATAAGGCCTACCGTCAGGTGCGCTCCTACATCAACGTGCGCTAAGTGGCTGCTAGGCCTATGGCTCGCCTATGGCTCATAGCCTAGTGGCTCATAGCCTAGTTGGCCATAACGGCGCCTGACCCTGTGTTTTTTCTTAATTTGGCTTAGCTCCGTACAACTGCGTCTAAGAATAGCAGTTTGGCTACTTGGCGGTGGTGAGCCTTGTTGTTTTTTGCAGTGCAGAAACATAAATCTAAGCTGTACTGCCGTGCTGTCTTACTGTCTACAACAAACACCAACATGACCTTGCTGTCTTCTTTGCGCCAGTTGGGTGCGGCTACGATGCTGTACACCATCGGCGCTCTTTTTGTCACGAGCACCCTTGCCGCCGCCAGCAATCTGGCTGTAGCAGCCGAAGCTACCGAAGCTGTCGATACAGCAGCTACTTCTAATGCTGCTTATGCCGCTGATGCTGCATCAAACGACACTTATGTCTCGCCTACCATGGCTGAAAAAGAAGCTACAGCCGCCTTAGCACGTCTTGTCGATCCTGTGTTTAACCCAAGGCCACACTTCGATGATGTGTTGGTGCCACTACCTTGCTCAGGCATGATGGTGTTTCGTAAGGTCTACACCTCTGAGCCTAATGCTGGCAAGCTTGACGACACGGCGTTTATTGCAGGCTCTGCACACACTGATGCTGCTATTGCGCAATCCCCTACTTGGCGTCATGTCCAAGGCTCCTTTGTCGATGATAAGGGCTACTACTACCTCATCGCCAAGTACGAGCTCAACCAAGCTCAATACAAGCAGATCACTACTTACGCCAAGAACAACAACAAGTGCACGAAAGACAGCAGCAAAGCCACGTTTTCGCGTCGCAACAGCGTCGCTCAAGGCAACATCTCTTGGTTCGATGCCGTTGAGATTGCCCGTGCCTATTCGCACTTTTTAGCCACTTATGATGCCAAAGAGGCGGCCGCTAAGATCAACGGCGTAGTGCCTCTCAGCGCCATGAATGAAAAGCACAAGCAGATAGCCGCCTTCGCTCGACTCCCTACCGATAGCGAGTGGGAGTATGCCGCCCGTGGTGGTATGGCTGTCAGCCCTGAAGAGTTTGCAGGAGATGTTTACCCTCTAGAGCAAGGGGCAATGATCAGCGCTTATGCGTGGTATCACGGCCCTGAGAGCTCCACTAACGGTAAGGTCAACGCAATTGGTTTGAAGCAGCCCAATCCTTTGGGCTTGCATGACATCTTAGGCAATGTCGCAGAGATCATGCTCGATCCTTTCTACGCCACCAGCGAAGGTCGACTTCATGGCCAAAGTGGCGGCTTTATCATCCGCGGCGGCAGTGTCTACTCTCCAAAGAGCGCCATGATCACCGCTAACCGCGTCGAAAAGCCTTATTTCACTAACGGTCGTGATACAAAGAGCCGTGATGTTGGTATGCGTTTAGTGCTAGCCCTGCCTTTTGCTACCAGCACCGCCGAGGTTACAGCACTCAATGACAAAGCCGCATATACATCACTTTCTGACATAACATCGGCCTACAACTATAGATCAATAGATGGTATATTGAGCACGCTTAATGGGGTTCACATCGCAAGCTTAGTAATCTTTGTCGCTATCTTGCTCTTGCTGACTTGGACTTTGCTGCGCATTAAGCAACTCAAGAAGAGTCTTTTAGATAGCAGCGATAAGCTGGCGCTCTCACAAGCTGCGCAGAGCAGTCTCGAAGGTGAGCTTAAACGAAGCAAAGAGGCGCATCAAGACACCAAAGATGCACTCAGGCTCACTCAAGACGAGCTACAGCGCGTCCAAGAAGAGTTAGAGCGGTCGCAAAAAGAGCACTCTCTCACCAAGATGCGCTGGAGAATCTTCGGCAGCAAAAAGTAGAGAACTAAAACTGCGCGCACAGGCTAAGGCTAAGGCTAAGGCTTAAGTCTAAGCCTTAACTCATGCAAGAGCACAGGCAAAAGCACAACATCAGCAATCACAACAACGTAACATGATCACACTGTCCTTTCTCCGTACATTTGGTACAGCTACAGCTAAAGCTACAGCTATAGCCACAGCCCTAGCTCTCTGCACTATGGGGCTTGTGTGTACGACCACAGCCTTTGCTGCTGAAGATGCAGACGAATACCATACGCCTACTATGGCCGAAAAAGAGAGGACAGCAGCTCTCGCACGTCTTAAAGATGAGATCTTCAACCCAGAGCCTCAGTTTGATGATGTGTTGGTGCCTCTTCCTTGCTCGGGCATGATGGTGTTCCGTAAGGTCTACACTTCTAACCCAAATGCAGGCAAGCTTGATGACGCCCTCTTTTTGGCTGGTACAGCTAACACTGAATCTCGTATTTCCCAATCTCAATCGTGGCGCCATGTACAGGGCTCTTTTGTCGATGATAATGGCTATTACTACCTCATCGCCAAGTACGAGCTCAATGAAGCACAATACAAACAGATCACTAACTACGCTAAAAACGGCTACAAGTGCAAAAAGGAGAACACCAATCCTAAATTTGTGCGCAAAGATAGCACCGCTAAAGGCAATCTCACTTGGTTTGAAGCAGTAGACATTGCCCACACCTACTCGTTGTTCTTAGCAAAAAAGGAAGCACAGGACGCTGCCAAGAAAATCAAAGGCAATGGCATAGTGCCATCCACCAAGGCTGAAGGCAAAACCTTAGTTCCAGCTTTTGCGCGCTTACCTACCGATAATGAGTGGGAGTTCGCAGCCCGCGGAGGTATGGCCGTGGATGTAAACCAATTTGGTGAAGATGTGTTTCCTATGGCAGCTAACGAAACCATTGCCGACTATGCCTGGTACAAAGGCCCAGAGAGCGCCACTAATAGCCGCATCAATTCAATTGGTCTGAAAAAGCCAAACCCTCTGGGTATCCATGATCTCTTAGGCAATGTTGGTGAGATCATGTTAGATCCTTTCTATGCAACCACTGGTGGCCGTCTCCATGGTCAGAGTGGTGGTTTTATCGTCCGTGGAGGCAGTTTCCTTAGCCAAAAAGCCGATATGATCACTGCTAACCGTGTGGAACGTCCTTACTACACCAAAGGCCATGAAACCAAAGGCCGTGATGCAGGCATGCGTTTAGTGCTCTCTCTGCCATTTACCACTAGCCGTGCAGAGGTGGCTAATCTGAACGCAATAGCTGAGACTTTGCTACCCGCAGCCTTAAAATCCGGCTCTAATGGCGGTGGCGGTGGCAGTGGCGGTGGCGGTGGCGGTGGCGGTGGCGGTGGTAACGGCTCCGGCTCCAACCTCTTAAGCACTATCGCTATTGCCGTGTTAGCAGCTTTACTGCTGGGTTCGCTGTTCTTTAGCTATCGTCTACGTCATCACCTGACCTTGGCGCAAGATGAGGTCAGAAATCTGCGCTTTAACGCTAACCCAGAAACAGCTCCAGCAGCCTCAACAGCCACTGCTCCAGCAGCTACTGCGGCCACTACCGCCGCTGCTGCAGCGGCTACACCAGAGCCAAAGGTTGCACCAAAAGCCGAAACAAAGGTCGAGCCACAGACAGAGACTAAGACGGCAGCTGCACCTGTTATGGCCCAAGAAGAGGCTCAGAAAGCCCATGAAGCAGCTCCAGAGCCAGCTCAGCCAAGCATTCTTGATGACAACACCATAAGCAAGGCTATTGCTACAGGCAGTATTAAGAGCAAGCGCAAGAGCAGCTCAAGCTCTAGCAAGAAGGCTAGCAGCAAGGGCTCTTCTGAGTTTGTAGTGAACTACGGTAGCGACTTCTTACGTACCGCCGAAAAGAACAAGGCTAAAGTTGATGAGCAAACAGCTGCTAAAGCAGCTGCTGCAGAGCAAGCCAAGGTTAAGGCCGAGGCTGAAGCTAAGGCTATTATGGGCACTGATAGCTTCTCTAGCGTTAGCGCGCAAGACTACAACAACAATGCCTTAAAGAGCGCTATTGAACGTACTGCTGCTTCTTTTGGTCCAGACCTCAATGATCTGGTAAGCGAGTACTTCAAGGGCAGCAGCTCTAAGAAAAATGGCTCACGCGGTATTCAGGTCAAAAACAGCGCTGCATCGCGCATGATCAACCGCATGCAGAACTCTTAGGGCTTAGCTCTAACCCCCTGAGCGCACAGCAAAGAGCAGCACTCAGGGCTCTCACCTACCAAAACAAAGGCCGCCAATTTAGGCGGCCTTTGTTTTGGGTGCGTGGTCAGTAGCAGCGCTTGCTGCTTAATGCTTGTGCTATGGCGCCTGTGGTTATGACACTAAGCCGTAGCCACTTAAGCCAGCATTGCTGCTGCTTTCAGCAGAATCATCCTCAAAGTGAGCTGCTATGCCACCAAATGCGGTGTTAGCTGTAATGTTAGTAATGTTAGCTGGGACACTAGCCGATAGGTTGACCGTGGTGGTTGCAGCACTACGCTCCTCAGTGTTTTTGTAGTCGGCTTGGCTCAGCTTAAAGAAGCTTAAAGCCTGATCTAAGGTTGCAATGGCATTTAAGGTAGAGGCAATAGCACCTTGCTGTAAGGTAGCTTGAGCCGTCATATCCTGAGCTGAGTTGGTAACGCTCTGAGCATGAGCAGAAATCTCGGAAGTAGCCGAAGTCTGCTCTTCGGTAGAAGAAGCAATCTGTGCGACCTGAGCATTCACGCTGTTGACGTGCTCAGCAATGGTGTTGATGAGAGCCTCTAAGTCCTTAGCATCCTGAGTCACTTGGCCCATATGCTCCACAGAGCTCTGAATGGAGCTGGTGGTGGCTTGAGCTTCTTTTTGGATGCTGTTGACCATGTTAGAAATCTCGCTTGTCGACTGTGCAGTGCGGATAGCTAAAGCACGCACCTCATCAGCCACCACCGCAAAGCCACGACCAGCACTACCAGCACGGGCAGCCTCAATCGCAGCATTGAGGGCTAAGAGGTTAGTTTGGGCTGCAACCTCATCGATAGTGCTGACAATAGAGGTGATGTTACGGCTGTGAGTAGCTAAGGTCTCTACTTGGGCTGCATTAGCTTGGGTGTGATCTGCTTGTAACTGCACATTAGAGAAGGCGCGCTGTAAGAGTTTTAACACCTCGGTGCTCTTGTGCTGACATTGATCTGAACCACTTGCAGCACTCTCACAGTTGCGGGCGATGTCCGCAGTAGCTGACACCATTTCATCAGAGGCCGAGGACACGGTCAGAGCTTGGCTTTGGACGTCGTGGCTCATATCCACGATATGGGCGGCGGCTTGGTTGATGTGCTGTAACTCATCTTTGAGGTGAGCACACTCTTGTTGGGTTAAAGCCACCATATGGCTGACCGAATCACGCATCTGCTGTAAAGAGCGTCTAAACTTACCAAACTCGTCTTGCGAACGCCACTGAATCTGAAAGTTGAAGTCACCCTGAGCCATGCGCTCCACATAGGCGCTGACGTGGCTAACCTGGCTACCGATATAGGTAGCAACGTAGATAGCGATACCTAAAGTCATGATTAAGGTGACGCCAGCTAAGGCGGCGATGATGTAGATATTGCTAGGATCGGCAAGGCGCGAGCTCACCATTAAGCTTATGGCAGTTTGGCGCGCAATCAGGCTATCAGCGCTCTCTAAAGCAGCTGCGACCTTAGGTGTGATGTCGCGGGTGTAGACATCGAGCAAGGTAGCAAAGCTGTAGCTCTTTTGTTCCACCTTTGGCACAACCTTTTGGCGCAGTGTCTCTAACATTAAGCCAGAGGAGCCTAAGAGATTAGATAACTCTTTTTGGGCTAATAAGGCTTCTTCATGGCCGCTATCAGCGCTCACCACGTTTTGCTCTAAACCATCGAGCAACACGGCCTGAGCATTTTCCACATCAGCGATCAGCTTAGGGATATCACGCAGCAGCATGTCGCTAGAGTAATTGGAATCTAAAGGGTTGAGACCTTGTGAGAACTTTAAGTTGAGGTTTTGCACGGCACGTTGCAGTACCTGCACACGAGCAAAGGCATGATTGAGGTTGCTATCGATCACCAAAGCAGCCCGTTGGGCTTGGGTGAGGGCATGAATAGCTGCGCCCACAATCATGAAGTTAAGGATGATAACGAGGAAGAAGCCCACTAAGATCTTAGTGCGCGTTTGCAAATTGCGAAAAAAGAACATATCCGGCTATACCACTGCCACTCACTACTACAACGACAACGACTATTAGGCCATCGTCTCTCCATCATCGCTGCGACTGCTCTTGGCACAACGATCTACGACAGCGGGCTTATTTTAGGGGCGGAGCGTTATTCCTAGATCACCGGAACGTTAAAACTGGGTTAACTACCTTTTACCAAAAAGGGAGCGCGGCCTCCCAAAAGCTCATACAGAATTCATATAGAGCTCACACAAGGTGCCACCTAGAGCGCGGATACTGTGTCCCATATGTGTATCAGGACAAACACTGCAGAAAATGGCTAGATCTGGCTGTTTGCCTATGGTCACATGGCCAACAAGCAAACTAGCTCAGATCTTGCATAACAAACCTGCTGTGGCACTTGCAGACACGGCTTTTTTCGCGCAACCTTAAAGATCTAGCGCGTCGCGCCGTTTGTCTTAGTGCTGTTTGGTCGTTTTGTCGTGCCTAACATAGGAATAAGATCGACCTCACCAATTTCTGCACATAGCCTAACTACCGTAGCTGTTGTGATGTGACCGAGAAATCATTTGCCTTTGCTTTTATCTTTGTCTTGGCTTTGCCAAGGATCGGTAAAGAAAGATAAAGATGCTAATGCTAATGCACGCTGGTGCAGGCTGGTGCAGGCTGATGCTGTTTCTAGGTGTATCTTGCTCTGTTGCTACTGCTACCTTAGGCCATATTTTTAGGTAATACCATGTCGCAAGAATCAATTAATCAAGCTAACGATGATATCGCTAAGACCGGATTAGATAGCATGGCCATTGCGCGTGCTGTTGATGGTGGAGCCGGTTTTGAAAGCGCGACGGAAGACGACGCTCCTGAAGCGATCAATATCAACTTGAAGACTCGTAGTGAAGTCGAAAACGAGTTCAAAGAAGAATTAGGCTTTGATCCTAGCGACATTGATCAGATGTCCGAGCACTTAGACGGTGATAGCGGTAGCGATTTCAAGATCAAGGATTCGATCACTAACCTGCTTGAGCTGCAACAAAGCATGAGTGAAATGCTGATTGATCGCTTCCAGCACAATATGGAAGCCTTCAAGAAGTACATCCCAGACATCTACGAGCAGTTTAAGGATTACCGTCCAAATGAGAGCATCGAGTTTATCTGCACCTCTAACGGTATTCCAAACCTCTTCTTCCCAGAGCGTAACGAGTTCTTCTACAAGACCTATGATCCGGTGAACCTGTGTAACAAGCAGGTAGATATGGTGCTTGAGCGCTGCCCGTTCCGTCAACTCAAATACTCAGTTGACCAAGAGCGCTTAGGCCAGATCCACCACCGTTACCTCAACGAGATCATCAACTTCCAGAAAGATCGCGTTCCTAACAACGCTAACCCTCTGTTAAGTAACTCCTGCCCTATCTGTATCATCGTAGGTTGCGGCTTGGGTTATCACATCGGTCACCTCTACGAGCGCATCGAAATCGGCAACATGGTCTTAATCGAGCCAAATGCCGACCTGTTCTTTGCGTCGCTCCACGCTTTTGATTGGGCCAACTTACTTGAGTTCATCCACGAAAACAATCGTGGTGTCTACCTCATGATCGGCCAAGATAAGGATCAGGTGTTTGAGGACTTGAACCTCTTCTACAAGCGCCATGGTCGTATGTTAGCCTGCTTCATGTGGTCGATGGTGCACTACCGCTCCAAGGTGATCAACGAGATTGCTGACCGCATTATTGAAGACTTCGAGCGTTCTTACGCTACTTTAGGTTTCTATGACGATCACGTGTTCGCTATCTCGCAGGGTATACACCACGTGATGAGCGGTGCTCACTTCATGCGCCGTAACCCACCATTAAAGGACGAATACCGCAATATCCCAGTGTGCGTGGTGGCTAATGGCCCATCCTTATCCAAGGATCTGCCATTCTTACGAAAGGTGCAGGATAAGGTCTTCATCATGGCCTGCGGTACTGCTATCGAGACCTTGTACAACGCTGGTATTAAGCCAACATTCTATGCTTGTACTGAGCGTCTGCGCGTGGTGTCTGAGCACTTATCGCTGATCCCTGACTCCCAATTCATCCGCGACTGTATCTTGATTGCAGGTGACGTGGTACACCCAGAAGTGGTCAAGTTTTTCGATCACACCGCCATCATGGGTAAGGCTGATGAGACCTTCTATTGGTTAGCTGCTGCCAAGATCTATGATCAGATGCGTAAAGTCTGCCCAGTCAGCCTCATGAACCCATTAGTGGCTAATATGGGTGTGGCCTCCACCTCGCAGATGCAGTTTGAGAACATCTACTTCTTTGGCTGCGACAACGGCACCAAGAAAGAGGACTACAACACTCACCCAGAAGAGAACATCTTCTACAACAAGATCTCCAAGAACGCAGGCAAGCACAGCAGAGCCAACCTCCCATACACCTTAGAGGGTAACTTTGGTGGTGAAGTGGCCGCAAGCTACCTCTACAAGCTCTCTGCTCGCTACATGGAGGTGATCATTCGCAGTGGCCGTAAGGCTGGTATCAACTACTTCAACTGCTCTGACGGTGCTGCTCTTAAGGGAGCAGACCCAATACACACTAGTGAGTTAGAGGAGTGGTTAGATCTACCAGATATCGACTTCAAGAAGTTTGTCGACTACATGGACAACGAGAAGACCATGCAGATTAGCTTCACTGATGAAGAGTACAAGAGCATGATCGACACAACCACCTTCGAGTACGTGGTTGATATCGTCAAAAAGTGCTTAAACCGTGAGAAGCGTCCAGAAAGCCGCTTAGAGTATGTGTTCTTACTCCAAGGCGTGAGTGAGATCTTAAACCGCGTCACTGAGACTAGAGACTACTACGCGGCAGACCTGATCGACGGTTCCCTCTACAGTATGTTTGCTATGCTCCTGCGCTCCTTGTACTTAATTGAGGACGAGAAAGAGGCTATTGAAGTCACTGAAGAGCAGATCAAGTTCATCAACTACTTCTTAGAAGACGCCGTTAAGATCTATCACTTCATCCCAGACTACTGCGCTGAGGATCACCAGAAGCACTTAAACGGCAAGATCGGTTACGACCACGAGTTCTCCAAGGCCCCCGATCTGGTCAAGCGCGAGCCATTAGTCACCGACGAAGACCGCGCCAACTACCCAACCCGCAAGTTCGTCAAGCGCTACGAATAGTAGCGTAGCGTGGCATGGCCCCCACGCACGCCACGCCTTAAGCATGGCCGTGCGTGGCCGGCGCCCGCCCCATAAAAAAAGGCAGAGTCTTTCGACCCTGCCTTTTTTATGGGTGCTCCACCACTCGGGGAGACACCTAAAGTGGGCGGCCAACCAATAGCAGCAAGCTCATGTAGACGCTGTGTGCTACACGCTGTGTGCTACACGCGATACGCAGCATAAGCTAACTTACTGCCCTTTGTAGCCTACCTCGCAGCCATTACTGACCAGTTGGCTTCTTCACGGTAAAGACGCGACGGCGCACGACCTTTGGACCTGAGCTTTCACCGCCCTGACCACCGGCACCACCTTGGCCTTGATAGCCACCACCTTGGTAACCACCACCTTGGTAACCACCACCTTGGTAGCCACCACCCTGGTAGCCACCACCCTGGTAGCCACCGCTCTGATAGCCGCCTTGGTTGTAGCGGTTCTGGTAGCCACCGCTCTGGTAACCACCAGAGCTGTAGCGGTTCTGGTAACCGCCTTGGCTGTTGTAGCCACCGCCTTGGTAGCCGCCCTGACCGCCTTGAGCATAGCGGTTCTGGTAGCCGCCTTGGTAGGAGCTAGGGCCACTACGATAGCCACCACCCTGGTAACCACCACCTTGACCGCCCTGTAAGTAGCGGTTCTGGTAGCCGCCGCTTGGGCCAGCAGCGTTAGGCACACCGTAGCGAGGAGGACGCTTTGGACCGTTAGATGGACGACGGCCGCCTTTCTGGAACTTCTTGCGGTTAGCGGCAGCAGCCTTACGCTTTGCCTTTTCCACTTCCTCCTCGATCTCGCGCTTAATACGCTCGATCTCCTCCTTAGCATTTACGCGGTGCTCCTCAAGGATCTCGCCTGCTGGATTACCGTCTAAGTCAACACGAGGCACTCCATCGGCCAGCTTCTGCAAGTAAGGTAAGGAGTGGCAGTAATTATGGAGGATCTTGTAACGCTGCTTGTTGAAGTAGTTGAACTGAGCCTCCATGCCCTGCAGACGATCAAGGATGTCTTGAGCGACACCAATCTTCAGAGGAACACGTTGCTCCTTGTCCACGAAGATGGCCTTAGGGAAGGCAATCGACAGGAAGCTTAAGAACTTCTCGCGCTCAGCCTTTTCACGAGCACGACGCTCTTGAGCGGCACGGCGCTCAGCCTGCACACGGGCACGACGCTCTGCACGCTCAGCTGGGGTTAAGCGAGGGCGATCCTTCCAATCAGGCTTACCTTTCTTCTTAGCCTTAGCAGCACCAGTAGCAGCACCAGTAGCAGCACCAGTAGCAGCACCTTCGCCATCAACGGCGGCAGCAGCGGCATCGTCAGCAGCGCTCACACCAGCGGCAGCGCCAGCGGCGATTTCATCGCTAACATCGGTAGTCTCAGCAGCGGCAGCAGCATCCTCAGCGGCTGTGGCTGGAGCAACGGTAGCGGTAGCAGTAGCATCATCAGCCTTATTACCAATGCTGTCATCAGCGACGCTAGTAGCAGCACCGTCTTCACGATTGCCGATATCGTCATCGACATTAGAGGAGCTGGCATCATCAACGCGGTTGCCGATGTTATCGTCATCCTCTTCGTCGTCAGCAGGAGCTTCCTTTTGCTTATCGGCTGCAGCTAAAGCAGCAATCTTAGCTTGTAAGGCTTGTAAGGCGTTGATATCGGCCTTACCGTCCTTTAAGTCCTGAGCAAGGCTGCTTAAGAGATCGCTCATTTGAGCAGCATCAGCGGCAGGAGCAGCTGGTTCGGCAGAGACAGCAGCAGCGGCATCGGCAGCAGCCTTTTCAGCTTCAATCTGAGCCTTAGTACGGCGGGTGCGCTTTGGCTTAGCCACTTCTTCGCCTGCGGCGGCAGCTGCTGCAGCAGCGGCAGCCTCATCGGCTTCGATTTGGGCCTTGGTACGGCGGGTACGCTTTGGTTTGGCTTCTTCCTCGCCTGCTGCGGCAGCAGCGGCAGCCTCATCGGCTT
>CALXYZ010000009.1 GCA_944393075.1 uncultured Anaerobiospirillum sp. | reverse complement strand
CTGCACTAGCAAGCCAACAGAGCTTGTTGACCAAGTGCAATCAGATTCTGCTAAGACTGTTGAAACCGTTGAACCAGTTGAACCAGTGGAGATTACAGGTTCTGTAAAAGACCAGGACATTAGGGACATCAAACCCGATGACCTTACTTCATCTAAGGATGAAATAGAACCTGAAACTAGTGAGAGTGATAAGCTTGTAACCAATGACTTTAACCCAGAGTTAGCAAAGGTTTGGCAAGAACACCCTCTGGTGCATAAGCTCTTTTTAGAGTCCCATGATAGTGAGTTCGAGATCGAAACTCCTGAGCGCGTACAACGCTTAAATGAGCTCGAACAAAAGCTCATTGCTCACTACTCAGGAAAGATGCATATCAACCCTAACGAGATTCATGTGTACAACAAGAGTGTAGCGGCTAACACCTATATCTTCGAGATCAACAGCACCTTGCAGTTTAACTTCAAGAGAGTACAGTTGTGCAGCAGCCATATGCTTAGTGCCATTGGCTACCACGCAAACGTAAGTGAGCTGCCTAACCGCATCTCCATTGCGCTTAGTATTCCGCGTGAAGAAGGGCTTGAGAGGCGCATTGCTGTGCCATATTTCTACCTGCTCAAGCAGCACAAGTTCAACTACGGCGATGCTGATAAGCCTTTCTTCAACAGCAAGTTCATCATTGCGCAAAGTGCTAACACCAACGACATCATCTACTTTGATCAACGTAAGTACGACAGTCACACCATCGTTGCTGGTACCACAGGATCTGGCAAGACCGTGTTCTTGCAAAACCTCATCATCGACATGACACTTACCAACTCTCCTCAAGAGCTGGAGCTGATTATCATCGATGGCAAGGGCGCTGGTGACTTTAGCAACTTTGTGGATCTGCCTCACCTTAGAGGTAACAGAATCATCAATGATGAGAATTGTGCCTGCGACTTACTCAAAGCTTTAGTTGAGGAGATGGATCAGAGACAGCACAAGTTCGAGCAAGGCTTCCCTGACTCAGAGATCAAGCATAAGTTCTCCAAGATTGATGAGTACAACAAGGCTGCACTTATGCTCGGAAAAGAGCCTTTGTCACGCGTCTTCTTGATTTGGGACGAGTTCACCTCGTTTATGGCCGACCGCAATATGCGCAACAAGATGCTACCAATGCTAACAAAGCTGGCTACTAAAGCTCGCTCTGCTGGTATCTACATGATCCTGACAGCACAACGTCCTGACGCCAAGATATTTGACGGTCAAATCAAGAGCAACTGTAACAACCGCATTTGCTTCTGCGTTAAGGATCAGCAAAACACCCGTATTGTTATGGGTGAGGGCTGCACATTAAGCGCCAAAAACCTAGGCCCAGGCGAGATGATTTATAGCTTCAGCGATAACTTCAAGCTGGCCCAAGCTCCATTCAACACCAATGAGATGATCTTGGCACTAACTCAAGCTATCCAAAACGATTACGAGCACAAAATGGCTGCCATTGGTCAGAACCAGACTGTGACAAAGGAGAGCTAAAAGAAACGCAACCACTGTGCTACCACTGTGCTCGCACAGGACGCAGTAGCCGCAGCGGATAATATTGATACCACTGCACCCTACTGCGCCTATGAATGTGGTTGCGGCATTCATCTTTGGCATCTTAGGCGCCATAAAGGCGCTTAAGATGACATGATCATGAAGTTACTTCTTGCCACTATACTTTCACCAAACCTTGCTCTATCTCGCTCTACCTCGTTTAACCATAGGTTTGTAGTCTTGGACTTTGTACGCAAAGGCCCTGTTTAAGCCGAGCGTGACGCAAAAACTATATGCGCTACCCTAGAGCCTATGTTATGATACAGCCTGTGTTATGGCGAGGTCTTAGTTAGCAGCAAAGGCAGAGCTAACGCAGTGTCTTAGCCCTGAGCGCTAGCACCGCATATTCTTCAAAGCTACTCGTCTAAATCAAGTCTCTCACATTGCTACACTGCTTATTGCTACATTACTTCGTTATCTTTTGCTCACCTCAGCAAGCATGAGCATAAATCCCTTTTCCATGATGCAAATAACAAGATATTTCAAGCCTTCTTAGTGGCTATGTGAAACGGTCTACATTTGCACTCGGGGCTAGATGCTGCGCTGTATAGTGTTTGCTGTTGCTGTGTTGTTATTGGTTTTCCCTGTTTTTGTTATCAACAGATATCAAGAGCTGTTGCTAATTCAGGTTATGAGGTTTAATCGTGGTCAGGAAGCTTCCTAACGACAACTTTATCGATTTCTTAGCGGTATATGGCCCTTGGAATAACGGCGTCGTAAAGTACGATGAGTATGTCGCTCAAGCTGCTGCCCGTTACGAAATCAAGCCTTTTGAGTTCAAGCTGCCACGCCAAAAGCAATACATGGATGCTTTAGAAAAGCTGGTACGCAACAACACCTCGCAAGTGGTTCTAATCAACGGTAATGCGGGTGATGGTAAGACTCATTTTCTCCAAAAGCTACTTTTTGACCTTGGTATCTTTGCCTCACCTGAAGATCAAAAGCAAGCCATTGAAGCTGCTCAAGATGACCGTTTGCTCTTTGTGCAGAAACCAAACATCAATTTCACTATTGTCAAAGACCTTAGCGATACCGACAAGTCTCCAGAGCTCATTACGAAGCTCTTTTCGCACGTTTGCAACATCCTATTAGCAGCATACAAGCCATCTCATGCAGCTCACTTCTTGCAAAAGCCTCATATCGTTATCATTGCAGGCAATAATGGCAAAATTCTTCAGTGCTTTAAACAGAACTTAGACCCTACACTTAACCCTGTGCTTGAACTGTTAGAACAGCAAATGTTAGACACAGGTCGCACCAAAACAACAGCACTTGCTGACTCAAATACAGCTAGCACAGCACCTACTGATCTTGATGCGTGGCATGTAAGCTTGCTGGATATGGCAAGTTGCCTTAATGATGAAGCGGTCAAAGAAATTTGGCACACCATTGTTGAAAATGAAAGCTGGAGCAAGTGTGCTGACTGTAGCAGCTTTGAGCACTGTCCTATTTGCCGCAATCGTGAAGCCCTTGCGTCACCTTTAGTACTTCAGCGCTTTTTGGATCTCTACACCATCATCCATGATGAAAGTGAGCACCTGACCATACGCTCATTACTTTTGTTGCTGTCCAACGCTCTTTTAGGCAAATACCAGAGCTCACGCGCTGACGGTTTTTATACCTGCCGCAAGGTTCGCAACCTTACTACGAAGATTAATAAGAGCAACAACAAAGAAGCCGCAGAAGCTCTTCCACTACCTTTTGATAATTTGATGGGTCTAAACCTCTCTACTCGTTATCAAGAGAAGGCTGATGTGCCTGTTTTCAAACAGCTTTCACTTATTGGTTTAGGTGAACACTCACTTCAGGCTATCGACACGTTCTTGCTTTACGGTCATGATAACGTAGACTTAGGATGGAGTGATGCCTACGATAAGCTCTTTACCTCATATGCTGCCCGTGATCTGATCACACGTCTGCAATCAGCTATCTTAGCGCTTAAGGAGACTCAAGACAGCGCAGACAACAGTAGCGACAGCGCTTTATCCCAAGCCCAAGCAAAGGTGCAGCGTACATTAGCATCATTACGTCGCCTGAGCTTCTTTACTTTCGAGAGTAACTCTAGCCATAAAGCTATTTTCAATCCTTTTGTGCTCAGTGGTTTTGCTTATGGTGAGCAATATCTGGCGCTCAAAAAGCATTTAGGCTATATCGAGAGACAACTGTATGCAAACGCAAACAGTGATTTTTCTGAATATGGCAATCAGCAAGATGACTTGGACTTCTATCAAGATTATGACAAGGTGGAGCGCAGTTTGATTGTTGGTCTTAACCGAGCGTTCACTCACCTGATGGTTGTGTCTAACCAAGACGAGGTCTTTGTTTCTAACAACAACAAGCTTAACCCTACTGCTTTCTGCGTTGTTTATGGCTCGGATATGAAGCTGAGCGTGTCTTTCAACGCTCCAAGCAGCAACAAGCTTGGTTTTGGTCTTAGTGGTAGCAGTAAACAGCCTCTTGCTGAGCGTCTCATGGTAATCCGCTATATCTGGGCCCCATCTTATCAACCAACTGTTGAGGCTGATCAATCATCCTTGGCAACGGTAGAACTGACTTTGACTCCGAAGATGTTTGAGTACCTCATGTCCTTAGCACACGGCAAGATGGCTATTTCATTCTCACAAGAATGCCACGAAGACCTCAATGCTTTCAAAGACAACCTGACCGTTACCCTTGTCGATACCGCAGGTAGAGACTACAAGCAACAACCAACAGAATCGTTAGCTCGATCACTCAAGCATATTGAGATCTGCGACGTTGACTCGTTGGGTTCAATCATCAACAACAGCGCATACTAGCGCCTCTAGAAAGAGCTTGTGTTATGACTGCTGCAAGAATACCTGATACTAATCTTAATGATCAGGCTTCAGACTCAATTGTCTTTGCTTTATGGAACGAGCAGAGCTTTTTGCCTGCTGCCTCTGCCAAATCAACCAGAAAGGCAGCGGTAATCAATGCTATGACAGCTCCTGCAGAGGAAGACTCTGGCTACAGCGACAACGTCAGCGAGAAAGAGGCGTCAGCTGTTGCTGTTGGTGCTGTTTGCTCTGCTAACTCTATCAGCAAAACACCTTTCCAACAGGCTGTAGATCAGTATATTAGCGCTCTGTACAAAGCAGAAGAACCTCTACTCGGTGCGCGTTACCTCGATTTTACCCATGAAGACAAGAGTCGAAAAATCGCTCTTGATAAGCAGCTCTTTGCCAATGGCTTAAGCAACGACAACACGCGTGAGTACATGATGCAGGAGTTTCTATTGGTACTAGCCTCGCAATACCAAGAGAATCCGTTCTCCGACCTGCTCACAGATCAACAAGGTCGTGCTTGCTACGTGAAGCGTCGTCAACTACTGTTGCGCCGTATTCTGTTCAACAACCCATTTTTGCAGAACATAGAGCAGGCCACCAATAATAATGGGGATAAGTGGAAAGAGTGGGTATGGCGCTTCAGCGCCCATAATCGCTATGCACCAATGACGCGCCAAGCTGTTCCTAGTATTTCTGATTATGATGATACTGATGCTGACGTTGATGCAGTGACAGAGGTCACCACTAAAAATGGTAAGCCTATCAAAACCACTGTTGCTGATGTAAGCCGCATCCAGTCCTATAACTTAGAAGAGTTATTTGCGCTCTCTACAAAGTTAGGACAGGCTGATTTCAAGAACTTTGCGCATGCAATCTACTTGCTTCGCTCATGGAGCCTCAACTTTGATGACGACAAGCAGTGGGTCTACAAATTCTTATTCCCTTTTGGTCGCGAAACACTGTTCAGCGAGATCAGCTCCACAACCACTGCCAATGTAGACTACTTAAAGCAATCCAGTAACTACATGAGTGGTTGTGGAGAAATGCTCTTCTCCATGTTGCAGCACGCCTGTGCCTACAATGCAGCGACAGATGAAGACGAAATCGGTAGAAAGCTCTGTGCTAAATTCTTCCCAAAAAATAACCCTATCAACGACTTTGCACGCGCTCTCACAGGTACACGAAGCAACCAAGAGCGAGCTATGCAAGATGTGCTAATCACATGCAATAAAAGCATGGAAGAGCGTTTGATGGCTGCCAGATCCGTGGAGATCAACGAGTCTGATCATATCGACTTCATCCACAAAGTACAGGTGGCCAAAACACGTATGTTAGCAGTGAAAGACCATGAGGTCTTCCAGCACTTAGCTGACGATTTTAATCGCATCCTATCACTCAACTTGTCGATACAAGACCAGTTCAACACGCTAAGCACCATTGGTATGCTGCATCTTATGGTCTTTCTTCTGAAGATTGGCCGCGGCGCCTGCGCCCTTGAGCACATGCAAAACAACAGCGAAGTAGGACATATGATCAACATCATCCCATACGATGAAGATCATAAGAACAATGTCCCTTGGCGCACTATTGATATGGTGGTGGCAGTTAAAGCAACTACTAGAAGCCGCCTGAGACAGGTGTCTGCCCAATGCCTTAACCGCAACAATGGCCTGATGCGTGAGAGCTTAATTCCATACGCTAAAGCTCAAGCCCGTGCCTTAATGTCGCTTATCAATTACCGAGCTTTAAACGGTGAACTCTCTCCGAAGTATCTTTTATTTTGTGCTGACATTTTAAAAGAGCTATTTTGCTGCCGACCTGATATCAACTTGCTGTGCAAAGATCCTAAAGCTAAGGTTGATATCTTCAATGTCGAGACCGAGTGTGAGGTTAAAACCTTTGAGGAGGTCTTAAACAACCTGTGCGAGCTCATCTTGGAAAACGACCCAAAGAGCTTGGACGTACATCTTCCTTACGCCCGCAGCATAGGCCTAGTACCTGCCACTGGCAGTACTGTAGGGAACACATCCACCTCTGCCCTAACGCGCACCTTCTACACTTTAAATGATGAATTAGTGCGCAACTTGGTATATGCCACTTTAGGCATGCGTAAGCACATGCTCTTTGAAGAGTTCCTTGCTCAGCTCTATAACAAGTACTTGTTAGTCATTGGGCCACAGCAAGCTGCTAAGAACTTTAAGCATGAACGCAACAACCCTAACTTCATTGAGGAGAAGGAGTTCAACGACAATGCTGATGACTTTAAAGAGCAACTTCGTCGTCTAGACTTACTCTTGAGTTTAAGCGATGGCTTTGATTACGTATGTAATCCATATGGCCAACGCTAGAAGGGGTCATAAGCTGCGGCCGCACCACGCAACGCTACATCACGGCGCGAGCCGCAGCTAACACATCCTCAATCTCAACCTAACAACGACATAGTAACCGCTAACACATCACCAAAATCTTATGACAGCCACAAGTTCTACCAAGCAGATCGACATACCAGATCTAGCCTTAGGCCAAAAGCTATTTGCTAAATGGCAGGCTCAAGACTATGACCAAGAGGCGGCATTTGCCGCCTCCAATGCTCCTTATACGGAGTTACAAGCCGATCAATCTAACATCGATGCTGCTGACGTTGATGTTGACGCAGACGTTGACGGCTACTATGAGTATGAAGACGGCTATGACGACGAATCAGGTGATGTCACTCCAGCTATCACAGAAGAGAGCATTGCAGCTGCTTTTTCTCATGGCAATACAGCATTAGCCAATCTCACTGACTATGCGGAGTTAGAGCAAGATCTTAAGCCTTTTATCACAGCTTTATACCACGCAGAGGCTGACCTCATTGGTGATCGCTACGTCAAGTTCACTCACGATGACAACATCCGTTTCATCGCCATGGATAAGTTGATCTTTGCTAATGGCCTTAATACGGGCAATACCAAAGAGCAAATGATGTTGGAGTTTTTGTTGGTACTGGCTTCACAATACCAACAAGAACCTTTTGCCGAAGTGCAAAAAGATGAGTTTGGTCGTGTGTGCTTTATCAAGCGCCGTCAGTTGCTGTTGCGTCGTATCCTCTTTAACAATCCATTTTTGCAAAGCATCCTGAGCACTAAAAGTAACCTATCAAGTGAAGCTCGCTGGGAAGAGTGGATGCATCTGTTCATCTCCAGCAATCACTACATGCCAACTCCACGTAGAATCGTTTCTGATGAACCTCACGCTAAGAGCGCAACAAGGTTCATTGATGACGATGATCCATCGCGCATTCGCTACTACACCCGTGAAGAGCTGCAAGATATCAAAAATATCTTCAACAGCCAGAACTCGTTTGCTAGCTTTGCTCAGGCTATCTATTTGCTGCGCTCATGGACGCTTAACTTTGATGATGGCAAAGGCTGGATCTACAAGCAGCTATTTCCTTTTGGCTACGAGACTATTTTCTCTGAACTAAGTGTCACCGCCCGAGGCCGATCTGAGTATCTGCAGCACTCATCTAACTATATGAGCGGTTGCGGCGAAATTCTCTTCTCTATGCTACAGCGCGCTTGTGCTATCTACACCGGTGACGAAAACACCGACGAAAACACCAATGTAGCAAGAGAACCTAACCAATTAGATGCTAAGACCTCCCATGATTTTGCTCTGCGCTTAGTAAACACTTTCTTCCCGCAGAACAATCCAATCAACGATGTTGCAAAAGCCTTGGCTGGCAAGCGTAGCGAGCATGAACAGGCAATGCAACAAGCTCTTCAGCAAAACCTCTGGAGCTTTGATGAACGCTGGAAGCAGGTTAAATCGATCACAGCGCCAGCAAATGGTATCAAGCCAGACAGTTCACATCTTGCCAAGTTGATTAACTCGCACATGCTTGCGGTCAAACAGCATGCGACCTTCAAGATCTTAGCTGAAGACTTCAACAATGTCCTTAAGATCAACTTGGCCGTGCAAGACAAGTTCAGTGCTTTGAGCACTGTAGGTTTGCTCAATATCATGGTCTATTTGCTACGCATTGGACGCCACGCCTGTGCTTTAGAGCAAATGCAGGAGCTTGCGCAACAACATCAACCTAACCTGAATTTAGGTGAGCTTAAGTGGCTTATTGAAGACAATGAATACAACGCCAAGTCTATTGCTTGGCGCAATATCGATATGGTGGTGGCTATAAAGGCCACAACCAGAAGTCGCTTACGTCAGATGTCAGCTCAAAGCCTTCGCCGCAACCAAAGCCTAATCGGTGATAGCTTAGAGCCTTACACCCGAGCCCAAGCTCGTGCTTTGATCGCCATGATCAATCCTAAACTGCTACATGGCCCGCTATCGCAACAAGAGCTGATCTTCTGTTCTGATGTGCTTAAGGTCTTTTTTACTTGCCGTATAGACATCAACCTCTTAAACAGCAATCAAAAGGACAAGCACATCGCAGCTAATAGTCTTGACGATATTCTCAAGATCCTGTGTCAGCGCATCAGAGAGAATGGTTCTAAGACGCTAGACGTCCACCAGAGCTATGCACGTAGTGTAGGACTAATGCCAATGTTAGCACCAGGTAACAAAAGCAACAGTGTTACCCGCAGCTACTACACTTTAAGTGACGAGCTGATTCGTCACTTGGTTTATGCCTTGATGGGCACCAAAAAGCATATGCTCTTTGATGAGTTCTTGGAGGCGCTCTATCAACGTTATCAATTGATTATTGGCCCTAATCAAGCCACCAAGTACTACAGCCTCGATCGTCGTGATCCTAACTTCATTGAGAGAAAGGAATTCACCGACAATGCCGAGGACTTTAAAGAGCAACTAAGTCGCTTAGATCTCCTTTTGAGCTTAAGCGATGGCTTTGATTACGTCTGCAACCCTTATGGCAGTTAACTGTTACTCCAGCACTGTTATCAGTAACACTGCCGCTACTGTCACAACTACTGTCACAACTACTGTCACAACCACTGTTTTGTAGGAACCCCTCAAAATGACTTCATCGCAGCCATCTGCCGCTCTCTCACAAGAGCCTATAAATCTAGAGCTTACGGCTCAAGAGCAGTTTGGTCTTGAAGACAAAAAGGCTAAGCTTGCTCTTGTTGATAACGCCATCAAAGAGATGAGCTACAACTTCATTGCCTTTCTTGGTAGTAAAAAGCTTGAGCAATCCATCAATGTCGATCAACTAAACACCCAAGTAGAAGAGGGTCTTGCTACAACTGCTGATACCCGAGAAGGTGCGGGCGCTGGTACAGGTACAAGTGCAGAAGCTGGGGCAAAGAAGAATTTGACTCTGGGCATTGTGTGCTTCCACAACATTGAGCCTGTGTACATCAGCAATATCGTCAAATATGTGCTGGAAAAGCAAGAAGAAGCTCGCTTTAACGGGTTAAACCCCACAAACGCTGATGTGACCGCCAATCTCCTGCAGCATGTGGAGTTTAAACTGCCTCACAGCAGTGCGCTCAAAGAAGAATTTGAACGTACCGCACAATGGCTCAACAATAGCATTCTCAGCAATGCAATGCTCAATTGCATCTACCCTTATGATAAGGATGGTGCTTATTGGCGCAATCACCTTTTAGAACCAGGTCTTGAAGGTAAACTTATCGTCAGCATTATCACCGGCGCGACAGATACCACCTCGAATATCACCCAAATTACTAGTGATGATTTGAAAGAGGTAATTCCTGAGCTGTTTAAGGAATTCTTGAATCTCTATTTCAAGGAGCACAATCACGTCATTCTTCGTCTACTTGATCGCTACACCATCGACTACAAGCAAATTGAGATGGTGCTTAAGCTCTTGGTGCACAATGACAACTTCAGCGTCGATCTATTAGAACTTGCTTGCTATGTGGCTCACTTTATCTACCTGTTAGAGCAAGAGATCATCAAGGTAGAACAATCAGCTGGCATTGAGACCAGCAATGATGACATCGAGTTTGATAATGAAGACGATGCCAAGGTTATCAACTGTGGCAAGCTTTTAGGTGAGGCGTTGCCTCAACTCTTGATGCCACGTGATGAAAAGCGCTTTTGCATGCGTATGGTCAGCGTGCGCAAGCGTGACTATGAGAGTGCCCTCTCTAAGCTCTACACCAACTGCTACGGCCTCAAAAACCGTTACAACAGCCGCAACAATTTAATCGATCGCAATTCGTTGCTTTCTAACTTTGCTCTTATGCTCAACACTGCTAGTGCAGCGAACAGCGACAGCAATGATGGTGATAATGACACCATGGGGCTAGAGCCATGGGAGAGTGCTGCTATTAAGCAGTACTTGAAAGGCTTTGATAACGACAAGTCTTATGGAGAGACCTTTGCTTTTCTGTGCAATGTTGAGTGGAACGACAAATTAGAGCACTTATTTGCCCTCAAGCCAACTCGCGAGAAAAAGAAGCTCTCAACTCGTACTAAGAGCCTTATTTTAGATAAGGCACGTAAGGAAAACCATAACAAAGAGATCTCACTACTCAAGCTTCTCACCAAAGATGAGATTCAACTGATCGATAGTATCGATCACAAGGCACAGCTGACAGAAGATGATCGTCATAACCTCTACGACTTCTTCCAGCAACACCGCAACTACTTTGATCAAAACCGTACCATTGCTAAGGCTTGGCAAAAAGTCATTTTTGAAGAGCAATTAGCAGGTGAGGACTTTTTGTTCAACATCTGTAAGCTCATGTTGATCCTGCTGTCTCAGCAGCAAGAGCAAACGCTTTTAGGGGTCTGCTTTAACCTCGACATGACAACCACTGAGCTCAATAAGCTCAATTATGATGTAGCCTCGTTCTTCTCTTGCCGTTATGGCCCATTGCTGCTTGAACTGAGCACTATCTGTGATCAAGAAGGCAATCAGCTTTTTAAGCTCTTAGTAAAAGGAGCTGAAGTTGCCCCTGAAATCAACCCAATGCTGAGTTACCGCAACTACTTCGTCGCTCAACAACAGAAGTCGCGCAGTGGTTTAAAGCCTAGCACTAGCGAAAAAGATGAGTGCATCACTCTCAAGTTTGAAGTAATGCCTTTATATGCAGACAATGCACTCACTACTCCGCTAAAATTCTCGTGGTCGCTATCACCAAAGACTGTAGGCATTGCTTTAGACCGCGATGTTGCAGCAATCACTGCCGCTGGCTCCTTGCAGATGGGCAGCTTCAACTATCTTGCTTTCTCACAACAAGGACAACAACAAACACTGAGTCTCAGCAATAGCGCTACTGTCGCTGCTTTTGCACCACGCTCTCACTTAGTAACTGGTCAAGCACAAGTAGCAGCAGAAGCCCCTACAAATCCAGACACTACAGGCTTCTTCTTCAAGGATGCTGAGCATCTTGAAGTGCAAAATGATATCTCTCTGCTCTTTAAGACTCAGCTCAATTGGCTACGTTCTATGCTAGAAAGATCTGCTCAAAAAAGCATGGGCGGATTTGGTGGCAAAAGTCAGAACACTGAGCTCTTAAACTCAATTGCAGCCATTGATGGTGCTTTTAAGTCCTTTGAAGAGGCATACACAGCTTGTGTGCAAGATCTAAACACAGGTGCTATTAACCTTGCAAACGTGCAAACGATGGTCATGCACTACAACAGCTTGCAGCTGAACTTAATGCACACGGCCAACCAAGTAGATACTAAGACACAGCAGCTCATACAAGGGATGTTGCGCTTAGTCAACTCAGTAGGCTTCGCCTATATTCCACACCCTGACAACTTTAATGCCCAACTCGCCAAAGAGTTGCGCTATAACCCTTTAGCTGTAGCGTTAAATGCCCAACAAAGCAACACCCCAATCAACAATCAACAATTGGGTATGGCTTGGCAACAGTACTACAGTGTTAGTGGTGCATTGACATTAACGCCGCAATTCAACAACGATTTCGGCAACTACGCAATCGCTACACCGTTGAGTGTGGAAAACATGCGCGCCTATGCCTACAAAATCGCTCACATCAAGGAACTAACTGCAGCCATCCTGCAACGTGACTTGTACTTTAGCGACCAAAAGATGCTAGAGCGTCACCTCAAGACCTTGCTAAATTACGCTGAGGGTCCTGAGATTATTCTCAGCAGCCTTGCGCATCCTCGTCTTGTCTTGCTGTCTGCACAAAGCCTTCATGGTTTTACCCTTTACAAGAACCAAGCTCTTTTAAGTGCTGACTTATCACAGATGCAGGTGAAAACTACTAGCCAGAATAGTACTACTAAGAACCGTTCACATGGCAGGAAGAGCACTGCTAAAACAGCTGTTACTGCTAGCACTATCAACAGCACTATTGGCACAGCAGCGATTAGTGGCTCGCAAGATAGCCTTGGAACCTATCTTACCGCTGTAGCCGACTACATCGACAGCTACTTACACCGCAGCGCTGCACTCACTGGTCAATGTACTATCTTGGTTTATAACTGCGGCTTAATGGCACTGCCAATGGCGCTCTATCAGTTACTGCAAAATGATCCACGGTTTGCCAAAACAGCCTTTAAAATCTTGATTCTCAACGATCAGGTAGATAACGCTAAAGACTTCTACAAGATGTTTGAAGCTGAGTGCTTCAAGATCCAAGAGATCAACACCAAGGCTGACTTTATCCGTCGTGTGCAAGTGGAAGTTCTCGCTGAGACTAGTTCTATGAGTGAGTACTTAGACCAACACCAGTTAAGCAGTGATGCCATTAAATCTTTTAGCAGTGATGGCTACTCGTCTATGGATATTTTCAGCATCAATAGAATCCAAGATCCAGCAGCTCTGCGTCTTGCTGATATCTGTTTGTTATTCCACGTCTTTGATGCTCAAGCTAGCTATGAGTTCAACGAACGTGATATCGTTACTGTAGCCAACGATGAGTTGCACTTGGAGCCAAACCTCATCGCCAGCAGTGATATCTCGAATGCAAACAGCTCATGCTCATATATCACCAGCAAAGTACAACCTCTAAGCAAGATTCTTTACTTGAACTCAATGTTCTATCTTACTAATGACCGCTTAGGAGTATTTACAGATACTGAGCAGAGTCTTAAGACCTTAGTTCAAGATGTCCTTATCAAAGATCGAGCTTCAGAGCAAGCCATTACTATCACGGCACCGCTCTACACACGTTCTTTGCACACCTTACCACAAGGCACAAAAGAAGTTATACAGAGTGCACTCTCCTATGCTGATGTAGTGCTGTACTTTGATGCACTGTTGAGCCAAAACCTGCTCAAGAGTACGGACTTTGTTGGCGTAAGCTACTACAAGCAGCTCAAGGACAACAAACTTAACTTAATGCTTGCAAGCAATAGCAGTAACTACCATGGTAAGCGTAACGTCAGTGCTGTGCTAACTCAGGCTTTGGGTGCAGAAACCAGCCAAGAGCAGGTTAAAGCCCTTACAGATCAGTTATTTCAAGATGCTGTGAGCCTATCTGGTAGTCTTGTAATGCATGCTGACCTTTTGGCTTCACACAGTCGTGATTTAATTAGCACAGTTCTTGCCAGCCTAATTGCCGAGCGTGCTCTTGCTTACCTTACTCCACAACTGTCAAGCGAGGTAGAACTGTGCACAAGTAGATTCCTTCTATTGGAGGATTATGCTGACCTTATTGGCTGCAAGCCAGAACAGCTGCAACGTCAAATGTTGTGCATGCAAGTGCTGCGCTACAAGGATCTAGCACCATTAACCGATGGAGATCTGGATGCTCAGTCCAAGCAACGCTATTTGCTGATTTTGATGGTGGTTGAGTCACAGTTCGTTGCAGCAGCTGATACAAAGGATCTTAAAAACTCCTTAAAACAAGTCAGTTTCACCACTGACGCTTTTTATCGTGCACTCAAGCCTCACAACAAGGACATTACCTTAGACCGCAAGCCTTTGTTAGCTCTGTTAGCTTACATGTTAGGACATGGTAGTGACTTGCAAAGCAACAACCAACTATCAATGTTTGATTCTTTTAGCCCTTTTGCTGATGTAATTCCTGAGGTTCAGAAGCAGCTCTATCAAGATGATATCGATATCTTGATCAAAGGATGCTCCTTTGCCTGCTCTTATCAGCAAGAGGCCAATGAAGTTAGCTCTAAGCTCAAAGATAGCAAGAGTGTTGGCCGCACCTCTCCTAAGACTATCAAGGAGAGTTCATCATTCCCAGTTATGCAGCTTTGCATCTACCGCAGCATGGTACAAGAGATTTTAGCTCTCTACCAAAGCGGCAACACGCAACAGCTTATGGAGCACTTGATACAAACGAGCTATGACAAGGCGTTAGAGAAATATTTCTCACAAAAGAATCTCAACAGCATCATTGAGGTTAGACCTCAAGATCTACAAAGCACGCCTCAAGCTCGCGACAGTGCTGTTCTTCAAGCTGCAACAGCAGCCGCAATAACAAAGCTGTCACAATCAAGGAGTAAGAGCACCTCAACACGGTCGAAGAAGACTACGGCGAAAGCAGCAAAGTAGCCAAAGATCTTGCGATCTGAGAGTCATGTGACCGTTGTGGTCGCTGAAGATGCGCTGCCCGATGGCGGCGTATCTGTTTTGGGCCCTTCAAAGCGTGGCAAGGCGTAGAAAGGTGCGCCACATCACAGCATTTGTGGCATTGCCTCTGTACCCACATGCACAGATACAGCAGCTTTTCTAAAGCTTGATTCTGGTGGCTGTGGCTCATCGTCCTGATGCCAAGATCTTTGACGGTCAGATCAAGAGCAACTACAACAACCGCATCGTTATGGGTGAGGGCTGCCAGCTCAGTGCTAAGGACTTAGGCCGTGGAGAAATAATCTACAGCTTCAGCGATACCTTTAAGCTTGCTCAAGCTCCATTCAGCACCAATGAGATGATCTTGGCGCTGACGCGGGCCTTCGAAAGCGACTACACGGCCATGGGCTTCAAGCCGCACACCAAGAGCTTAGATGACGCTGACGATTACGCGTAATAAACCTGCCGCTCACTGCGTGAGCACCCCAACCAAGCGCCCGCAAAGCGCGCACTTGGTTGGGTTCGACAAGAGCCCAAGGCTGAAGCTCGAAACCTGACAGCCACGCGAGCTCACCCAATGCGCACAGGCAGCACTTTTGTGAATTTTGTGCTACATTGAGTGGTGAGGTGCACAAATGCTCTTCACTCAATATCTGTCATATGGCGCCCAATCAGGCCTCATGTACAGAGCTATAGCTTAGTGGCTTAGTCGGGACGAAGTTTTAGGGGAAATAGCCTACTCGTGGGTAACAGAACACTATCATGAATGCCTTTTCCAGACTACTGTTGAGTCACAATAGCAGTCTAAGTCTAGTGTGGAGGTGAGCCGTGAGAAAAGAAGAGTTGTACACAGCTCTACAGGACATCGCAGGAAGTGAGGTGAACGACAACACCGATCTTTCAAGCTTAGTTTCTGATCCTGATAATACCCCGTTGCTGGAGCTTTTACCTGCTAAATTTGGTCGTGGTGCTTTGTGGAGTAAAAAAGAGTACCTTACATGCTGTGCTACTGCGTATCAGCTCTACGATGTCATTCATGCTTGGGAGGGCGGAGCTAGGGCTGCTGCACTTCAACTGCATTTGCATGCTCTGCGTTTGAGCTTAGTAAACAAGCCAACTTTCTTTTATGAAGCTGTTACTCCACTTGTGTATCCAGAGCTTGATGTTAGCTGCGTAGATTGGCCTGTTGTTTCTGAAAAAACAGCTTGGACTTCGGATGTTTCCCAAGATTATTACGCCTCTGATGCTCTTGCTGTATTACTAAACAATGCAGGACTAGTTGTTCCGCAGAAGTTATACGAAGATCTGACTACAGTTGGAGAGGTCTATCAGGCGCTACATGAATACACCTGCACCCATGCTGAAGCTTGGCAAGAGATCAAGTATTTTTCGATGTCGCCATCGTTTGAGCAAATCCGTACTAAAAATCGCGTCTACATTGACAAAGGTGGGTTATTTAATACCCATCTGAACGAAGATTCATTCTTATTCCTAGCTCGGCCGCGTCGTTTTGGTAAGAGCGTTTTGCTTGATATGTTTGCATGCCTATATGCAGGCAATAATGCTGCTTTGTTTAAGGGCACCGAACTAGAGCAAAAAGCTACC
Organism: uncultured Anaerobiospirillum sp.; assembly: GCA_944393075.1. GTDB lineage: Bacteria > Pseudomonadota > Gammaproteobacteria > Enterobacterales > Succinivibrionaceae > Anaerobiospirillum. The sequence goes on along the minus strand of CALXYZ010000009.1, from coordinate 13,499 downwards.
AATATTGATCCTTGTCATGTAATCCAAATGAGCTGGTCTGAGGCTATTTTTGAGACCAGTGTCGATCCCGTTTTGCTCTTAAAAAAAACCATAATTCAACGCTTGGTAAAAGGTTTGGTTGCAGGCGCAAGAGCTGGAGAAGGAGCTGAAGCTAATAATGAAAACAATACTTGCGCTCAAGCACAAGCTCTGTTTGAAGAACAGCATCACAAAGTGTTGAACTCTGCACAGAACTTGGCTAATCAAAGTACAATCGAAGAATTTGAGTTCACCGACATAATTGTACAACTGTTTGAGCAATGCTACGACCCAGCTCGTCCTTTTGTGCTGCTGATAGATGAGTATGATGCTCCTGCTAATGAGTTTTTAGCTAATAGCGAAATCCTGCCACAAATCATGACGGTTTATCGCATGTTTTTCGGTATGATCAAGCTTAGAGCTAAGTTGTTCTCTCTGGTATTTGTTACCGGCATTTCGAAGTTTAGCGATGTTGGAGTGTTTTCTGGCTTCAACCTCCGCAATGACTTATCAGAAAATCAAACCTACGAATCCATTGTAGGATTCTCTCAATTAGAGCTCTACACTGGTTACTTCCTACATTTGGCTTATATTGCTCAAAGCCTAACTTCGCGTTATTACCCAATTGCCCCAAGATCTAATAGTCAGCAAGCCTGGCTAGATCTTGCAGCAAATCATTCTTCGTTGGCAGTATTGCTATCGCAATTAAAGCGCTACTACGATGGTTATAGCTTTGGGTCAAGTTGCTACGATTCTGGACGCGTCTACAATCCATGGTCGGTCGTGAATTTCATTCAATATCATGAGGAGAAACAAGGCCAATATAGACCTAACACAATGATTTTCACTAACTCTTGGGTAGAGTCAGGCAGTTTCGCTAATAGCTTCTTTGTGCACAAAATGAAGTCCATGGCTACCAAGTCCTATGAAGTGCGCTGGAAGTTGTTATGTTTGCTCAGTGACTTGTTGTATGGCGAACCTTATGAGATTGCTATAAAAGCTGTGAACCAAAGTCCACACCTCTATAATGATGAGCATTGCGTTGAGTTTGGCGCTTCGTTCTTATACCGAGCAGGCTACCTCACATGGCATGATAGTGAGCATCTTTGCATTCCGAACCTAGAGGTTAGAGCAGCTCTTGATGACTTGTTTAAGGGGAGTATCAAAAACTGGCTTGCTCGATCCGACTCGCAGCCAAACCTCACTGACTCTGATTTGTTGGATGTCAAAGGTGCCGCAGATAAAGACGCAGTCCTAAATCTCGATAACCTTAAACGCTTCTTCAATGACACCTTATTGTGCTTTAGCTCGTCATATTTGAGAAAAGTGAGAGAGCACTTCACCAGCGACATAATATCGGTTGCGCTGAAAAACTCCACTTCTTTGCATAAGGTTAGCGTGGTCAAAGAGGCGCAGGAAGCTGGTGGCAGAGCGAATCTGGTGATCAAGATAGCCAACACAGAACCTCCTCAAATTCACTGCATTGAGTTCAAGCAGGTCAAAAGCAAGAGTGCAGTGAGGCAGGCAGTTATTAGAGCCAAGGATCAGGTTTTAAGTCGTGGCTACCCAGAACAGTACCCCGATTGTGAGGTCTTCCAGTACATTGCTGTGTTCTACAACTCTGAAGCCAATACAGCAGGCCTAAGAAACGGCAAAGTTAAGGCATATAAAATCACCTGTGAGAGGTTAGAGCCAGTTGGCTATCACGAGAAAAGGGGCAAGTCAGCCAAGTCAGCTATGGCATCATCCTTTAGGGCAGACTTTTGCTCCACCATAAAGCAGTAGTTGCGAGTACTCAAGAGTGAGATCTCACGCACTGTTGTTTGCCTGTTGCAGCTATATCCTGAGTGGAGTAACTTCACTGCTTGAGAGTCATTAAACAAACACAGACAGTGATGCTCGCAGTTGAAGGAGCTGAGTATTTGGTAGTCTTGTGATCAAGTATGGCTGGCAGCTGTACATTAGGAATTAATCTGTGACTTTGAAAGACTTAGCATGATGCAATGTGTGCTGTGTTGTTGTGACTGCAATTTTGCGGTAGCCATTGGTAAAAATGCTGAGCGTGACAAGGATCTACTCATAGGCAATGCTCTTCTTGCATGCCGAAACCTTGTCATGCAAAGTGCCTTGCCGCAGCTTATTTTGCTGCGTCAAATGCGCTATTATTAGCGCTTTGATAGCGAGCTTCGCCACAAGACTCGCCATTTGCCAAGCCAACAGAGAGATAAGAGATTTCATCGATGCTATGTAATGCCCCAAAGGCTGCACCAGCTCAATCTGAAAAGAGCGTGGGCGGCCACACAGCCCCACAACAAACTCACAATAGCAGTACCACTACCGCTGACAGTGAGGTCTTTGCAGAGCTGTGTAGCATTACGATCTTGTTACTGCAAAAGCACTACTCGCAGCACTTTTTAGCCGCAGATGGTGCTTTCTTTAGCATCTTCACCACCTCACCAGAGTTTGCAGCCTCTTTTCAGCCACAGCTTCCTGCTGTGGCTTTAGACCTATTGCATAGAGCGGGTGAGGACATCTCCGGCCTTGATAAATCAAAAGTCTCTCTTTCCGCTCTCTGCCAGATTGTGGCTCACATCTTTGCTCAACACCAAGCAGCAAACCTTGTCGGCACAGAGCCTATCGTCATCAAACACATTGCAAGCCATGGCTTTGATGACCTTAAAGGCTTCTTAGACATCGCTAAAGCCATCATCAGCCGCGATCAAGCCGAAGCAGCTGTAGAGGAAGCTACAGATACTGCAGAAGCAAACGCTGAGGCCGTATCCGAATTCAATGATAAAACCGAGGCTGAGACTGAGACTGAGGTTGAGACTGATAGTGTTACTGCAAACGACTCTAAGGCAGAGGTAGAGGTTGTAGATGACACCAACAGCAGTGCTGCTGATAGCAACACTGATAGCGTTGCTGAAGTTGAGGCCCCAAGTGCTGTTGTCGCCGATGATGATGATGATGAAAGTGAGGGCGAGGGTGAAGACAATGACGTCGATACCCATGCAGCCTCTACTCACAACGCTACTAATGCAGACCCAGCACAAGACGCTGACGCTGGCTCTGGCTCCACACATATCGACAGTATTGAGGTCAGTCTGCACGAGACCAAAGTGGCAGCTAACCCGGAGCCTGAGCAGGAGACAGAGCCGGAGCCAGATCTACCACCTGCAATGCCTTTTGTGGAGCACCGTGGCACCTTGTCGATCTTTGATGACGACTCTGACGATAACGAGTCGGCATCGTTATTCGGTATTGATACGTCTGGGCTCAAAGGCGAGAGCAACAAGGGCTACTACGACAAGGCTGCGTCTGTAGAGATGGGACAGCAGTTGGCAAAGACTACCTTAGATGCTTACGGCCAGTACCTTACTGACTTGGAGAAGAACTTCTTCTTGTGGGCGGCTGAAAGTGAGGTCACGCAAGACGATGTACAGCAGGTAAGAACAACTATCATGCCCCGCATCGCCGCAGCAGAAACTGGCTTTACCGTGAAAATGCATCAGGTCGATAGCACTCCTATCATCCGCGCCATCATGACCAGAGTCGGTGCGATCCCAGCATCGGCTGAGAATGACGAATACACTGATACTCTGAGCCAGCAAGAGCGCTATATTGCTCCTTTTGACCGTGATAGCAGTATCGGTGCTGCGATGTGGATCTTGAAGTATCTCAGCGAGTCTACTCATGCTGACGAGCAGCGCTGCCTTAACCTCGTGGCCCGTAACGGCTCGCGCGTCTATCGCTTCGTTGACTTCCTGAAGCAAAACATTGAGTCTCGCTATCACGGCAAAGAGCGCAATACAGACATCCCGTCAGCCGATGAGTGCATTGAGTCTATCTACCTGGCCCATGAAGAAGACTTACAGAACCTGCTGACCCAAGAGCACGCTACGCTCTCTAGCTTTGATAACGTAGCTCCTCCTACAAATACTGCGTTCTCAACAGAGGACGACTGCGATCACGACTACTCCGAAGACAACTCTGACACCGCACAGGCCGAGCCTGAGCTGCAACAACCTGATGTAGAGACAGCCCATGAAGACAGTGCTGTGGACGCAGTTACTGCAGTTACTGAAGTAACTGTGGAGTATAAGGTCGCTGACAGTGAGGACACCAACGAAGTCGCTGTCGAAGACACTAACGCAGCGCAGGTAACAGCGCCCGCTCCTGAAACTCCAGCAGCAGATACTGCTCAGATCCATAGCGATGCTACTGATGCAAAGGTTTCTACAGGCACAGAGTCTACTGTCGACACTGCAAGCCCAATTTCAGCACCAGCTTCAGAGCAAGAGGCTACCACTGTTGCACCTGTGTCTGTACCTGCTGCTCAAGTTGAGTCAATCACTCCAGCTCCAGCTTTGTCTCAAGAGCAAAGCGCACCTGTTGCCGTACAACTACAGCAAGTGCATCCACTACAGATGCTACAGATGCCACAGCTGCCACAACTTGATCTAAGCTCTTGTGGTGCCGAAGAAAAGGCTTTGTGGTTAGCGGTGTATCAGGACTTAGGCACAGCATTGCCTGCTGAGATCATGCCAATGCAGCGTCAAAAACTCTTGCTGACCAAAGGCAAGGCTGAACTGTACTTGGCTCGCTTCCTTGATATCTTAAGTGAGTCCGAGCGTCAGCTATTAAAGCTGGTGCAAGAGCGTGGTCTCTTAGACACCGATAGCATCTCTAATCTGCGCCTAGTGTTGGCTCAGCGCCATGGCATTATCAACAAGCACAGCCACAGCTACGAAGATATTGAGGTTGATGATGGCACCTTATGGTCTAAGCTCAAGCAAGCACTCAAGATCAAGGAGCCTAATACTCCTAAGGTTAAAAACCGCCAAGCAGTCACCCGTAACTTAGCTGCAACCATGTTGCAGGACTATGCGGAGCACCTGTCTTCGAATGAAGCATCCTTACTGCGTGAGGTACAGCAGCGTGGCATTAGCGATAAGCAGCTAATCTTTAAGATCCGCAACTTGCTCAATGAGCGCGCTGATTTAGTGCCATACGTGCCTAACTACAAGAGCTCGGTGCAAACTGCAAGTACCAAGACAGTGGCTTCTGTAAGTACTGACAGCACTACAGTTTCAGCTCCTCAAGCTGTATTTGAGCAGCCACCAGTTAAGGATCAAGCCCCTACCCAAGCCTTAGCACCAGCCTCAGCCTCACAGGCAGAGACCAAGGCAGAAGCTACGGCTGTTGCAGCTACGGTAAATCCAAAACCTGCGACTGAACCAGAGTCAGAGCCAGAACCAAAAGCTCAGACTGATGCTCAGACTGATGCCCATACTGAGGCTCAACTTGAGCCAATGGATCATCAAGCTATTTTGGTTGCCTTGTACAATCAGCCTGATCGCAATGATTGGCTTAAGCTCATCCACGCCTTAGATGAGCACATCCAAAACCCAGAGGCTGTGCTGAGCCCAACTATTACTCGCAAAACCAAAGAGACTGCTGCCAAGCTCATTAGCACCTACCAAACGGTGCTTAGACCACATGAGCTCTGCATATTGCAGCAAGCTTGCAAACATGGTCTGCACACTCTGATTCCGCTCAATGAGATCAGTACTGGCCTTACCAAGCGCTTAAATCCTCAGAACCAATCGCATGCGTATGCTCAGGTGCTGCACCTCAACAAACAGCAGGATCAAGCCCCTGAACCACCAAAGGAGACTCCAGCATCTATTAGAGCCCAATACAACATGCAGTTAGTGGAGTTTATGTTCGAACACTACAAGCCTGTGATGCAGACCACTGAGCTCAACCACTTCAATCATATGGCTATGACGCAAGCCTGTGACGGCCGCATCTTAAGAACCATGATTGATACGATTAAGGCTCGTGCCGCCACTAAGGGTCTGATTGTGCATGCTGTTGAGCCGCCACTCCCTGTGGCTGACATGGTGGCCGCAGCTAAAGCTGCGCCTAAGACAGCTAAGGCACCAGACTTAGCTTCTGTTCTGAGCAATGCCACAGCAGACATTGCCGACCCAGCCACTGTATATGCGGCAATGACCATTGAGTGGTTGTGGGAGCTGCTGCAACAAGAGCTTCAGCAAAACAGCAACTCTAACCGCGAGATTAACATGCTGTTAGGCCAGCAGAGCCGAGATATTGCCAGCACCATCATCCGCAATACTGAGGTGTTCCTTGATGACAGCGAAACCGAGCTCTTAACGCAGGTAAAACAGCACGGCTGTAGCAATCTGCAGTTACTGCTGAGCATCGGCAACAAGCTCTGCCAAGAGATTGAAGCCTTAGGCACCAACTGCCACGATTTCAGACAGGCTTTAAAGAAGGCAGCAGATCAGGCGCAATTAGCACAAAAGCTGTCAACCATGCAGAGCTAAGAGCACAGCTGATCGTGGTGGACGCGAACCGGCCTTGAGTGACTGTAACGCCGATATATACGGCACTTTTGCCGCAAACCACCCTTTTGCTTTAGAATAAGGCGCCGCAACAGATATCGTTCTGCTGCGGCGTTGTTTCTTTAACCTTTTTGCCAGCTTTGTTTTTCTTTGTTAGGTCTTAACCATGACGGATTCTTCTCGTTCCGATAACCTCTTATCGCCTGATAGCGCAGCTACCACTACGTCTCTCAACAGCGTAGAGGATGTCGCTTTATGGGGAGTTGTCGTCAAACTGCTCTTAAAGCACTACAAGAGCAAGCTCAGCATCTCCGATAAGATGCTCCTTGAGATCCTCGCTAAAGACCATAGCCAGCTAGCCGCGGCGCAAAGCCAGCTACCAACGCTTGCAGCCTCTATTCTCAAAACCACAGGTGAGTCACTCTTTTGCTCTTTAGAGGCAATGCACTCCTCGCATCTGATAGCGCACATCCTGATCACGCATTATCAGCGTTATCTCAGCGATGCTGAGCTCATTATGCTGCGCTATTTTGCCCGCCATGGTTTTGCCGATAGTAACGATTTCTTAGACTTGGTGTACGTGCTGCTAAAGCGTGTCAAGACACAGCGCGCAGCCACGCATACACATAAACATACACATACACAGACACAAGCCACAGCACCAGCTGCCGCAGATAGCGTTGCCACTAATACTGCCACTGCCGCACCAAACAGCGCAGCAGAAGCTGTAACTCCTAGCGCAACCCAAGATCAGATCGCAAGCGTTGAGGTCTCGTTTGCCAAGAGCAATGAGGCTGCTACTCCAGCACATGTAGCGCAAGGGCTAACCGCAGCTCGTAGTGCTGAGGCTAAGGCTATGGTCGGTGGCCGCTCTGCGCCAATTAAGCCACTCACTCAGGGCTCTCTATTTGCTAATGCGGCAGCATCCACCCCGCAATACGATGCTAATGATGCTTTTTCAGGTACTACTGCCAGCACCCTAGATGATGATGCTGTCGCGACCATTGAGGAAACAGCGCCCGCCCCTGAACTTAAGATTGAGCATGTGGCTCAAGCTGCCACAGCTGCCACTACCGCTCAGGCTCAGGCTCATGCTCATAGTCATGGTCAAGATCAAGGTCAGTCACAGCCTCTTAGCTCAATGTTCTCCTTTTTAAGCCCTGAGGCTCAAAAGAACTACATTGTTCCAAAGAGCATTGGGGATAGTACCTTTGCTGCACGCTGGATGCTGCAATACTACCCACAATCCGAGCTTAAAGAGGCGGAGGTTCAGTGCTTATCGCTGATCTCGCGCTATGGTACTGCTGCGTGCCCAGAGCTCCATTTGCTCAAGCAAATCTTAGAGGCGCGCTTAACACAGCAAAACAGCTTTGGTGATGGCTCTAACGCTGTTGATTGCGTGCTCAAAATCATGCACGCCCAGCAAGATCGTCTGGTAACAATCTTTAAGGCCGAGAAAGAAGCAGAAAAAGCCTCCTACGGCGTTGGTAATGAGAGCTCGGATGACGCTCAGCACTATCCACCAAACGAGCAGCGTCTGTGGGAACAGTTGCGCCTCGATTTGTGGTGGCGTAACGATAACAAGCTCACCAAACAGCAGTATCAATGTGTTCTCAGGGCAAAAGAACTCGCATCTCAGATCCTCCAAGACTATGCTCAGCTGATAGCTAAGCCTGAGGCGAGCGTGCTTTATCTCATCACCCAGCGTGGACTGGTAGACTTAGCCGCTCTTGAGGGCATGGTGCGCTCACTCAAGCAGCGCACGGCTGCAATGCAGCAACAGCAAGCTGCTTCTGTTGCAACGCTGTCATCTCAAGCCCAGCCTGTGCCTATGGCTACGGTAGAGGCTGCGCCAGAACCTGAGCAGTCCTTGGCCGCAGATGTAGATGTGGCTCCATGGCAAGATTCAAGTGAGAGCACAGAAGAAGCGATCTTAACCCCTGTCTCACCTCAGACCGAGCCAGCACTGCAAGTAAGTGGCAGTGCGTCTGCATCCTTGGTGCCTGAGAACTATGAGCCAGAGTACAGCGAAAAGGAGAAGTCCGATTGGTTGGTGCTGCAAGCTGACTTACGCTTAGCCCCAGGTCTACCTAAGAAGCTACGTAAGCGCGCTGCTACCCCACCACAGAACTCTGCGCAGTACTTAGCTCTGACATTGTTGCGCCAGTACAGCCAGATCATTAGACCTACTGAGCGTAAAACCTTAGAGCAAGTGGCTACCAAGGACATTGGTCGCCGCACACTGTTGCGTATCCAAAACCATTTAGCACAGCGCCATCTCAAGCTAATTCAGCAGCACGAGAACAATAGCGCTAACCTCAACGCAGTGATCGAAGAGCCAGTTGCAGCTCCTGCTCCAACTCAAGCTTCAACTTCAACTACAGCGCCAGTTACTATAACAGCCACTAAGACTGTAACCCAGCCTGCTGCCATCGATGCTAACGCCGCTGTAGTGTCGCACCATACTGATGGAGATGATACTGCCGTAGGTGATGATGGTCGTGGTATCCCACGCGATGTCATGGCTGAACTTACAGCCATGCAGAGCGAAGCTAATGAGCGCGCACAAGCCAAAAAGCGCTTTGTGCTGCCAGACTTCCTCAAAGAGCCAAGTGCCAAGAACCAAGCCACTGCGACAACCACTGCCCCTACTACTGGGAATGAGCAAAGCGGCTCGCAGTTGCATATCGCAGCCCCTGCTACGCCTACCAATGTGGTTGCGATGGCTCCACACGTCAAGCAGGATTCTGCCTTTGCCCTCAAAGATGTAGAGCAGGATTTAGCTAACGAAGATACTAATATCGTCGAGCCTGAGACCTACATACCTACCCGTGCCGAAGAGCGCAAGCTGTGGAAGGATCTCTCCAACCAGTTAGCAGCACGTCGACGTTTGCCAGTACAGCGTGTCAATCAAGAGATCGTGGGTGTGACACAAAACATTGCGCAGAGCATTCTGTTACATCGTGGACATGTGCTCAAGCCAAATGAGCTGCGTCTGATGAAGAAGATCAGCAAGCATGGTCTTAATGAAGAGTCCAGCTTGATGAGCATCTCAGATGCCCTATATCAGCGTGCTAAAGTCGAAGCCGCTATGGAAGCAGATCAAGAAGCTAAGGCTAATGCAGCCACCGCAGCACCTAATGCCGCGCAGAGCTCATCTCAAGAAAAGGGAAGTGCTACCAGCGCAGCTGTTACTGAGCAGGCTAACACCACTGCAAATGGGGCATCAGCGATCCGTGTCATCAAGAACACTAACGCTGCTCAAACTCAGGCTAAAGCTGCTGCAACCACCAAAGCTATATCTCAAGGTACCGCTAGCAGTACCACAGAGGCAGCTGTAAAGCCAAAAGCGCAGCTGAAGCTCACTCCTGCATCTGAATACGCGCCTAAGACTGGGCCACAGCCTAAACCTCAAGCCAAGCCGCAGACAAAGGCACAAGCTCAGCCTCAAACTCAGTCTCAGTCTCAGGCAAAGCCACATATACAGTCTGAGCCTAAGCCACTGACAGAAGCTGACTTACCATTGGTGGAGCAGAAGAAGCTCTACTACCTGAGCTTGGTGGAGTATGTGCTGCGCAACTACGGCAGCATTTTGCTGGCTTATGAGAGCAATTTACTGCGCAGTGTGCTCAACAAGCGCACATACAATGAGGGACAGCTGCAGTTTTTCATCAACGAGATCAAGTTGCGTGCAGAACAGCGTAATCTCAAGGTATTAGAGCCTGAGCCAGTGCATCCACTGCTTGCCTCACAAGAGCAGCAAGATAGTACTGCGCTGCAAAGTGGCACAGGATCAGCTGCCCTTAGCAACGGCAATGGCAACGGCAAGGACAGTGCTGTAGCTCGCGCCGAAGAGCAAGCACGAAACATGGCACAGCTTGAGGCTGAACTTGAGGGTTGTGGATGGGATGATCTGTGGCGCAAGTTAGGTCAAGAGATGCAAGAGACGTCTTTTGGGCACTACCACAAAAAGGATAGGAACTTTGTGCTGATTCTACGCAGCCAAAGCATTGCGCAATTGCTGCTCCAACATGGTCGTGCCTTTATCGAAACCCCGAACATCAAGCTCTTAGAACAGGTTAAGAAGAATGGCTGTGATTATGTGCCACTGCTCTTAGCCATAGCCGCGCAACTCTCTGCGATGCTACGCAGCATTGGTCTTAGCAGTACCGACTTAGACAAAGCCTTAGAGCAAGAAAAAGCGCAGTTGCTATCAGCGCCTAAGCTCCGCTAAGGCACATGCAGCACAAGATCCACCACTGCAACAAACGCCATCATCAACAACTCGCCTCCCCCAAGCTTAAGGCTCTCATATCGTTTAATGAAATAAAGCCTTGAGTTTTGCGGCTTTTCCTGAGTAATATGGGGAAGCAGCGCAAGCGCGATTACTTGTGGCTACAACTGCGATTGCGACTGTAGCTTTGCTTGCTTTGCTTTGCGGCAAACAACGCACAGCGCTACACCGTTGGCTTAAAGCGTTATGTTATGTGTTAGATAGTCTTGCTTATGCCTGCTTATGCCTGTCAAGCTTCAAGTAGCAGCATCAGCAAGACTGTGATTACCTGTGAGAGACTCCCATGCTTGATTTTCAGATTCTTTACCAAGCCACAAAAGACGACATCCGTATGCTCGCCTATGTGATCTTTTTACAGCATGCCAAAGATCTAACCTTTTTGGAAAAGATGTTCTGTGAGAATCTCAAGAAAGATGGCCACGATGATCAGTCTACCGTCTATCACTTTGCTGTAGACATCATGCAGCGCACAGGTTATAAAGACTTAGAGCATCTGCCTCACATCAAATATCTCACACGCACCGGTAAGCTTGATAATGAAGCAATCGCCACAGCAGCCACCAACGCCGTAGACTCAATTCCACAGGTTAAGGATGAGAGCTGCTATGACCTAATCACGCTGCTTGCCATGATCCTCAAGCACAACTTCATTGCAGATTGCTACATCTCAGATCAGATTAACTTCGACACAGTCATAGCTCTTGGTGGCACTCCGATCAACCACATCCTCTTTTTGCAATTTGCCAACGATGTCTTAGACCAAGCCGGTCACGATCGCTTAGAGTTACTTGACGTCACAGCTGCAACCGCAGCAGCCTCAGCTTCTGTCTCTGACGAAGACGAATACGAGGACGACGCAGAAGACGAGATCGATGATGTCGATGACGATGCCGAGGATCTTGATGAAGACGATCTCTTTGAGGAAAGCAATGCGTCTGACGAAGACGAGCTTGTAGATGAAGAAGATGATGGTGATGACAACATAGCTATAGCCATCATTGGCGGTAAAAAGGCCGACCTTTTCGATGAGGATGACGACGACGATGATGATGAGAAGGAGGAATAAACAATCGTAGTCGTAGCTGTAGCTGCCGCGACACACATCAGGCCATTTGGCTCAACACCCTTAGCTTTAGCCAATAAGAGGGCTCTGCGCCAAATGATGCCGACCACCACCAACAACGGGCCAACAAGCATCTGCCTTGTTATCGCCACATGCTTACAACAACAGTAACAACATTAACAACAAAAGCTCACAGCCTATATGGTTATAGCCTAACTACCATATGTAAAGAGACTTTCATGACTTTTAAGAGAACAAAGAACTATGCCTGATAAAACTCCAAACTCAACACAACATCAACCGTCAGCTCCGCTGTTAGCAGCGGCAGCACTGGTGTGGCCTAACGGTATGTTTAATGACACACCAGCGCCAGCTAAAAAGCCAAATATACCTAAGTCAAAGCCACTATCGGCGTTTGAATCAATGCTTGCTGAGGAAGAAGTCGCCTCTCACAAGTTTGAGCAAAACATGCGTAACGGCTCCCATAACAATGTGGTCTACACTACGGGTAGTAAAAACAACTTTGGCGGCTTAGGAGCAGCGCTTAATGCTGCACTAAAAGCCACTAACACCTCACCATCAGACTTTAAGAAATACACGCCACCAACACCAACACCTGCTCCAAAAATAGAAAAAACAGCAACCGTAGCGTCCTCAACAACAGCAGCCACAGCTGCAGCTACAGCCACAGCCACAGCTACAGCTACAACAACAACGACTACTAACGCCGCTACAACCAATACAGTTAAAACCAACACAGCCGCGGCTCCATTCACACCAACAGTTGCAGCCAACACCACAGATTCAGCAACAGCAACAACAACGGCAACAACACAACCTCAACCTCAGCCACAACTACAAGTAGAAGAAACAAATTTAGAAGCAAACGCAGAAGTAGAGATCGAGGCCGCGATTGAGAACATGGCAGAGGTCGCAATCGCGGCAGAAAGAGCAACAGCTTCACCTGCCACCATAGACGCCTTTACTGCAGCGCCCGCCCCTGCAACCGAGCTAGAGTCAGAATCAGAGTCTGAGTCTGAGCTTGAGCTTAAACCAGAGATAGAGTTAGAGCCGGAATTTGATCCAGAAAGCAGTGAGCCTGATGCTGAGATAGAGGCAGATACAGAGACTGATACTAAAACCGAGACTGATAGTGTATATGCGGCGATAGATATTGCGGACGATAAGGACGTAACAAAAGACTATGTAGTAGATGAGGAAGAGGATAATACCTCCTCTGCATTTACCGCCACCTATACCGAAGAGCAGCCTAATGCAGGTTATAGCAACGATAGTTATGAGGATCAGGATGAAAGTAACTTTCACGCCTCTGAAGTCACGGCAAAGTCAACATCTCTAAGCTCGGGCGCTCAAGTTTTAAATACTAGCGATGTGCGCATGGCTACCAAACTCATTGCCCAAGAACTCTTAGATAAGTACGCTGATAGCATCTTAGATAACGACATCATGTACCTCACCACTATCGCCCGTATCGGTAGTGATGACTTAGATGAGATTAGAGCTATCGAAGCGATTATCAAAAGAAACGCCTCGTAGGCACAGGAGAAGTAAAAGTTAGATAACACGTTGCGCTGGCAGACCTTTGCTCAGCGCAACTTGCTCCACTTTCCACTTGCTCCCACAAGTTGGCAAGTATACAGATGCACGCTTTTGTGTAGTCAACTACCTGCGGTCTTACGACCGAGGCTTGAGAGATCAAGCCTAAGTTGTCTAGCTTCAGTCCGTCATGGGA
>CALXYZ010000008.1 GCA_944393075.1 uncultured Anaerobiospirillum sp. | reverse complement strand
GATGAAGCCAAAGCTGAGGAAGCCCCTGCTGAAGAGGTAAAGGCCGAGGAGCCAAAGGCTGAAGAAGCTAAGGCTGATGAGGCCAAGACTGAAGAAGTTAAGGCTGAGGAAGCCCCTGCTGCAGAGCCAAAAGCCGAGGAACCAAAAGCCGAGGAACCAAAGGCCGAGGAACCAAAGGCCGAAGAGGCCAAGGCTGAGGAGCCAAAGGCTGAAGAGCCTAAGGCTGCTGAGGCTGAAGAATCATCGACGGTAAAGCGCGCACGCGGCGGTAAGCGCAGCAGCGCTAAGAATAGCGCCGAGTCCGGTGCTACAGATGCCGCTAAGGATGTGGAGGTGTCTTAAATGATTTTTGATTATGATACCCTCCAAGTTATTTGGTGGATTTTAGTTGGTGTACTGCTGATCGGCTTTGCGCTGACCAACGGTATGGATATGGCCGTATCCACCTTATTGTTTAAGGTCGGCCAAAACTCTAAAGAACGTGGTGCCTTAATCAGCACTATTTCCCCACACTGGGATGGTAATCAGGTGTGGCTCATCACTGCCGGTGGCGCTATCTTCGCTGCTTGGCCTGAAGTCTATGCCGCTTCCTTCTCCGGTCTGTACTGGGGCATGCTTTTAGTCTTGTTCGCTATTTGGTTACGTCCTTTAGCTTTTGACTACCGTAACCACCAGAGCGACGAGATGTGGCTTAAGCGTTGGGATATCGCCTTAACTGTGGGCTCTTTAGTGCCAATCTTATTGTTTGGCGTAGTCTTCGGTAACCTGCTCCAAGGCCTGCCTTTCTGGGCTGACGAGAATGTGCGCTGGCACTACGATGGCGTGTTCTTAACCGCTTTACTGCCTCTGTTAGATCCATTCTCCATCCTCTGCGGTTTAGTTAGCGTTTCCATGCTCTTAACTCAGGGCTGCTTATGGATTCAGCTGCGCACCGTCGACGAGATTGGTTCTCGTGTTAAGGGCCTGACCTTAAAGTTAGCTCTCTTAACCTTAGTGCTCTACGGCATCGCCGGTATCTGGGCTTATAGCTTCGATGGCTATCGTTTGGTCGAGTTAGCTCCAAGCGATTCCTTCCACGCTATTACCTCTAAGACCGTTGAAGTGGTTCCACACGGCTTGTTTGCTAACTATGCTGACGCATGGGTCTTATGGGTCGTGCCAGTGGCTGCCATCTTCTGCCTCTTAAAGGCCGGTATCGCTGGTGTTAAGGGCAATGCCGTGAAGGGTATTGTTTACAACAGCATTGCTATTGCTTGCATCATCATGACTGCTGCAATCGCTATGTTCCCATTTGTGATGCCTTCTAGCATCGATCCTGCGTCCTCGCTGACCATTTGGGATGCTTCGTCATCGCACTTCACCTTACAGGTCATGCTGTATGCTGTGATCATCTTTGTTCCTATCGCTCTTGCTTACACCATCTGGGCTTACAAGAGAATGTGGAACAAGGTCTCGGCTGAAGACGGCAACAAAGGCCACTACTAATTTGTAGCGACTAATGTGCACCCCTTGAGGTTTGAGGGGGCACCCACCAAAGCTCACCATTGGGCTTTGGTGGGGGAGCCCCCAACTTCCGCAATACGAGGTCAAAGGAGTAAAAATGCTGTACTTAGTTTGGATTGTAGGTTTGCTCGGCGTCTGTGCTTTAGTCGCTGGCGTGTGCTACCTCTTTGATTTGTGGGATTGGTTCTAACAACAAGTAACAAATCCTGCACGCCAAAAATGTCCTCTAAAGTCGACACTAAATTTCAATTAAAAGCCTCCTCAGCTCAGCTTAAGAGCTGGGGACGGCGTGCTAAAGGCTCATTGCATCTGCTGATGATGCTCTCATTAGTGGATGCAATTTTTTTGTGCGCCTTTTATGCTGTGATCGTGGTTTGCTTTGCGCCTTTCGTGTTAAAGCAAGACACTTCGTACATCAACTACAGCTATCTTGCTTTGTTGCCACTTGCTGGACGCACTTTGATGCGCTTTGTGATGGCCAAGGTGATAGCCTCGATTTCTTACAACCTTGAAAGTGCTATTCGCGAGGAGCTGATTCGCAAGCTCTTACGTGTTGGCCCTCTTTCCTTTGCCGTGAAGTCATCTCTCAGCACGCTCTTTGTCGATGCCTTAGATGACATCATGCCTTATTTCACCTCATTCTTAGTGACCATGCGTTACGCTATGGTCATTCCGGTAATTTGCCTGATTGCTGTGGCCATTGTCTCGCCTTGGTCGGCTCTGATTTTGTTTGCCATGGCTCCACTGATCCCATTTTTTATGATGATCATTGGTAAGGGTGCTGAGCGTCTTAATCAGCGCCAGTGGAAGCAAATTACCCGTTTAGCTCTACGCTTCCATGAGGCGTTAGATAAGCTCAGCCTCATCAAGCTCTTTAACCTAGAGCGCCAAGAGGTCGAAAAAATCGCCCGCTTAACCAAGCGCTGGCGTGTTGAGACCATGCAGGTGCTGCGTATCGCCTTCCTCTCGGCCCTAGTGTTAGAGTTCTTTGCCACCTGTGGTATTGCCTTGTGCGCCATTACCTTAGGCTTTGCGGTGTATGAGCACGGCTTTGATTACACCAGAGCTCTGTTTGTGTTGTTGTTGGCCCCAGAGTTCTTCTTGCCACTGCGCCAATTAGGCTTGACCTACCATGCGCGTATGCGTGCTTTAGGTGCAATGTCGAGCTTAATTGAGCTGTTAGGCGAGCGTGACATCTTCAAAGAGCCTGCTGACTTGGCTACAGGCACTAATGCTAGTGCCTTAGATGCAGCTAAAGCTGCCGCAGCCGCAGACGCAGCAGCAGACGCAGCAGCGCCTAGGGCCGCCGCTATGGACGCAGCGCATACAGCCGATGGTGCGGCTGCGGGTGAGGGCGATCAGAGTTGGTTGCAGGGCCCATTTACCATTGAGCTGCGTGGCATTACGGCCTTGTATCCAAATGGCCGTGTGGGCATCAGTGACTTCTCAGCTTTGGTGAAGCCTAATGTCACCTCAGCCTTAGTCGGCCCATCCGGCGCCGGTAAGAGCACCATTTTGCAGACTATTGCTGGCTTTACGAAGCTAGAGAGCGGTGCTGTCGTGGTCAATGGCCATGTGTGTAGCCATGGAGATTTGTTATCTTTGATGCCTCACATTGCCTATATCCCACAGCTGCCAAACCTCTTTTATGGCACGCTGCGCGATAACCTCAAGTTAGGTGTGCCTGATGCTACCGATCAAGACCTGATTAAGGCCTTAGAAATGGTAGGAGCTAGTGAGCTGCTCTCGCGCTTTGCTGACGGCTTAGATCACCATGTAGGAGATCAAAACCGTGGTATCTCAGGTGGTGAGACCCGGCTGATTGCTTTAGCGCGTGCCTTAGTGCGCAATAGTGAGATCTTGCTGTTAGATGAGCCTACTGCAAGCTTAGACCGCGATAGCGAGAACCGCTTCTTAGCTGCGCTCAAGGGCATTGCTGCTCACAAGACTGTGCTGATTGTGGCTCACCGTGCCGAGCTCATCGCTTTTGCTGATCAGGTGATCGAGGTGCAGCTGCCAGTGGCCGGTGCTAGTACCAGCGCCAGCGACAGCACTGGTACTGTTGCAAGGGCTGGTGCTGAGTCAGCTACTGAGAAAAAGGAGGCGTAGATGAGTGCATACTTGCGCTTTGCGCTCTTGATTAGAAAGGAGCTCTATGGAGCGATTTTCGGCATCTTTATGTCCTTTATCGCTACCTTCGCCTCTGTAGCTCTGATGGGTACCGCCACCTGGTTCTTAAGTGCCATGGCAGTGGCTGGTTTCTACGACTATGCCTTAAACATCTTTATCCCATCGGCTTTGATCCGTTTGCTGGCTTTAGCTCGCACTTTGTTGCGTTACGGAGAGCGCTACTACACCCACGATGCGACCTTTAAGCTTTTGGCTTATCTGCGTGTGTTCTTGTTTGAGCGTGCCGTTGATCTCAAGATCGAAGAGGCCATGCGCCTTAAGAGTTCGGACTTGCAGCGCCGTTTGCAGGCTGATCTTGAGCGCTTGGAGATGATTTACGTTAGACAGTTTGTGCCATTTGTCTGTGCCGTGTTAATGGGCATGGTAGTCGGTGGTGTGCTGCTGTCGTTCTCATTCTTAATGGCCTTTACGGCTCTTGCCTTAATGGTGCTCGCCGGTGTCATTGTGCCTTTGTTCTTGACCCGTATCGCCGAGCGCTACTCTACAGAGCAGAGCACGCTGGCCATCGAGCTTAACGATCAAGTGTCCGATCTGATTGGCGGCTTCTTTGACCTTATGCTCTTAGGCAAGCACCTTGAGAGAGCTCGTCTGTTCTTAGAAAAGGCTCAAGCTTTAGCCAAGGCCCGTGCCACTATCATCTTCTACGATCAGTTGTCACAGGTGGTGTTGCTGTCCTTATCTGAGCTGACCTTATTGCTGTTGCTCATTCAGAGTGTGCCGCTGGTGGTGCTCAATCAGATGTCACCACCACAGATGATGATGCTCGCGGTGTCAGCTATGGCCAGTTTTGAGGTCTTGGTGCCACTTAGTGCGGCCTGTCTCAACCTGCCATATGTGATGCA
This sequence comes from uncultured Anaerobiospirillum sp., assembly GCA_944393075.1. Classification (GTDB taxonomy): domain Bacteria; phylum Pseudomonadota; class Gammaproteobacteria; order Enterobacterales; family Succinivibrionaceae; genus Anaerobiospirillum. Next base: position 27,363 of record CALXYZ010000008.1, on the reverse strand, counting down.
CAGTGCGCAGCGTGTCAGTGACCTATTGCATATCACAGAGCAAAACGCAGATATCGACCCAAAGTCCGAGCAGTTACTGCGTCGTGAAGAGTTGAACAGCCGTACCTTTGTGCCTACTGATATGGCTGCTACTGATGAACAAAGCGCGGCAGCTTATGCTGCCGGTGCTGCCAGCAAGCTTAGTGGCAGTACTAAGAAAGGTGATACACAGGCTGCTGCCAAATCTGCTAGCGAAGCTGCTGCGAGGGCTACTGCGGGGGGTGCTTCCGCGCACTCTGCGGCAGTCAGTGTGGTGCGTTTAGAGCAGGTGAGCTTTGCCTATGACTTAGGTGGTGAGACGCAAAAGCCAGTACAGCAGCTGTCGGTTTTGGAGAACTGCAACTTAAGTTTTAGCTCTGACCAAAACTATGTGCTCAAGGCGCCTTCAGGTCGTGGTAAGAGTACCTTAGTGTGGTTACTGACCCGCCTTTTAGAGCCAAAGTCGGGTGAGCTGTTCTACAACGATCAGCCTTACTCCTCACTAAGTCCACGTGAAATCAGAGCGCACTTTGCTGTGTCTATGCAGGACATCACCTTGTTCTCAGGCTCGATCTACTCGGTCTTCAAACAAGTACGTCCTGATATCACCACCGAAGAGGTCATGGATGCTCTTAACATGGTGGAGCTGACAGATCTCATTGTGGCACTGCCTCAAGGCCTCAACGAGTGGTTAGGTAGCACCGGCCTTGCGCTCTCAGGTGGTCAGGCGCGTCGTTTGTGCTTAGCGCGTGCCTTAGTGGCAGCTAAGAACAGTGACTTTGTGCTGTTAGATGAGCCAGGTGAGGGCCTTGATGAGGCGCAAGAGGTGCGCATCTTAGAGCGCATCCAGAACTGGCGCAAAGGCGTGATTATCATCACCCACAAGCAAGCTGGTTTAGCCTTAGCCGACAAGGTCATCAACTTCTAGTGCTAGCCACTAGTGCGAAATGTAGCCAGCACCACCTGTTTGTGGGTTTGATGTCAGCAAAAGTGCTGGGGAGGCGCATTCTTATGCGCTTAGTGGCGTGTTTGCTGAGTTATCACCTGCAGCAGAAAACTTTCAGAAACATTTGCTGCTCACTGTTGCCATCTGGCGGCAGTGGAGAGAAGCGCCCAATCGGCCTTGAGGGACGATTGGGCGTTGGTTTTTTTTGCTTTCTGCTTTGTAGGATCATGGCTTGAGCATGCTGGGTAGACCCGCACCACCTATTTGCGGGTTTGGCACCAGCAAAAGTGCTGTAGAGGCGCATTCTTATGCGCTTGGTAGCGTGTTTACTGTTTAATCACCTGCAACAGAAAACTTTCAGAAACATTTGCTGCACGACGATGCCTCTAGCACCAAAAAGCCGCAGCAATAGCTAATTTGTGCGGCTTTTGGGTGCTAAGTTTTCCCTTAATGGTGCTGTGCTATCATGGTCGACATTAACTTTGGCAAGAGGTTATATGTCTAAGATTGATCGCCCCTCTATAATCACTCCTAATGCAATGCCTGATGAACATAAGGACGGCACCACTGTACCTGTCGCATCCCACCATGTAACTCCTGTAGATCATGTAGAGCCAGTAGACGCAGATGCTGAAATCACCAAGGTCACCAAGGTCGATACCATCGGCCCTAGAGACTCTCGTCTGCACTCGCATCTACAGCAGGCTAAAGTGGTTGACGCTGGTACTGCTGCTGCATCTGATGCATCTGGTGCAACCGCTGCTGCCTATGCTGAATCTGAGGCTGAGTCCGCGCCCGAGGCGGAAGCTGAGGTTGTGGAGCACCAAGGAGAGGCAGAGAGCGTGCATGGTGTGCGCACCATCATCAATCCACAACGTACTACCGCTGGCCCTCACCCAGCCGTCATGGTCTCTGAACATGATGGTGAGACGCCTGAAGAGGCCGCTGAACGCGAAAAACAGGACAAGATCGCCGAAGAGGCTGAGCGTATCGTCAAAGAGCTTGATGTGCTCAAGCGCATCCGTGAGTTCAATGCAGCTCACCACGCCAAGGGTAAAGGTGGCGCTACGAGTGGGACTGCTGCTGATGGCGATACTGCAGATGATGATCTTGCCTCCTTTGATTTTGATGGCGACTATGACGATGGTGCCGACTTAAGTGGCATGCATCTGTTTAGTGGCGATAAAGATGGCTACAGTGGCGATGAGGATGACGACTACGGCTCTTTTGATGCTGATGTCGATGTTGAAGCCGATGCTGATGACTTTGCGGCCACCGATCGCGATGCTGTGTCCGCCCTCGATAGCTCTGATCGCTATGATCCTAATTCCCAAAGCACCTCACGCTCGTTAGTGCACTCTAGTGCTAGGGCCCGCAGTACAGCGCGGGCGCGTGGTCGTGCGAGCTCTGCTGGCGTGGGGGGCAACAACATTGGTGCCTTTATCCGTGCGGCCAATCAGGTGCCAATGCTGAGCAAAGAAGAAGAGGCAGAGCTTGCTAAGCGCTTGCGTGATTTCAATGATTTGGATGCCGCTGCTCGCTTGGTGATGTCTCATTTGCGCTTGGTTGTGAGTGTGGCCCGCGGCTTTAGTGGTTATGGCCTGCCTTTAGCTGACTTAATTCAGGAAGGTAACATCGGCCTGATGAAGGCAGTGAAGCACTTTGAGCCTGATGTCGGTGGTCGTTTGGCAGCCTTTGCCGTGCACTGGATTAAGTCGGAGATCACCGATTACATCATCCGCAATTGGCGTATGGTTAAGGTGGCTACCACCAAGGCCCAGCGTCGCTTGTTCTTTAATATCCGTCAGCTCAAAAAGAGCTTGGGCTGGATGAAGGAGCAAGAGCGCGAGAACATCGCTACCAACTTAGGCGTCAGCACCAACGTCGTCGCGGAAATGGAAACGCGTATGGCCGGCTCTGACATTGGCTTTGATGTCGATGAGAGCGATGGGGATAGAGGTATGGGGGCAGGCGCGATGTCGCCAGCCTCGTACTTGGAAGATGAGAACTCCAACTTCGCGCAAGCCTTTGAAAATAGCGACTATGCTGCTTGGGAGCTTAAGAAGTTGCGTGAGGCCTTAAACTCTCTTGATGATCGCTCGCGTTACATCTTAAAGCGCCGTTGGTTAGATGAGGAAAAGGCTACCTTGCAAGAGCTCTCCTTGGAGCTCAAAGTTTCGATTGAGCGTGTGCGTCAGCTCGAAAACAACGCCATGAAAAAGGTAAAGACCTTGCTTTTAAGTGCAGGTGTTAATGCTGCTGACGAGGATGAGGCCACTTCAAGTGGTGCTATGGTGGCAGCACAATCGCGTGCAGCGTTGCTAGAGAACAAGGCCCCAAAGCCTGCTGCTTTAACCTACAAACCACTACCAAAGGTAGAGGAGTTGGCTGCTACCGCTGTAGCAAACAAGAGCAAGATTAAGGCTGCCTCAACCAAAGCTGCAAAAGCCTCCAAGGTTACCAAGGTCACAAAGGCTACCAAAGCTACCAAAGCTACCAAAGCCTATGCATCTGCTAAGGCTGCCAAGCCTACGGCTTCAGCAAAGGCTACTACGACGACCAATCGTGCCACCAAGTCCAAAGCTACCACTGTTAAAGCCACAATTAAGCGTGCTGCTAAGAGTGCCAAAGCTACAGCTCCTGAGTCAGCGTCTAAGTCTGTGGCAAAGTCTGTGGCTGAGCCTATGGTGGATTAGAACGACAGTCAGATCTAAGGAGGGCTGAGAATGCAGCAGAAATATCAGGGCTTACGTGCCGTGCTTGCAGTGGCTGCTGTTGTGTTTCTCTCGCCTCTGCTTGTGACTGCATGCACCTCTTATGAGGAGATTTACTCACCGCGCCTGGAGGTAATGCTAGGGCTGGAGCGCCGAGAGATGCGCTCTGTGCTGATGGAGAGTGCTCGTTCGCTTAACTGGTTTATCGATGACAGAACTCCCAACCTCATCAAGGCTCGTAAGAGCGATGGTGAGAACATGGTTGAGATCGAAATAGCTTACAATGCGGAGCACTACAACATCCGCTACCGTAATAGCGCGCATATGCAGGTCTCATCCCACGACAGGTCAGTTGCGACAGTAGATGCCACCTACAACGACTGGATTCGTGAGCTTGAAGCCAAGATCAACGAGACCGTAGCTCAACTACACCAGCAAAAGCTGGAAGCGCAGCAAAAGCGTTAGCTGTGACTGCGGCTGTGGTTTCGTCTAAACTCTAACTTTACTTTCTGAATCGGAGAGCCTATGGCTACCACTAAAAAGGCTAAAAAGGTCAGCAAGGCCAAAGTGGCCAAAAACACCAAGCCAGCCACACCTGCCAAACCAGATCTCCTTATTCCTAGCGGCAACATGGCAAACATTGCATTTGATCCAAATTTGCGGGATATTTTTAATAAAGCGCAAGAAGGTGCCACAAAGATCAGGATGCTTAGGCAGATACCGTTTTTCGGCAAGTGCATGAATTGTGACGGAGATGAGCGCCAGTATCAACTCACCTACATGTTTCAGCTAGATCTAGATGGCAACGGTGTCCGTATGAAAGTTCCGCCTGTGAAGAATCCTTTTGCGATAGACAATGTTAACAACAAAGATTGTTCGACTAGGGCATCTATACAGGTTGTCATGCTTGACCCAGTAATCTGAGCCTAAACGACAGCGGCCCCAAGCATTTCTTCTGCTTGAGGCCGCTGTGCTAGAGGTTAGAGCTGTTTGCTCTTAGATTAGAGCTTTTAGATTTTAGCTTTTAGTAGGCGTGTAAGTCGCCTAAGTCTAAGAGCGCACCTAACTTCAGGTTGTAGTCGTTGGTCAGCGCAAAGTTGCCATTGACAGGGGAGAGACGGATGTCATTGATGACAAAGGCATTGCCTAAGCAGGAAACGTTCACGCACATCAGCTTATAGCCTTGAGCGATACGCTCGGCCTCAGCGCAGATCTCGTCGAAGCACTCTGGCTTTTGCATTTGACCGCTGATCTGGTGGTTGCTACGGTTGTCAGTAGTGATGACAGTTGGCAGTAACTTAAAATCACGATCAAATAAGGTCATAAAGCCATTAGCCTGCTGATGGTGAGCTACAAACATGGCCTTACCATTAAAGCAGATCACCTCTAAGTGCTGTGGCACTAAAGCAGAAGCAGTTGCGGCGCGGGCAACCTCTTGAGCAGCTGCAATAGCTGCTGAAGAGTTAGCACCTTCCTTTTCCTTGAGATCAGAGGCGTTCTTGGCAGCATTGGCAGCAGCCTCATGAGCGGTAACCGCGTTCTCTAAGAGCTGATCTTGGCCATAGACTAAGATCGAAGGCTCTTGAGTAAACAGCGAGCTTAATGGGTCGGCCTTTAAAGCAGCTTTGGCGTTGAGTTGCATAGCCTCAATGTGACCTAATAAGACTTGGTTCTTAACCTTGGTCTTGTTAATCACTGGCACATCGTAGTGAGACAGGCCGTTGACGCGCACGCGGAACACCTGTGGCAGCTGATTGAAGTCGATATCAGCAACACTCTTAAAGGTAAAGAGTGGAGCGGCGACACGAGCTGCGTTTACACCTAAAGGAGGCAGTACTTCGTTGAGCTTGGTGCTATCTAAGAGCTTTGCAGTCTTGTCCTTGAGCTCATCTTGCATCTCTGGGTTGTGATAAGCGCGCAGGAAGTAGATCTTGTCGCTAAAAGAAGCAGCAGCACGGCCAGCTAAGTTTAAGAAACCATTGAAGTGCTCAGCATAAGAGACTTCAAGCCATAACACGCGCTCGCTCTTTGTTAAAGGCAGACCTAACGAGGCCTTGGTGAGCACCTCTTGCTGACGCTCTTTAACCAAGTAGTTACCAGAAGCACCACTTTGCACGTAGTGGACTAATGGATTGACGTCCTGTAATTGGTGGTACTTGCTGTACTTGTTGCCGTCGAATAAGACGCTTGGAAGACGCTGCTCTTTGTAGCCATAGTTAGCGTAGTGGTAGGCAGCATCTGGGTTACCTTCTGCGTGGTACTCAATTTCTGGGTACTCTTGCTCATACCACTGGGCATCAAAAAATGGCGAGTGGCGCACAAAGTCAGCCAGCTGTTGTGGGTCGAGATTGAGATTCATTTTTTTGCGTCCTCTTGCCATTAAGCCTTCTTGGTCTTCTTACCCTTTGCGTTGCTCTTAGCAGGCTTTGCTGGAGCAGGTGCTTCAGGGGCTAGTTCTTGTTGTTGCTCTGAAACTTGAGCGGTGAAGAGCAGTTGCAGGCAAGCGGTATTGAGGGAGCTGAATTGAAGCGAGAGCTTATATGGCTGCTTTACTTGCTCCATAAACTTGATTAAACCGCTGATGTTAGCGCAGTCAGCAAAGGTTTGCTCTAAGTTGAAGCTAGAAGTGCTGTGCAAACCCATGGTGTTGACGATGTTGCTCACCAACACGTTCACTTGCTGCTTGCTTAAGACTTTAGCGCAGTCGTTGGTGGAGAAAGCTTTGAGGCTGTCAGCACCTAAAGTGAACATAGCAACATTAGCGCGGGTCTCGTGGATAGCGGTAGCAAAGGTACGAGTTAAGTAGAAGTCAGACTTGTCAGAGCCAGCTGGTACGCGGTTGATGTAGGCAGTACCACGAGCATCGTAGTAGACCTTGGCGTTGTCGGCCTGAGAGATGATGCTTCTGATTAAGCGGCAGTTGTCCACAGTTTCACGGCAAGCACGATCGCGGGAGATTGCTTGCAGGATTTGTGGCTTGGCGCAGAAGCGGTAGAGGTTGTGGTACTTGTAACCATCGCGGCTAGCACGGGCGAGCATGGCTGCAGTGTTGGCCTCAGGCATAATCTCAGCAAGGCTAGCGTTATTGATCTCTGGCAGACGATAGGAGCAGTCAATGCCCTGATCTTGCAGAGCCTTTTCGCACTTGGCAGCAAAAGCTAAGGTTACAACCTGTAACAGGTTGACGATGTTAAAGAGGTCGCGCTCGTTTGCTAAGGTAAAAGGCACGCTTTGTTGCACTTCACGAGCAAAAGCCATGATGGCGTCACTGTCAAAGTGGGACAGCACGCTTTGAGTGACAGAAGCGGCTAAAGCTTCCTTGAAGAAGCGAACCTTTAAGTATTTGGCTAAGACCTTTTGGTTGGTCTCATCTAAGTTGGAGAACAGGGCTTCGATGTCGCTGTTCATGGTGCGCAGGAAAGAAGTGATCTCTTGATCGGCGCACAGACGATCGAGGTATTGTTGCAAAGCTGCGTTATCACAAATACTAGGTCGTGTCAGCTCAGCATAGTAAGGCCTTAAGACCTGGTTGAATTTGTTGAGAAGCTCTTTGCTCATAAGTGAAATTCCCATGAAGAAAAACAGTTAAGGCCAAACTACCCATCTTCCACTTCCACAAGATCTTGTATCAGCCGCTAGCTGTCATACAAGTGGATGTGATTGAGAGCATCCAAAGCTCTTTGATAGAGGCAGTTGTACCTTAAGACTCAGCGTACAAAACTCCTTGTAGCCGGCAGCAATTGCGCTTGTTGCGCTCTGGTGCAGAGTGTTGCGTGCAGTATATTAGCGCCCGAAAATTAGGGCTGAATTGCAACAAAAGCTCATCAAACAAGGACAAACAAGGAGGCCCTTATGGGCTCAGGTGCAGGTTTTGGGCTTTGCGCCTGATGCGCTGAGCACAAGTGAAAACCCACAGAAAATTAAAATCGTGGCGATTTTGACCCACATAGTCTAGACCAGATCTAGAGATTTATCAGCATTAGCGCTCTAAAATATCAGGATGGAGCAGTGCAAGGTAAAGGTGGAAGACTCATCAGTGAGGTGAGTTCGATCCACATGCTACCTGCTTTCTAGAGGTGGAACTTTTCTCTTGTGCCCAAGTGCCAATATGCACTAAAAGCTCGTTGCTCTTTTAACCCATCGGTCTTTGTTGGTCGCAGTTACATCCTATGCCACAGTTTCAGATCTTACCTACAACTTACATTTTGTCGCCTCTGACATGCTTTAGTAAAAAGCGCTTGTTTGAGGAAATCTGTAATGTGGCCGCATCGGTGACCAAAATCGATGAGCACAAGTTGCTGCATGCGCTCAACAAGCGTGAGTGGTGCGGCTCTACTGCTTGCGCTAAGGGTATTGCTATCCCTCACGCCCAAATCAAAGGTTTGGACAAATCCTTTGCCATCTTAGCTATCTTGCAAGAGGAAGTGCCTTATCACACCGTCGATACCGACTATATGGGTGTCGATCTCGCTTTAGCTTTCTTTATCTCGCCTAAGGAAAAGGCTGAAGACGTCCAAGAGATGATGAGCCTTGTTGTCCATGAGCTTGATAACACTGAGCTTGCCAACTCTTTTCGTCGTTCTTGGCAGGACAGTAACAAGCTCTTTTTGATCTTAGGCAAGCTTGATCAGCTCCTAAGTGAGCAGATGAAGCCGGTGGTGCAAAAGGAGGAAGAGCAGTCCACCACCAGCACCATCATCCAATTCATCAGCGACGCTATCAGCACCATTACCTCCGACAAGGATGAGCGCGAGGATAAGCCTGAAAAGATCGAAAAGTCGGAGAAGTCCGAGAAGACTGATAAGTCCGACAAGACTGATAAGGGCGAAAAGTCCGATCAGGGTGATCAAGGGGCTCAGGGCGCAGCAGATGCTGATGGAGAGGAAAAGAGCGAGAGTGAGGCCTCATCTAAGGGCAAAACCAAGGAGGCAGAGGGACAAGATCCTGATGCTGCTACCAAGCCAGAAGACAGCAATGGTAAGACTGGTGAATCTCAGCCTGAGGCTGCTGCCGCGGCCGTTGACGCAGCTGCTGTTGGCGCCGCTACTGCTGTTGTAATAACGTCTAAGGGAAAGGCTGCTACCAAGAGTGATGGAGCCAAGGAAGAGGCGCAATCGACGACTAGCACCATCATGCAGCTCATTAACGAAGCTATCAGTACCATTACCTCCGATAAGGATGACAAAGGCTCTAAGGATGAAAAGGATGGCAAGGTCGAGGTTAGCATCAAGGATAGCTTAGCTGCTAATGAGCTTGAGGATGGGACTCATATGGCTGATAGCAGTGATGCTCAAAACACTGCTAAGGTTGGCGCTGCAACAGCAGATGCTAATACCAAAGCAGCTCTTGTGGCCACTGCTGGTGCAGGCCATTTAGCAGCTGCTGTAGTAAATGAGGATGAAGGCCAAGAGAAAAAAGCTGCTACAACCGAAGTGGCTCTTTCCTCTAAGGCTGAAGCCTCTACTACCAGCACTATCTTGCAGTTATTAAGTGAGACCTTCGGTGGTAGTAAGGCTGAAACAGCGCCCGCCCCTGATGCTGCTCCAAATGAGTCTGTAGCATTAAAGAAGGAAGCTGATGCGTCTCAAACAGCAGTATCCGCATCTGCAGCGGCAGCTGCTGCTGAGACTATGGCTCATAGCACGGTAGAAACAACGCCCGCCCCGCAACAAGACGTGATCAATACTGCTAATGCAGTGGCCGAAAGCACGGTCGCAGTTGATGCTACTGCTACTACTACTACAGCCTCTACTGCCGAAGCTTCTAAGGTGGTTGCTGCGCAGGCAATTACTGCTGATACCAAAGAGGAGCCTTCGGTACTAAAAAGAATCTTGGATGTGGCTTTTGGTGGTTCTGCGGCTATTGCTACCGCTAATGCTACCGCTAATGCTACCGCTAATGCTACCGCTAATGCTACTGCTGCTACTACTGAGACTAAAGACTCCGTTCCACAGGCTGACTCTTCTGCTAATACCAATACCATTGCTATGCCTGAGATTGTGGCAGGTGGTCAGGAGACAGTAGTAGCAAGTGGTGATGGTAGTGCTGTTTCTGTAGAGGCAGAAGCTGCAGTGGTAGTAGAGCCAACAGCTACTGAGAGTGAAGCTACAAATGAAGCTGTTGCTCAAGATCAGGCTGCTGATATTGTAGAGGTTGCTACTACTACTGCTACCGCTAATGCCAATGTCGCAGCTGAAGAGGAGAAGCCTTCAGTGCTCAAGCGCTTCCTCAATGCGGCTTTAGGTTCGAATGCTTCAAGTCCTACTGCTACTTCAGAACACCATGATGACCCTAATGCTGTAGAGGTAGTAGAGATAGCCTCTGATTCTGAAGCAGATAGCACCGAACTCATAGAGCCTGTTCCTGTAGAGGTCGATGGTAGCGCGCTAGAGCAAGCAGAACATACAGATACGATCTCTGATAGTGAGTCTGTAGATGCTACTGCTACTGCTTCTGCTTCTGTTGCTGCTACTACTACTACTGATATTGCTGGAGTAGAGACAACTACGGTTGTAGAGCAAAGCACCGATCAGGTAGAGACTAAAGCTGCGTCTGATGTTGCTGAAGTATCTGCCGTAGTCGAGGAAAAGCCTTCGGCATTAAAGAGATTCCTTAACGCTGCTTTGGGTACAGAGCCTGTAACAGCGCCCGCACCTGATGTAGTAGCAGCGGTAGCTACTACTGAGGAGCCTGTATTAGAAGCAGCTTCTGCTGTTGTAGAGAGTGAGAGTCCTACTGAGCCTATAGTTGCCTCTAGCGTTACGGCCGAGTTTGAAGATAGTGCTGCTAATCCTGCTACTGCAACTACAGCTACTGCTACTACTTCCGAGGTAGAGGCGAATGAGGTAAGCGCACCTCAAGTAGAAGCAGTAGATGTAGTAGTAACAGAGACTAGTATTTCAGAGCAGATTAGTAGCACTAACTCCACCACCATTGATCTCAACGTATCTACCCGTACTGTAGAGCTAACCAAGCCTCTATTAATCAGTAAAGAGCACACAGTAGAGTATGTATATGACGGCTATGACTCAGATGACGTCACTGGCTTAGATCTTGATGCTCTTGAGACTGCCCAAACCTCAAGCCTGATGGCTCAAGCTATAGCAGCTGATGCGGCTACCAGTATCTTTGCTGATGTTGAGGACATTGCTACCGATGATCTGACTGCAATCGACTTGGTGGCACTGGTATCAGGTGCTGCTAGCGTTAAGGCTGAGGCTGCTGGTACCTCCATCGTTGGTGAAAAGGTCAGCAACCCAAATGCACAGATTAAGCTGGGAATGGATCTCGATGCACTGATAGAAGAGGTTGATCATTCTGCTGCTACTGCTACTGCTACTTCTACTGCTTCTGATGCAGATGCAGATGCAGGGGCGGGCGCCGTTAGCGCAGCTCTTGAGCAGCAGGATATAGAGCATCAAGAACAAGCAACTGAGCAACAGCAGCAGATTGAGTCAACTACTGTAAGTGAGCAGCAAGAGCTAGTCCAAGAGCCTGATAGTGTTGGTACGGAGTTAGTCGCGCAGGAAGCTGATTTGCATCCATCTGTGCAGATAGAGCAAGAAGAGCTGGGAGAGCATGGGGAGCAGGTTGTCCATGAGATAGAGGCTGAAGAGCAAGTAGTAGCTCTAGAGGTAGAGGCTCAAGACGAGCCTGTATTAGAGCAGCATGATCAGCATGAGCAAGCTGGACAACAAGAGCAGCTGGAGCAGTCGGAGCTGCCAGTGCATCCGGAGTTATCAGAGTTTGAGCAGCCTGCAGAAACGCATCCAAGCAATGCCAATATCGAGCTCACGGGCTTCATGTTAGAGCCAGAACTAGAGCCGGAGGTGGTGACAGATCCTGAGAAGAGACAGGATGAAGAGCCGGCATTAGAGTCGGCTCATGAGCAAACGCCTAGCGAGAGTGAGCAGCATGAGGCAAAAGAGCACAAGCATGAACCCTCCTTACTTAGCCGCATAGGTAAGATCATCGCCGCTACTATAGATGAAGATGGAGCTGGTGTGTCTGTTTCAACAGTAACTACAGCTCAAGCTAAGGAAGAAGACCATGCTCAATCTCAAGCAGATTCGTCACCTGTAGTAGCAGATCGTCCAGCAGAATCTACTGAGGTTTCAGGGATGGCTTCAGGGGCGGGCGCTGTGAACAGTGAGGCTCAGGAGCAAATAGTCGATGAGACTTCTGGGGCTGATGCAGAGACAAGCTCTGATCAAGCAGCAGCAACCGAGGAGCAAGACGTGACGGTGGCGGTAGTAGCTGAAGCAGAAGTGGATGCAACGGTCGCGACCTTGGATGATGACCCTAATGCGCCGCTACAGCCTCCAACTGTTGAAGAGCTGCAAAAGGAAGAAGAGGCCGAAGCTGTTGAGGCAGAGCGCTTAAAAGAAGAGAAGCCAAAGAAGCGTATTTAGGCGCGCAAAGCTACAAAGTGGCGCAGGTTAGGCACTAGCGCTTGCGGGGGAGTAAAATTTCATCTGAGGAAGATAGGTTCTAGGCTAGAGATCTTGGTGCAAGATCTTTAGCTTAGCGTTGTTAGAACTCATGGTGGAGATGGAGTAACGCTTATGGTGTCAAGCGAAATTGCTGCTACTGTTGCTGCAAGCGCCAATGCGGCGGCTACAACAACTAGCAATGGCGAGGCTCAAGCGCAGCTTGTGATTATCTCGGGCCGCTCTGGCTCTGGTAAGACGGTAGCATTGCGTGCATTAGAGGATCTGGGCTATTACTGCATCGACAATCTGCCGGTGCTGTTTTTAAAAGAGCTTACGGCTATTGCCCCTGATCGCTATCCAAAGCTGGCTGTGTCGATCGATATCCGCAATATGCCTGAAGATGAGGGCTATTTAGGTAGCCTACTCAACGACATTAAGAACAACCCACAGATTCACACCATTGTGATCTTCTGTGACGCTGACGATCAGGTGTTGATCAAACGCTACTCCGAGACACGTCGTCTGCACCCTCTTTCGAAAAATCATCTCTCGCTTAGCGAAGCCATTGTCTTAGAGCGTACCAAACTCTCTAACATCTCGGGTTATGCTGATCTGCGTATTGATACTTCAGATCTCAGCGTCCATGAGCTCTCTAACGAGGTTGTTACAGCTATCTTAGGCAAGCCAGAAAAGCGCTTGGTGATGGTCTTTGAGTCCTTTGGCTTTAAGAACGGTATCGCCAAAGACGCAGATTTCGTTTTTGATGCTCGTTTCCTACCTAACCCTTATTGGGAGATCAATTTGCGTGCTTGTACTGGCCTTGATCAACCAGTGAAGGACTTCTTTGCGCGCTATCCAAGTGTGGAGACCTACATCAAGCAAATCGACGATCTCTTGATGTTCTGGTTGCGTGATATTGAGTCGAGTAACCGCAGCTACCTCACCGTATCGATTGGCTGCACTGGTGGCTGCCACCGCTCGGTCTTTATTGCCCAGAGCCTTGCTGATCGCTACAACGCACGTGGCTTTAATGTACAGGTGCGTCACCGCTCACTCAACATCAACTCTCGCTTGGAACACGTGGAGCAGGAATAGCCGTCAAGCTATCAAGCTATCACGTTATCACGTTAAGTACTCACTCAGGCGTATCACGTCATACGCTCTAGGCTCCGAGCGCCAAGCTGCTAGGCTTGGCAGCTCGGGCTATTAGTGCCTCCTTTGAGTCAGTCTCTACTGTTGCTGCGTTATTGCAGCCACTTGCGCTACCTAAGTCACAATTAGAGAAAATCAACATAAAAACAACTCTCCAATGTTGATTTATTTTGGTATGCTAGGTGGTAGTGAATTTCTTTAGGAGGCTCTCAATGGCTAATCGCTTTGTTCTTAACAACATCTCTTATCACGGCAAGGGCGCCATTCAGTCCATCGTCACCGAGGTACAAAGCCGCGGCTTCAAGAAGGCTTTTGTGTGCTCTGATCCAAGCTTATTGGAGTTCAAGGTCACACAAAAGGTCACCGATCTCTTAGACGCTGCCAAGCTGCCATATGAGATCTACTCCAACATCAAGCCAAACCCAACCATTGAGAACGTGCAGACTGGCGTTGAAGCTTTCAAGAAGTCTGGCGCTGACTACATCATCGCTATTGGTGGTGGTTCTTCGATCGATACTGCCAAGGCAATTGGCATCATCATCAACAACCCAGAGTTCTCTGATGTGGTGTCTTTAGAGGGCGTGGCTCCAACCAAGAAGGCTGCTGTTCCTACCATTGCTGTGCCAACCACTGCTGGTACTGCTGCTGAGGTGACCATCAACTACGTGATCACTGATCCTGCTAAGGAGCGCAAGTTCGTCTGCGTCGACCCTAACGACATCCCATTCATCGCTGTCGTTGATCCAGACATGATGAGCTCGATGCCAAAGGGCTTAACTGCTGCTACCGGTATGGATGCTCTGACCCACGCTATCGAGGGCTTAATCACCAAGGGTGCTTGGGAGATGAGCGATATGTTCCATCTTAAGGCTATTGAGCTGATCGCTAAGCACTTACGCGGTGCTGTAGAGAACACTCCAGAAGGCCGTGAGGGCATGGCTTTAGCTCAGTACGTTGCTGGTATGGGCTTCTCTAACGTGGGCTTAGGTATCGTCCACTCGATGGCTCACCCATTAGGCGCTCTGTATGACACTCCACACGGCGTGGCCAACGCTATCATTCTCCCAACCGTGATGAAGTACAACGCTCCTTTCACTGGAGACAAGTACCGTCTGATCGCCAAGGCCTTTGGCGTTGAGGGCGTTGATGCTATGAGCGAGGATCAGTACCGTCAGGCTGCTATCGATGCCGTGGCTCAGTTATCTAAGGACGTCGGTATCCCACAAGACCTCAAGGCCATTGTGAAGGAAGAAGACTTAGATTTCCTCTCCAAGTCTGCTTTTGCTGATGTGTGCACTGGTGGCAACCCACGTGACACTTCGGTTGAGGAGATTAAGGAGCTCTACAAGAGCCTGTTATAGAGCTGTAGGCGCGTTAAGCGGCACGAGCTTAGACTTTGGCAGGCCTTGAGAACGGTTCTGCGGATACAAAACCCTAGTGTGGGCCTAGGGTTTTTTGCTTTTGCTTTTACTTTTGCTTTTGGTGATGGTGATGGTGGTGTTGGTGGTAGTACTGCTTTAAGCGTGATTGATGAGCATTTCCTTGTTGAGCGTCTTGAGGTATTCACTTGGCGTTCTTCCGGTGTACTTCTTAAAGACTTTGGAGAAATAGGAGACGTCAGCAAAGCCGCAGTCATAGGCCACGCTCGTAACAGAGCTTTTGCTGTCTTTGAGCATCTCCATCGCGCATTGGATGCGGTAGTTGTTGATGTACTCCATTGGGCGACGGTTGATGATGTCCTTAAACAGCTTCACCACTGAAGGTGGCTTTAGATCTAAGAGCTCCGAGAGCTCGGTGAGGCTAATCGACTGCTTGTAGTTACGATGGATGTAGGACAGAGCAAGACGCATCTTCATAATGCGGTTGACGGCTTCGCCGGCTACCTCTGGCTTCACAAAGAGATTGTGCTCCTCAAAGAGTCCTAGGAGATAGTACATTAGCCCAAAGGTCTTGAGTTGATAGCCGGCGTTCTGCGTATGTAACGTCTCAAAGAGGATGTTGACTACGTTGCTTACGTTGGCTCGCACATTGGCATCCTCAACTGGATTGCCGTGGTTGATCCTTCGTTCTATGTGGCGGTCACCACTAGCGCTGCTGCTGTAGCTACTGCTACTGCTGTTGCTGTTTTCCACTCCTTCAGGGGTGCCATTAGCGTGGATCTGCGGCACGAACTTGCGCTGATTGTATAGCAGCGAATAGAGAAACGAGTTGGAGAGGGAACGCTCTCGCAGCAAAAAGTGCATGTCGAAGACAATGCACTCATAGACGCAGTTGATAGGCTCAGCGCCATGGACAGAGCCGGGGTTGATGAAGAAGATGTCACCTACACCATTGTGACCTCGCCCCACATAACTCTTGCCATCGATGGTGATGTGAAGTTCACCACTTAAGACACGGCAAATTTCACACTCCTCATGCCAGTGAGTCTCCATCACATAGCGAGGATGCGCGTTTGTAACACGATAAAAAGCAAAAGGGAAGTACACGTCACCGTGTTCTTTACTCTCTTTGAGCTGGATGTCCTGCATTGATTTTCCTGCAAACTGCTTCACCCCGCGCTTTTTTGCCCAATCAACCACCAGTGCAGCTTGTGCAACCGTTGCAACACTCGTATGCATGCTTACGTTCCGACCAAGACAAATATAGGGTAACAATTTTAGGCAAGCATGGGGACACGCCTAAATAACTTTTCCACAGAATCATTCCAAGATGTGAGCGGGAACGCAACTTAACAGATAGAAGAAAACCTTGTTGTAAACGTTTGCGATGGCTCAAACCACATAAATATCAGATCGTATGAGGTGGGCTTAGAGCTTGAGTCTGCGTGGATTGTGAAAAGTTGCTCTATTAAGAAAGTGCTAGTTGGGCAAATTTTTCAAAGGAAGTGTTAGGCCCCGTGCTGCGTGCTTTTGCGTTTGCAAAATTTGTGGTGGATGCGAGAAATATCATGCAACTGTGTCTTGGGCAGCATTGGTAGAAATTTAAGAGACAAGGTGAAAAATTTACCAATTGCCGCGAAATTTGTGCAAGTCCTCTTTAAGTCAAAGTCTCATAATCTCTCGTGCCTAAACAAACAGCAGTGTCTCTTGGGCCTTGGCCTTAGAGCGTGTGTCTTTCAGGCTGCTCCTTTTTAGGATCGCTATACCTCATTACAGCTAAAGTGCAACCGAGCAGAGCCTCATGCAGCTAATACATCTAACACATCTAATGCATTAGCCTCAGCAATGAGTCCTTGAGGTTAAGAAATTGGTGGGCCGAACCTAGTAGTTGTCATCATCCCGCGCCTTAGGTTCACCATGCTTGCAACTGTAGTGTAAAGAAATTACCAAAAGCTAATAAAGCTAATCATGCTTGCAGGGCGTGGCACACTCACTGAGTTGCTGTCGTGGAGAAGCACAAGGTGGTGGGTGGTATTGAGGTGGTCTGAGAGAGGGAGTGTTTTCGCAGTAGGGGTACTTGCTGCGGAGAGCATGAAGTTGCGTGGCAGATATTCCGACATCACCACGCAACCTAAATAGCTTTCACTGTTACTCAATAGGTAGCTTGCAACTACCAAACAACGAAAGTTGCCGTATTGTGCGTCTAAATGTGGGTTTTGTAAATACAGCTTTCTGTTAATCAATTGCTTTGTATTATCTTGGCCAGTTTTTTTGAGTTTGCTGACTTTTGGTGCAAGGTTGTTGGTTAAGAAGGTCTTCCTCTTTTTAGATGTACTAGGTACAGACAAAGCTCTTGCTGTAAAGCGCTACTTGCAGGCGCTATGCTTTGTTATTGGCCTGTATGCGGTGGTGATATCACTGCTGTGACTTGATCGTGTTTGCCTCATGGTAAAGCTCAGATTGAGCAGTCAACTTTCGTTTAGCTGTCGTGCCTTTAGTCGAGGTGCGGTGTGTGAAAATTTTTTGATTGTTAGTGAGGATCTGACTACATGGAAAGCGCAGCTTCGATCAAGTCGCAAAATACCGCGACTGCCACTGCCTCAGCCAATGAAGACGACATCATCCCTAAGGATAAACGTGTTATCTTCTTTATGTTGGTGTCATGCTTCGTGCTGTGGGGCTTGCTCAACAACATCACCGATAACTTGGTTCCAGCTTTCGGCAAAATCTTCATGATGTCAGCTGTGGACTCGTCTTTAGTCCAGTTCTTCTTCTATGGCGCTTATGCTGTCTTGGCTATTCCAGCCGCCATTTTAATTAAGAAGTACTCCTTCCGCCATGGTGTGTTAGTCGGCTTAGGCTTCTACATGGTTGGTGCTGCAGGCTATATCCCAGCTGCTATTTTCCAAGTTTACGATATTTTCTTAGTCTCCATCTTCATCTTAGCTGGTGGCTTATCCGTCCTTGAGACTACCTGTAACCCATACGTGATTGCCTTAGGTAGTGATAAGACTTCGATTCGCCGTATTAACTTTGCTCAGGCCTTTAACCCATTAGGTTCGATGATCGGCTTGTTCTTAGCTAAGTTCGTGATCTTAGCTAACCTCAACCCTGCCACTTATGAAGAGCGTGTGGCCATGGATCCAGCTACCTTAAGCTCGATCCGCGCAAGTGAGCTCTTATGGGTGTGCGTGCCTTATGTGAGCTTAATCGCCATTGCTTTCACCATCTGGGTGTTCTTCTTCCGTAGCAAGTCTGAACTGCGTGATGAGGGGGACCTCAACATCATGCAGAATTTCTCTAATCTTATACGTAATAAGCGTTATGTTTTTGGTGTTATCACCCAGTTCTTCTACGTGGGTATGCAAATCACAGTATGGACTTGGATGATTAAGTACGTCATTGCCTTGTTCCCTGATGTTAAAGAGTCTGAAGCTGTAGATTACTATATTTATGCTATGTTCATGTTCATTGGCGCTCGCTGGCTCTGCACTTACTTAATGAAGTACATCCATGCTCCTCGCTTAATGGCTGTGGTGGCTGCTCTTGGTATGGCTGTGACCTTAGGCACCATGTACTTACCAGCAAGCACCTCCGTCATCTGCCTCATGCTGATCTCTGCTTGCATGTCCTTAATGTTCCCAACCATCTACGGTATCGCTTTACGTGGCTTAGGTGAGAACGTGAAGTTAGGTGCGGCTGGCCTCATCATGGCAATTTTAGGTGGCGCCATCATCACCCCAATCATGGGTAGCTTCATCGACAACTCCACTCTGTCTTTCTTAACTCCATCTTTCTCTGGCGAGGAAGCCGCAGTACGTAGTAGCTACTTCACCGCTTTCGTCTGCATGGGCATCGTATTCCTCTATGCCTTATTCAACTGCCGTAAGCCAAAGGAATAAGAAATAGAGAAACGGGAAAGGGATCAGGGTTAGGTGGCAATAGCTGTAGCTCAAGTACAGCTCAACCAAACCCGAAACTCGCAACAAGTAATGAAACACGTGGGGAAGCAGACATAAGTCCACTCCTCAAAGGGAACGATCTAGAGGGTGCCTCCCCACACTTTGACAATTACTAAAGCCGATTTGCCCATAACCACGGCCGAACCTGCCACTATCAAAACACAGAAGAGACAAGGCTTTTTAAGTTACTAGCTATTAGCTATTAAGGTTTCAAGGCCACGGGCACGAAGAAAGGTAAGAATTAATAAATGGCTCAATACTCGTTAGCTTTTGACTTCGGCGCTACTTCGATTCGTGCCATTTTAGGTGGCGTTGAAGATGGTCACTTTGTCACCAAAGAGGTGATGCGCATGGCCCATGAGCGTGTCATGCAAGATGGACGCAGCCGCTGGGAATGGGACAAGATCGTTGCAAAGGTCACCGCGACTATCCTTGCTCACAAGGATGAGATCTCCTCTATCGCCGTCAACACTTGGGGCGTGGACTTTGGCCTTTTAGACGAGCAAGGTGAGCTCGTGTGCAACCCAATCTCCTATCGTGATGGTCGCCATCAAGAAGGTTTTGAGTTTGCCCAAACCAAGCTCTCCTGCGAAGACATCTTTATGGCAACGGGCAACCAGATCATGGCGATCAACTCGCTCTTCCAGCTTCTTGTGTTGCAGCAAGATGCTGCTAAGGGCAGCGATCAGACTTACGCCAAGGCCAGCAAGCTTTTAATGCTGCCTGATCTGTTGAGCTACCTGTTAAGTGGTGAGCAACGTGCTGAACTTACCATTGCTTCCACCTCGCAGATGTTAGACCTGCGTACTCGCAACTTCAGCGATAAGGTGCTCAGCGCCTATGGCATCAACCAAGAGCTTTTTGCTCCTATCGTTTATCCAACCGAAAAGATCGGTTCTCTCAAGAACTCCAAGATTAAGGAGTTACGTGAGTTAGGTCTAGATATCCCAGTGATTGCTTGCGCCTCTCACGATACAGCCAGCGCCGTACTTTTAACCGAGGCTTATACCGACAAGGATACCGCTTTCTTGTCGTGTGGTACTTGGTCGCTGTTAGGCGGTTTAACTGGTGAGCCTGTGATTTCTAAGCAAGCTTTTGATGAGAACCTCACCAATGAGACTGGTTTCAATGGTACCAACATGTTCTTCCAGAACATTACTGGCCTCTACATCCTTGAGATGTACAAGAAGCAGTTAGAAGCCAAGCGAGGTGAGAATATCTCTTTTGCTGATATCACCGCATATGTCACCGACTGTGCTATCACCGACACCATCAACGTTGATGATCCAGTATTCAGCCAAAACGAATTCGACGTCAAAGAGGCTATCGACAAGCTCTTAGGCAAGAGCTTTGACCATGAGTTCGATTACTTCAAGGTTATCTATCTCTCTTTGGCCCACAAGTACAACGCCACCTTAAAGGCAATCGAATCCATCATAGGCCGCAAGTTCAAGAAACTGCACATGATCGGTGGTGGTACGCAATCTACCTTCTTATGCCAATTAGTGGCAAACGTCACACAGCTTGAGGTTGTGGCAGGCCCAATGGAGGCTACTGCCTATGGCAACCTCTTAGCTCAGCAGCTGGCATTAAAGGTCTTTAACTCCTTAGAGGAAGGTCGCAAGGTCATCTTGCAATCCTCTGAGTTCAAGGTTTACCAACCGTAAGCCTAGTTGCGGTCAGCAACAAGTAGCAAGCGCCAGCAGCACTTGTGCAATCACATACAAACGTCGGTTTCCTCAATAGTAACAACACACACGTGTATCGGTGTAAGGCATGGTTACTAATGCCTTACACGCCCTAAGGAAACGACGCCGGATTTTTCATTGCCGCAGATTTCCCTCCACCTTTGTTAGGTCTTGGTGGCAGGGGGGCGGCCACAGAGGAAGTTCACACATGTTAATGGAACAAGCACGCCACGATTTAGTGGAATTTGGTAAGCGCTTAGTCAAGGCCAACTTAACTAAGGGTACTGGTGGCAATCTCTCTGTTTTCGATCGTGTTAACAAGACCGTCGCTATCACCCCATCTGGCATCGATTTCTTCGAGATCCAGCCTGAGGATATCGTCATCATTGACTTAGATGGCAAGGTCATCGAAGGCGATCGCACCCCATCTTCTGAGTGGGAGATGCACTTAATGCCATACCGTTACCGCACTGATATCGATGCTGTGATTCACGCTCACACCACCTACGCCACTGTCTTAGCCGTTCTGCGCCAAGACTTGCCACCATCACACTACATGGTCGCTGTTGCTGGCCCTAACGTCCGTGTGGCTCCATACGCTACCTACGGTACCCACGAGCTGGCAGTGAACTCCTACGAGTACATGAAGGATCGTCGTGCTGTCATCTTAGCTAACCACGGCATTCTCGCGGGCGCTCAGGACTTGCTCAACGCCTTTAACATCATTGAGGAAGTTGAGTACTGCTCGCATATTCACTACATGGCATCTTGCATGGGCACTCCAGTCATCCTACCGCCAGAGGAGATGGCTTTAATGGCTGAGAAGTTCAAGACCTATGGTCAGCGTAAGGCTAAGGTCTAGGGGCAAAGACCTAGGGCTCAACCTAGGGCTCAACCTAGGGCAAGTCCTCAAACTCAGACGGAATTATGGGGCGGCAGGTTAAGCCATCTGAGCTAACTCAATATTCATAAGGTGGCTTTAGCTTTACATCTTCGCCACTCCATTTCCTTGTACTGCCGCAATGTCTCTAGGATGGGCGCATATCCGATTGGGAATAGTGAGACATTGCGGGAGACATACTGGCTCTAACACGCCAGCTTTTCACGTGAGATGGCACCGTCTCATGGGAAATCAAATGTTAGTCACGTTTGGTACATTTCGTCATTTTGTGAAAAACGTACCAAAGCGTAGACGCTAGTGCAAATCAGCTTTTGCACACATCGCAGTGGTAAGAAACTACCCGAGTCGATGAAGAATTTACCATTTTTTCTTTGGGCTTTAGCTTTAAATAAGACCATGGTGCTGAACAGGAAGTTGCAGTTAAGTTGCTTTTAGCCAACACCTCCTACTAATGACTGCAGCGCTTGTCTTATCGACATACCGGAGCAGGGACAAGCTTTTCCATTAGCAGCACCTCTGCACAGCTTAAGCTTAGTGAGAGCAAGCCGGTGACAAGGCTTTTTAAGGCTTTTTTAAGTTAGGTAGCACCAATGCTGAAGAATATTCCTGCCATTCTCTCGCCTGAATTACTCAAGATTCTTTGTGAAATGGGTCATAGCGATCGTTTGGTGATTGCCGACGGTAACTTCCCAAGCGAGAGCATGGGTAAAAACGCCCACGTTATTCGTGCCGACGGTCACGGCGTGGTTGAGCTCTTAGACGCTATCCTGCAAGTTTTCCCACTCGATACCTACTGCGACAAGCCAGTTACCTTAATGCAGGTAGTACCAGGCGATAAGGTTGAAACCCCAATTTGGGACGAGTACAAGGCTGTGATCGCCAAGCATGATGAGCGTGGTGCTGATGCTGTCACCAATATCGAGCGCTTTGCTTTCTACGAAGAGGCCAAGAAGACCTACTGCATCATCGCAACTTCCGAGAAAGCCCTGTACGCCAACATCATGCTGCAAAAGGGTGTGGTCTAGTCACCAGTTACACAGATCAATGTTGCTGCACTTTCTAGTGAGCCTCACACCCTCACTTAGTCATGCTCCTGAGAACGCCATAGAGGTGAGCTTGGATGGTGTAGCACAGTGGTGCTGCACGCCGGTACCGCAAAGGGCGCGAAAGCGACACTGCAAGCCACTGCATAGCAGTAACTGTGATCGCAGCAGCCACGACAGACAACGAACATTCACCGAACAACTAACTCAACTCAAGTCCATTGCCGCTTCAGCTCTTTGAGCTAAGTGGTGGTGGTCTCTTAGGAAGATCATCATGGCCAATCGCTTTGTTCTGAACAATATCTCTTATCACGGCAAGGGTGCCATTCAGTCGATCGTCACCGAGGTACAAAGCCGCGGCTTTAAGAAGGCTTTTGTGTGCTCTGATCCAAGCTTATTGGAGTTTAAGGTCACCCAAAAGGTTACTGACCTCTTAGATGCTGCCAAGCTTCCTTACGAGATCTACTCCAACATCAAGCCAAACCCAACCATTGAGAACGTGCAGACTGGCGTTGAGGCCTTTAAGAAGTCCGGTGCTGATTACATCATCGCTATTGGTGGTGGTTCCTCGATCGATACCGCTAAGGCCATCGGCATCATCATCAACAACCCAGAGTTCTCTGATGTGGTGTCCTTAGAGGGCGTGGCTCCAACCAAGAAGGCAGCTGTCCCTACCATTGCTGTGCCAACCACTGCTGGCACTGCTGCTGAGGTGACCATCAACTACGTGATCACCGATCCTGCTAAGGAGCGCAAGTTTGTTTGCGTCGACCCTAACGACATCCCATTCATCGCTGTCGTTGATCCAGACATGATGAGCTCGATGCCAAAGGGCTTAACTGCTGCTACTGGTATGGACGCTCTGACCCACGCCATCGAAGGCTTAATCACCAAGGGCGCTTGGGAGATGAGCGACATGTTCCACCTTAAGGCTATTGAGCTGATCGCTAAGCACTTACGCGGTGCTGTAGAGAACACTCCAGAAGGCCGTGAGGGTATGGCTTTAGCCCAATACGTTGCTGGTATGGGCTTCTCCAATGTCGGTTTAGGCATTGTCCACTCGATGGCTCACCCATTAGGTGCTCTGTACGACACTCCACACGGTGTGGCTAACGCCATCATTCTCCCAACTGTGATGAAGTACAACGCTCCATTCACTGGTGATAAGTACCGTCTGATCGCCAAGGCCTTTGGCGTTGAGGGCGTCGATGCTATGAGCGAAGACCAGTACCGTCAGGCTGCTATCGATGCCGTGGCTCAGTTATCTAAGGACGTCGGTATCCCACAAGACCTCAAGGCCATTGTGAAGGAAGAGGATTTGGATTTCCTCTCGAAGTCGGCTTTCGCTGACGTCTGCACTGGTGGCAACCCACGTGACACTTCAGTTGAGGAGATCAAGGAGCTCTACAAGAGCTTGTTGTAGTCCATAGTGTGGTTCGTAGGCCTAAGCGCCACATCCAAGCTTTTCAAGCTTTAGCTTTCCAAGATTGCTTTTAGTTAGCAGGGCTAGCGCAGAACAAGAACTGATATTTGAAGCCCTGCTGTCTCTACGGCCGTCAGCAGTCAGCAGTTGCTGAGGCCGCAGGTAAAACGGTTTTTCCACTGCTCTACACTTTATCGCGTTGAATGTTTGAGGATTGGGCGCGAACTCAAGCTTGGCGTCAGCTGCTCTTGAGGAGTGTGGGTGCTTTTTCTCCATAGGAGTTTTTGCAATGTCTTCTCATCCAAAGATTGGTATTCGTCCAACTATTGATGGTCGTCGTGGCCCACTTAAGGTTCGTGAATCTTTAGAAGCTCAAACCATGGCAATGGCCGAGAGCGCTGCTCGCTTATTCCGTGAGAACTTAAAGTATAGCGATGGCACTCCAGTTGAAGTGGTTATCGCAGATACCACCATTGGTCGTGTTCCAGAGGCCGCTGCTTGTGAAGAAAAGTTCCGTCGTGAAGGCGTTGATGTCACCTTAACCGTGACCCCATGCTGGTGCTATGGTTCTGAGACCATGGATATGAACAAGCACACCATCAAGGGTGTTTGGGGCTTTAACGGTACTGAGCGTCCAGGTGCTGTGTACTTAGCTGCTGTGCTTGCTGCTCACGCTCAAAAGGGCTTACCAGCTTTCGGTATCTACGGTCACGAAGTGCAAGACGCCGATGACACCTCTATCCCAGAGGACGTCAAGGAGAAGTTATTACGCTTCGGTCGTGCTGCTATCGCTGCTGCTCAAATGCGCGGCAAGAGCTACTTACAGATCGGTTCGATCTGCATGGGTATTGCTGGCTCCATCATCGACTCTAAGTTCATCGAAGAGTACTTAGGTATGCGCGTTGAGAGTGTGGACGAGGTGGAAATCCTCCGTCGCATGGAGCGTGGCATCTACGACGAGGCTGAGTTCAAGAAGGCTTTAGCTTGGACTCGTGAGCACTGCAAGGAAGGCTTCGACAAGAACCCTGAGAGCATGCAGAACTCCCGCGAAGTTAAGGACGAGCAATGGGAGTTTGTGGTCAAGATGATGGTTATCATCAAGGACCTCATCAAAGGCAACAAGAACCTCCCAGAGGGCTGCGAGGAAGAGGCTGTTGGTCACAACGCTATCGCCGCTGGCTTCCAAGGCCAACGCCAGTGGACCGACCACTTACCAAACTGCGACTTTGCTGAGGCTATGCTCAATTCCTCTTTCGACTGGAATGGCAAGCGTGAGACCATGGTTCTCGCTACCGAGAATGACGTGCTCAACAGCTTAGGCATGCTCTTTGGCAAACTCCTCACCAACCGTGCTGTGATGTTCTCCGACGTCCGTACCTATTGGTCTGGCAACGCCGTCAAGCGTGTCTCTGGTTACGACCTTGAGGGCCATGCCCGTGACTGCGATGGCTTCTTACACCTGATCAACTCCGGTGCTTCTGCTATCGACTTCAGCTGCCAAGCTAAGGACGAGAACGGCAACCCAACCATCAAGCCATGGTACGACATGACCGATGAGGACATGAAGGCTTGCTTAGATGCAACCACTTGGAACCAAGCTGACTTAGGCTACTTCCGTGGCGGTGGCTTCTCCTCTCGCTTCTTAACCAACGCCGAAGTTCCAATGACCATGATGCGTCTGAACTTGGTCGAAGGCTTAGGCCCTGTCTTACAGATCGCTGAGGGCTGGTCGGTGAAGTTACCATTTGAGGTGACCGACAAGCTGTGGAAGCGTACTGACTACACTTGGCCATGCACTTGGTTTGCTCCACGTTGCACTGGCAAGGAAGGCATGTTCAAGGACGCTTACAATGTCATGAACAACTGGGGTGCTAACCACGGTGCTATCGCCTACGGTCACATCGGTGCTGACCTCATCACCTTAGCCTCGATTCTCCGTATCCCAGTCTGCGGCCACAACGTCCCAGAAGAGCAGATCTTCCGCCCAGCTTGCTGGAATGCCTTCGGCATGGACAAGGAAGGCCAAGACTACCGTGCCTGCAAGAACTACGGCCCTCTGTTCAAGCTCTAATCTCTACTTGCAAGAGTTAGAGCCGCCAATAAAGGCTGTAGTAGCCGCCTAAGAGGTCACGAGGCCTATTAGGTGGCTTAAAGAGGCTGGTTTAGCCAACTAAGTAGGGCAGGCTTAGGCATCATGATCAGGTCATTGTGCAACAACCTGAGCGCCACATTGTCTGCCCTACTGACACCATTTCTTCATCCTTGGTCGCATTTAGCTTTGCTGTGCAAGGCCCAAGATTTCCCTCCACTAAAATCCTTAACCACAAAACTCCACTTGCTCCTGTGGCACTGTCTAAAGCGCTAAGCACTGAAGTGAGAAAGCGCCCAAACACTAACGCTGCTGAGCTAAGCAAACCAAGGAATAAGTAAAGGAAGAAGTAGTGGCCTGATCGTTGTCCTGCCAGTTTCATGTCTTAAGGTGGGGAAAGCCCCAACGAGATGGCTTAGATCGCCAAACCTTAGGTTGACACCTTCTGTGTTGGCCTGAGGTTTTTTTGTATATGGCGTAGTTGTTTGCTTGATAGGTGATGGTTGTTGGTGATTGTGTGGTCATGTGGTTAGTTCAGGGAGTTGATAGTTGTCGTGCAACGGAGGCGATTTTTTAGCAAAAATCTAGGTAAACAAAGCAAATTGCTTGGTGAATTCATAATACAAACGTTTACATTGTGAAAATGCCGCAAAATCAGACTCTAATTAGGCTCAGAGCGTGCTCTTGTGTCAGTAACGATGGGAAACAAGTGGAATTTTGTTTAAAACTGCGGTGCGATCTATGAAAAAAATTGCCAAAAACATCGCAGTTTGTGTAAGTATGTGCGTGTAAAAGCGCATGTTTGTCGCTAATTTTGTTGATAGCTGAAGCATCTTTTTGTACTCGTAGCGTAGTTTTTTCGTGCCTGAGTACAAGCTGTACCGTGAAGCAAAGACCTCTGCTGTTAACCTGTAGGCTGTTAGACTGCTTGGTCTAACACGGTAAGTCTGCTTTGCCGTGTTGTTTAGCCTTGTAGTGTGTGTGATTAAGTTAGGGGGGACTGCCATAAATTAAAGCCATTGTATCATTATGATGCAATGAATTTTTTCAGCGACGGCCGTGCATACCGGCCGTCAAGGTACACTTGGAGCCTAGAACAGTTATGCACCATCGCAATGAAATCGAAGTCAGATTGCAGTGTCTCATCTAAGGTGCTGAGAGGCTTAAAGCCTATATTGCTCTTAATGGATCCAAACACGTGCTCAACACGGCTGCGAGAGTGGGAGATAGCACGATTGGTTGCTCTCTCGTCAGCGGCGAGTTTTGTTTTCCTGCCGTTGCGAGAGATAACACAAAGTGTAACACCCTCTTGATCCAGAATAGCCTCACGCTCCGCACTAATGTAACCTGAATCAGCCATTAAAGTGTGAAGACCAAACCGCTTATGAGCATCCGATCCTAAAGGCACTAAAAGATTGACATCATGGCGCTGAGCGGTGGTACGGGAGTAAGACAAAATCATCTTGGAAGCATCGTCCACGACGGCATGCAACTTAAAGCCGAAATGACTCACGTTGTACTTTTTGGCCCAGCCAATAAGGTCAAATATGACGTGGCTTTCGCTAGTGTATGGCTTAGCCCCTACTACGTCCCAAGTTCTACCCTCTTGTACTGCT